>NZ_JBEOVA010000024.1:0-143395 GCF_040295225.1 Streptomyces sp. NPDC002896 | reverse complement strand
CCGTCCGCCGAGTGGGGCCTGATGGTCGCCCAGGGGCAGTCCGCCCTGCTGAACGGGGCGCCCTGGCAGTCCCTGGCCGCGGGCCTGCTCATCGTCCTCGTCGTCGTGGGGGTCAACACCCTGGGCGAGAGGGCCACTTCGGCTTCGGCCGCGGCTAGCGGGAAGGGCGCGTGATGAACACCCTGGACATCAACGGCCTGCACGTCACCCTGCCCGGTCCGGGGCACCGCACCGTCCTGCGCGACGTGTCGTTCTCCGTCGCCCCCGGCGAGGCCCTCGGCCTGGTCGGCGAGTCGGGTTCCGGCAAGTCCATGACCCTCAAGGCCGTCCTGCGCATGCTGCCAACCGGATCCCGTACTGAAGGCGCTGTCCGCTTCGAGGACGAGGACGAGGACGTGTACGGGATGGACGCCCGCGCCCTGCGCAGGTATCGCTCCCACCGCATCGCGATGATCCACCAGGACCCGCGCGCCACCGTCAACCCGGTCCGCAGGGTCGGCGACTTCCTCACCGAGGGACTCGTCCTCACCCATGGCCTGCGTCGGCGCGAGGCCGCCGTCCGCATGGTCAGGGCCCTCGCCGACGTGGGCATCGCGGACGGGGAACGGCGCATGGCCCAGTACCCGCACGAGCTCTCCGGCGGTCTGCTGCAACGCGTGATGATCGCCGCCGCACTCGCCACCGGACCCCGCCTCCTGCTCGCCGACGAACCCACCACCGCGCTCGATGTCACCACCCAGCAGGAGGTGATGGCGATCCTCGACGCAATGCGTCGCGAACGCGGCCTCGCCATGGTCTTCGTCACCCACGACCTCGACCTCGCGGCCGCCGTCACCGACCGCGTCGCCGTCATGTACGCGGGCACGATCGTGGAGACCGGCCCCTCCGCCGACCTGCACCACCACGCCGCCCACCCCTACACAGCAGGCCTGCTGCGCGCCCGCCCCGTCCTCGGCTCCCGCACACGGCCGGCGCCGCTGCCCGGCCGCCCTGTCTCCGCGTTCGAGGCAGGGGACGGCTGCGGCTTCGCCGACCGCTGTACGTACGAGCAGGACGCATGCCGCGCCACCCGTCCCGCCCTCGCCCCGCTCGGCACCCACACCACCGCCTGCCACCGCGCACAGGAACTCGCCGACACACACGCCCTGGAGCCCGCCTCGTGACGACCACAGGCCCCGTGACGACCACAAGCCCCCCGCCACCGCCCGCGGTCGAAGCCCGCCACCTGCGCAAAGTCTTCCCGGGCCGGCACGGCACGACCGCCGTGGACGACGTGTCCTTCACGCTGCGGTCCGGTGCCTCCCTGGGCGTGGTCGGCGAGTCCGGCTCCGGCAAGACCACCGTATCCCGCATGCTCACCGGCCTCGAACGCCCCACCTCCGGCGAGGTGTTCCTGTCCGGCGCCCCGGCCCCAGCCGACCGGATCCACCGCGCCCGCGCCGTCCAGATGGTCTTCCAGGACCCCTACGCATCCCTCGACCCACGCCAGACCGTCGGCGCCGGCCTGCTCGAACTGCTGCGCCTGCACGAACCCGACCGCACCCGCCACCACGGGCGCGCCGCCGAACTCCTCGACCAGGTCGGCCTCGACGACCGCATCGCCGCCTCCCGCCCCGGGCAGCTGTCGGGCGGCCAGCGCCAGCGCGTCGCCATCGCCCGCGCTCTCGTGCCGGGGCCCGCCGTCCTCGTCCTCGACGAGGCCGTATCGGCGCTCGACGTCTCGGTACAGGCCCAGGTCCTCGGGCTCCTGGCCGACCTGCGCGAACAGCTCGCGGTCTCCTACGTGTTCGTCACCCACGACCTGGCCGTCGTCCAGCAGATCACCGACGAGATCCTGGTCATGCACCGCGGCCGCGTGGTCGAACACGGCCCGACCGACCGGGTGCTGTCCGCACCCGAGCACCCGTACACGCGCGGGCTGCTGGACGCCGTACCGCGGGAAGGGTGGCGTCCAGGCACGGCCGGGGCAATGACGGCTCCTTGGAAGGGGACCGGGTGAGGGGCGCGCCGGCTGCCTTCTCGGAGAACGACACCGACAGCACCTCGACCGCACTGGCGTCCGGAGCGGCCTCGACCGGCGCCGAGTTGGGCTTGACAGTGATGACCGGCGTGCCCTCGGAGACGCGGGACTCGGTGGTGAAGGACGCGGCGAACACGGACTGCGCCGCGACAGGGCCCTCGTCGCCGGCCTCCAGGTCGACAGCGTTGGTGACGATGCCGGAACCGATTCTCAGCGCCAGAGGGGAGCGATCTCCTGCCCTCGGCGGAGGACGGGAAGCGAACGGCGGCCGGGGACACCTGCTCGTACGCACCCTGGGTGGCCACCTTCGGTACGACCAGGTAGTCGAAGTGCTCCGGGGCGTTGTGCGTGAGAACCTCGACCGCGCCGTGCTCGGCGAGCGCGGCGGCGGTGTTCTCGTCGCCGGAGCCGAGGGCGACGGCGACGGGCTTCGCCATCCGAGATGTGCCGCCTGCTCGACGGCGTACTCGTCCAGCTCGGAGAGCAGACCGTCCACGGTCGCGGTCGACGGTCAGGTCATCGGCGAAGTGCCGGTCGCCAGTGGCGTCGGGCACGTACTTCGCATACACAACGATGAACGCCTGCACCACCGGAGCCGTGTGGTGGCTGATCGCAGTGACACGGAGGACGGGTGACATGGTATGGGGTCCGTGTGGCCGCTGGCCTCGCCGAACGGTCCTCGGTCTCCAGGTGTCGGGGTCAATCTCGCCCTCGATGATGGTCGCGGCGTGGGCCGGGATGTCCAGGTCGACGGTCACCTGACGGATCGACGATGCCGAGGGGCGGCCTGTGAACCCTTCCGCCACCGCGTACTTGCTGGTCCCCTACGGCACCTTCTGCGCGCAGAAGAACCCCAAGGCGGGTGCGGTGCCGCGCGGCGGCGCCCAAAGTCGCGCGCACGGGCCGACGTCGCGGGGCTTGGCCGGGGGACTCGTGTGAGGTCCGGTTGCCTCAGCAGCCGGACCCCGTGATCATGATGTGATGGCGGATGGAGAGTCGTCCCGGTCGGCGCAGCACGAGCAGCGCGCGCTGAGGGTCTCGATGGCGGTCTCGATCGCGCTCTCGGCCGTGGCCCTGGTGTGGGGGCTCGCAGCCGGCTCGCAGGTGATCCTGCTCGACGGCGTCTACGCCATCCTTGGCCTGGGGCTGTCGTGGCTCGCGCTGTACGCCTCGCGCCTCGCCGCTGTCGGCCCGACGCCGCGATTCCCGTTCGGCCGGGAGTCGCTCGTGCCGCTGGTTGTGGGCGTACAGGGTCTTGCGCTGCTCGGGACGCTCGTCTACGCCGCCGTGGAGGCCGTCCGGGTCATCCTCGACGGCGGGTCCGACGTGGCGGCCGCGGGCCTGGCCGCGTATGGAGCGGTGAGCGGACTCGCGTGCTTCGCGGCGTATGGCTACCTGGTGCGGCACGGTCCGCGGTCGGACCTGATCCGGGCGGATGCGGCGGTCTGGCTCGCGGGCGCCGTGACCAGCATCGTCATCGCGGTCGGAGGCGTCGTGGCGGTCCTGCTGGGTACGACGGCGTGGCGCGGCGCGAAGGTGTACGCCGACTCCGTGCTGGTCCTGCTGAGCTGCGTGATGCTCGCCCGGCTGCCCGTGCGCATGCTCCGCCAGGCTGCATCCGAGCTGCTGGAGTCCGCGCCGGAGCCGGCCGTGCAGCAGCTGATCCGCGAGGTCATAGAACGGGTGCGGGCCGCCGAAGGGCTTCCCGAGCCGGTGCTGCGAACCGGGAAGGTGGGCCACAAGCTCTACGTCGACGTCGGCTTCGTGGTGCCGCCGGGTCGCTGGGACATCGCGGACGAGGACCGCGTGCGGCGCACGCTGCGCGACGGGCTCGCTGCCCTGCCCTACGCCCCGTGGACCGTCGTCGAACTCACCACGGACCCCGGGCTGGTGCTCTGACGCGGTACCGGACCAGCGCCGGACGACACGACGCAAGCTGCGACGACGATCTGGGCCCTCTGCCGCGCTTTGTCCGGCCGCTCCTGCGCGGGGCGGTCACGACTCCTTCCGGACCAATGCGGTCCTTCGGTGCTCGGGCAGCCCTCGGAATAGCGGACCAGCGCCACGAGCTCGGCGTCCTTGTCGATGGGGCGGTCGACCCGGACGAGCAGCCTGTCCCGCGGGCACAAGGTCGTCGCGGCCACCGGAAAGCCCGACGCCGCCGACTGGCTCCACGACCTGGGCGCTGCCGAGATCATCAGTCGCGAAGAGGTCCTGGCTCCGGCAAGCCGCTCCTGCGTGAACAGTGGGCTGGCGCCGTCGACTGTGTCGGCGGCCCTATCCTCGCCGCCGTCCTCGCCGGCCTGCGGTACGGCACAGCCGTGGCCGCCAGCGGCAACACGGGGGGCGCGCAGCTGGCCACCACCGTCTCCCCCTTCATTCTGCGCGGGGCGATCGCCTGCCCGAGCGAGCTGCGGCACAGGGTCTGGCAGCGTCTGGCCACCGACCTGCGCCCGAACCGGCTCGACGACATCGCAACCCAGGATGTCGGCCTCGATCAGCTTGAGTCCGCACTGGACCGGGTCCTGGCCGGTAAGGCACGCGGCCGAACCCTCGTGACCCTGGAGTAGCAGCTGTCGAGCCCATGAGGAGAACCCCTCCCGAGCGAGCCGGTGCGACGACCGCACCGGCTCGCCTTTCGCGTGCACCCCGGGATTCCGAGAGGACGGCGTCTCGCCGCGCCCCGGCAGACACCGGGCGCCGTCGCCCCGGTCGTCGCCGCCGAGCCGTGGGTCGCGCTCCTGCCGTTGCTCGATCCGACCGTGATGGGCTGGAAGGCACGCGCCTTCTACCTCGGTGCGCACGCACCTCAGTTGTTCGACAGTGCGGGAAACGCCGGGACTACCGCCTGGGTCGACGGACGCGTCGTCGGTGCATGGGTGCAGGATCCCGGCGGTGTGGTCGAGCTGCGCCTGCTTGATGACGATGTCTCCCCGCAGGCCCGCGAGGCGTTGGCGGCCGAAGCGCGGCGGCTCAGCGCGTGGCTCGACGGCCAGCGGGTGTTCACCGTCTACCCCTCACTGGCCATGCAGCCCTGCGCCGGGCGTTGACGCAGAGGGGCCGCGGGGGGCCGGGGGCCTGGGGGTGCGTGTTTCCTCCGTGTCCGCTGCTCCGGGTCGGCACCGCCCGGTTCTGCGCCTCTGAAGACCGTTGCGCGGGTCATGGAGGCTCTTGGGTGCCGGCGGTGAGGCGTCGTCCCCAGGCTCGCATGTAGGCAATGGCTTCCAGTGGGCCGTGGACCACAACGGGGGCGTCGAGCGCTCCGATGCAGAAGGTGGCCCAGTCCAGGGAGTCGGCGGCGATCTCCACCCGGCACGAGGTGTCGTCGATGGGTTCCACCGTCCCGTAGTGCGCGATCTCCTCCCGCACTCGTTCGGCGGGGGCCCCGACCGTGGCGCGGACGGGATACCTGGCGGGCATCGCCCTGATCCGGGCGCGCACGTACTCGACGGGATCGTCGGCGGGGAGGGGGCGGGGGGGCGAACGTCGTGCCGGTGCGGCTCGCATCACCGATGCGGTCGACGCGGAAGGTGCGCCAGTCGGCCCGGTCGAGGTCCCAGGCGATGAGGTACAGGCGGTTCTCGACGCGGACGATGTGGTGCGGGTGGACGGTCCTGGCCGCGGTCTGACCGGTGCGGGTGCGGTAAGCGAACTCCACCGTCTCGGTGTCGCGGCAGGCCAGGGCGAGGGTCGTCAACGAGGCGACATCGGTGATGCCCACGCGTGCCTCGGGGTTTCGCGCCGGGACGGCGACGGCGCGGAGGCTGTCGATGCGGCGTCGGATCCGCACGGGAAGCACCTGGACGATCTTGGCCATGGCGCTCAGCGCGGCGTCCGCTGACGTCGGGGAGGGGCCGGAGGTGATCTCTTGGAGCCCCATGACGATGGCGGCGGCCTCGTCCTCGCTGAGTACTAGGGGCGGGAGCGAGGCGCCGGGGCTGAGTTGGTAGCCGCCGCCGGTGCCCCGTGTGGCGGTGATCGGGTACCCGAGCTCCTGGAGTGACGAGGTAGAAGGCGGACTCCCAGTGCTCCTCGACTTCGACGGTGAGGGCGACCGGCCATCCGCAGCCCTTCTCGTAGGCGTCGGGAGGGGTGGGGTGGGCCTTGCCTGGCAGGTTCTCGAAGCGAGCCACGGTGATCGGACGCGCGCCATCCCGCAGGATCTCCAGGTCGTACCGGTCGGCGGTGGTGTGCATGTGCAGGGCGACGCGCTCACCGGGGGCATACGAGAACTGGCTGGCGTACAGCCAGAGTTCGGCCTCTCCGGGGACCTCGCCTGGCCGCTCGATGGTCCAGCCGGGTACTGACCAGGCGTAGTCGGGCTTCTGGTGCCCTGGGTGCTGTGGAGGTGTCAAGCTCGGGTCTTGCTTGTGTCGGGCGTATTGAGGGATGCGTAGGCGTTCGGGTTGTGGCGGCGCCGCCATGCGGCACGCGCAGCGCCGGCGGCAGCGCCGCCGAGGAGGGGCAGGTTGATCAGGGTCCGCCCAGTCCTGTGAGCATGCCCATCTTGTTGGCGATGCAAAGCAGCGCTGCGCCGAGCAGGACAGCGGCCAAGGCGGGAGCGATCATGCGGTGCCGAAGACTCTCGGCGGCGCGGCGGGCCGGCTGGGCGAAGTAGCGGATCACCGCGCAGCACGTGGCAGCCTGCAAGAGCAGTACGGCCACCAGTGTGGGCGTGTTGGTCCAAGGGACGATCTGTGTGTACGGGTCGGCTGAGGTGAGCCCGAAGGCCACAAGGGCGACAAGAGTCAGCAGCGTCTGGGTGATTCCGGCGAAGCCGGGGGTGCCGGTGCGTACATTGACGGTGCCGCAGCGGGCCGGCGCCAAGCGGTTGCGTCCGAGGACGTACAGGTAGCGCGTACAGGCGTTCTGCAGTGCGAGGACGCCGGCCACGAAGCTGGTGACTATGAGCACCTGCATGGCCTTGGTCATCGCCTGACCGGCGAATTCACTGTTGAGAGCAAACACCAGGGTCGATGGATTGCCGGCGAGGAGGCTTCCGAGCCGGGAAGGGGCCTGCCGCCATCAGGGTCACCCAGGCGCAGAAGGTGTAGGCGACGGCCAGGAAGAGCACGGCGGTGTAGGTGGCGCGGGGCACCGTGCGGCGGCGATCTCTTGCCTCTTCACTGTAGATGGCGGTCTGCTCGAAGCCGACGTACGAGACGAAGGTGATGACGAAGACGCCGCCGATGGCGCTCTTGTCGGGCAAGCGCGGTGCGGCGCAGTTGGGCTTCGCGGTGCTGCTGTCGTTGTATACGCAGCACGGCCGGTTTCCCCGGGTCCCGTTCGAGTTGCCGGTCGAGGCAGTGGAGTTCGTCGCCCGGGAGCGAAGTGCTGGCCTTGCACGCCGGATTTGTCCTGCGAGCCGCCGTCGCGACTGGCGACCGCCGATCGCAGCCATGATGACCACGCTGGGCCTCGCCTCGGACCAGCGCCGCAGATCCCCACGGGGGGCAAGACGCCTGGTCAGAGCCAGTATGCGGTGCGTTCGCGGGACGGCGCGGCGTAGCAGGGCGTGGCTGCGTGGTCTGATGGTGACGCGACCGGCGGGGTCTACCCAGGACTGAGAGACGGTCAGCACTGTCGCTGGGCCGAACACCCGTCTCGCCGGCCGAGGTGGGGGCCCGGGGACCGGGTGCTGGTTGCTGCCTGGCAACTATCCGAGGCGGCAGTTGGTGTCCTGATCAGGGCACCAAGCGGATACTCGATGGCCTTGGTGGCTGCTGCAGCAGCCACCAAGGCCATCGAGTATCCGGCGGAATGGGTGTGTCGGACGCGAGGTTCTGGTTGGTCCGGTCAGTAGAACCAATGCACGGGCTTGTGCCCGCGGTCGACGACGTCGCTGAACGCGCCGCCGATGAACCCTAGCGGTTCGCCGTCGCGCTCACACACCTCGAGCACTTTACCGATGACCACGATGTGGTCGCCGGCCACGAAGTGTCGCTCGACCGCGCACTCCAGGTGTGCGAAGGCGCCCGGGATGACCGGGACTTGGTGTCGCCCGTAGACGATGTCCAGGCCTGCGAAGTGGTCGGTTCCGCGCTTGGCGAAGCGCAGCGCGAGGTGTTCCTGACGGGCGGAGAGGATGTTGACCGCGAATTTCCCGGCCGTGGTGACGGCCTCGGTGGTTCGCGCACCAGTGGTGAGGCACACCAGGAGGAGGGGCGGTTCGAGTGAGACGGAGGTCAGCGAATTGACGGTCATGCCGTGAGGCACCCCGTCAGCGCTGGTGGTGACCACTGCGACTCCGGTGGCGAAACGGCCCATCGTGCGGCGCATCGTCATGGGGTCCACGGCGGCGACCGCGGACGAGGGGGTTGCCATGGGGGACTCCAATGCTGGGGGTCAGGTGCGGTAGCGGACCTCGAAGGTCACCACGCCCTCGTCGGTACGCCACGGGCCGTGTGGCATGCCCGGAGGACGGCAGGCGTACTCCCCGGCGCCGAAGGTCTGCCCCAGCGTGAGGTCGGTGAAGGAGCCTTCCAGGATGTAGACCTCTTCCCAGAAGTCGTGCTTCTGCACTCCCATGGGGGTGGAGTCCGCGCCCGGCTCGTACCGCAGGATGCGCGTGGCGACACCGGACTTCGGGTCCTTGGCGAGGATCCGCTCGGTGATCTTCGGCTCGTCGCCCGGGCAGATCGTGAAGTCGACCTCGGTGACCGGGAAAAACTCGTACTCGGGTTTGCTCATCGGCGAACTGCTCCAGTTGCTCGGTTCAGGCGGAGGCGGTCTCGAGGTCGTAGCTGGACAGGAACGCGTCAACCTCGGCGAGCGGACCTTCGAAGCCGTAGTTGCGGAAGGCGTAGCCCTTCACCACGAACGGTGCGCCGGCGTAGAACAGCTCGTACTGGTGGTGACGGCCGGCGAATTCGCTGCCCACCGCGTCCCAGGCGAGCTTGAACAGCTTCACCCGCTCCTCGGCCGGTGCGTTCGGGCTGTGCACGTACCGGTCGATGTCGGCCCGCTCCTGAGGGTTGGTCATGTCGGCGACGCTGGACGGCACCTGCAGGACACCGCCGCCGACCAGGTCACGCAGGATGGCCAGCACCCGCGGGTAGAGCTCGGCCTGCAGCCCCATCGCCCCGTACACCGCGCGGGCGCCGGGCCGCCACAGACCCTGCCCGTCCGGCGCCGCGGTGTACTCGCCGGCCAGGACGGCCGACTCCACGAGCGAGGCCAGGCTCGCCAGCTCACCGAGCTTCTCCACCACGCCAGGGAAGGTGTCCACACCGTTGACCGCGGCGACCTTGCGGGCGAGCCCGGCCAGGAACTGCAGCTTCACCGCGAACCGGATCTGGGCCTGCCAGTTGCCCAGCACATGGGCACCGGTGTCGAAGAACTGCCGGCGCAGGCCCGCCACGTCGCGGTAGACGAACACCCGCTCCCACGGGATGAAGACGTCGTCGAACACCAGCAGCGCGTCGGTCTCGTCGAACCGCGTCGTCAGCGGATAGTCGTAGGGGCTGCTCGCCGCGGGCGCGTAGGGCCGACGGCAGTACAGCTTGAGGCCCTCGGCGCCGACCGGGACGGCGAAGCTGAGCGCGAAGTCGGAGTCCTCGGGACTGAGCGGCTTGATACACGAGACGAAGATCTCGTCGGCGACCGCCCCACCAGTGGCCAGCATCTGGGCCCCGCGGACCACGATCCCGTCGGCCCGCTCCTCGGCTACGCCGACCTGGATCAGCTCACCGTCCCAGGCGTGCGCCGTGGTGGCCCGGGAGACCTGGGGCGGAATGATCGCGTACGAGAGGTAGAGGTCCTCGGCCACGATCCGCTTCTGGTACGCGGTGACGTTCGCGGCGAAGTCGCGGGCGCCGTCGTGGAAGGCCTCGGGGTGCGCGGCGAACGCGGCGAAGAACGCGCCCACGTGGTCGGGGCTGCGCCCCACCCAGCCGTGCGTGTGCCTGGCCCATGTGGTGGCGGCTTCGCGGAACGCGGTGAGGTCTTCGCGGCTCCGCGGCGTGGTGAACAGGCGGTTGACCGTGGCACCGGTGTCTGGATCAGTCCGGGTCAGCTCCGATGCGGGGTCGGCGGCCAGGTCGAGCAACCCGGCTATCGTGTTCGCGATCGGGGCGAACGCCGGGTGGTGGGCCACGTCCTCAACGGGGGCGCCATCCACGTAAATGCGGCGTGAGTCCTTGAGCGAGGCCAGGTAGTCCGATCCGTTGCGCATCACACGCTCCTCAGCTTGGTTTCGTAGGCATGAGTCAGGGTCGGTCCCCCGGGGAGGTGCAGGCGCGTCCGCCACGAACTGCCGTGCACGAACGTGCCGTCGATCAGGGGCAACGTGCCGCAGAACAGCACCACATCTCCGGTGATCTCACCGAGAACGGCGGTCATCCGCTGCATCAGCTCGGCAGGTTGGCGCAGTGTGGCGATGCTGCCCTCTTGGTAGAGCTGGTCGTCCACCGTGGAATCGGCGGAGAGGTGGTCCCAGTCCACGGCGGACAGGTCGGTGCCGACCTCCACGACCGTGCTGCCGAGCGGCTTGGGGCAGGCGGCCTTGGACGCGGCGATGTCGGTGCGTTCCAGGTCGCGGTCGGTGTGGTCGGATCCCACCGCCAGGAAGTGGCGTCCGCCGCGGCGGATCACCACCGGCTCGACTTCGCCGGAGGTCGACGGACTGGTCACCTCGAGCACCGCATCGGTGGTGAGCAGCCGGGGGTCGAGGTTGTAGAAGGCGGGCACGGTCGGCGGCGGGGGGACACCGATGCGGGCCAGCTCGGCGATGTGCTCCGCCACGGCCGCCTCGTCCTTCGCGGTGTATCCGGCCACGACCAGCCGGTCCGCAGAGAGCCTCAGTTCACCTCCGGTGCCGGCGATCTTCAGCGTCAGAGGTGTTGGGGGTTCGGTCATGATCGTTTCCTCACTACTCGGGTTGCTGGGCGTGATCGGGTGGGGTGGGCATCGGCCAGCGACGGTCGGCGAGCACGGGGAACTCCGCCCGGACGGTGTCGACCACGGTCATGTCGGTGTCGCAGAACGTGACGCCCTCCTCGGCGCCGGCCTCGCCGAGTACGTCTCCCCAGGGGTCCACGACCCGGCTGTGGCCGCCCAGTTCGACACCGCCGTCCTGGATGCCGACTGCGTTGCACGCGATGAGCAACACCTGTTGCTCTACTGCTCGGCAGGTCGTGAACAGCTGCCAGTGCTCGCGCCGGGCGGCCGGCCAGGCGGCCGGCACGATGACCGACTTGGCGCCGCGATCCGCCAGGGCGCGCCACAGCTCGGGGAAGCGCAGGTCGTAGCAGGTGGTTGCACCCAGGGGGCCGAGCTTGGTGTCGGCCACCTCCAGGGCGGCCCCTGCGGTGAGGAGTTCCGCCTCCCGCGAGGCGTAGCCGAAGACATGCACCTTGCGATAGGTGTGCACGATCGCCCCGTCCGGAGCGATCAGCACGGCCGTGTTGTACAGGCGCCCGTGCGGATCGCGTTCCACGATGCTGCCGAGGTGTACGTGGGTGCCCAGCTCCCGGGCCCATTCGCGGCCGACCGCGACGGTGGGGCCGTCCAGTGTCTCGGCCCGCTCGGTGTACGCGTCAAAGGCGAAGTAGCCGGCGGCCCACAGTTCCGGCAGCACGACCAGGTCGGCCCCGCGTGCCGTGGTGACCATCCGGCCGACCCGCTCGCGGCGTTTGGCCGGGGGCTCCTCCCGCGGACTGGCCACCTGCAGCAGTGCGATCCTCATGCGTGCTCCTCCTCGGACGGCCCACTACTCCAGCCGGGGAGACCCAGCACGTTGAGGGCCGCCAATGTGCTTGACAGGTGAGCTGAGACGGCCCGCCGCGCCCGCTCGGCCTCACCGGTCCGCAGTGCGGTGACGATCGCCCGATGCTCGGTGAGGACGGTGTGCGCGCGGTTCTCGGAGCGCGCGACGGCGCGCAGACCCATCCGGATCTGCCGGTCCCGGAGCGATTCGTAGATGTCGGCCAGGACAGGGTTGCCGGCGTGTTGCACGATCGTCCGGTGGAACGCCCGGTCGCAGTCGATGAAGGCGACCGGGTCATCGAGCAGGCTCTCCTGCTCGGCCACCAACCGCTCCAGTTCGGCGGCGAACTCGTGTCCGAGCGAGGTGACCTGGCGAATGCACCAGTCCTCGACCAGCTCGCGAGCCTGCATCACCGCTCGTACCTCGGCATCCGAGATCGGCGGAACGAAGACACCCTTCTTCGGCACGATCTGCACGAAGCCCTCTGTCTCGAGCCGGACCAGGGCCTCCCGCACCGGAGTGCGTGAGGTGCCGGTCGCCGCGGCGACCTCCGACTCGGTCAGGAACGTGCCGTCGTGCCGGGGCAGCTGCGCGATGTGCCGCTTCAGCCAGTGATAGGTGACGTTCTGCGCCGAGCCCGCCCGCGCATTCGGTCTTTGTGCGCTCATCATGGGAAACTTGAATAGGCGGCGCCCACGAGCTGAACAAGACCACTGGCGCCGAGTTCCTGCGGGCGCCCAGCAGCTCCTGGCCGTAGGCGACGTCGCAGAGCGGTTCCGTGCAGCGGGCTGCTTGTGGTCATGATGCGTCGTGTATCCAGTCATCGGATGTGTGCGGGGTGCCCTCTCGCCCGGCTGCGTCCGGTCGCCGCGGCTCATCGCATCACCGGTGGCTGGCTGGGCTGCGCGGCTTGTTGCTGACCGCCCGAGTCCAGCCGCCGCCCCTTGGTCTCTGGCAGCAGCAGCGCGGCACCCAGGAACATCAGCGCGCCCACGGTCGACACCACACCCATACCGCGCTGCAGGTCGCCGGAGGCGACCAGCGGAACGGCGACAGGTGAGAGGGCGGACAGGCCGCGGCCGAACATGTAGGTCGTGGACACCCCCGTGGCTCTCACGCGGGTGGGGAAGCTCTCGGAGAGCCATGCTCCGAACAGCGAGGCGCACGAGGTGCCGCAGCTCCACATGAAGAACAGCCAGAAGATGACCCAGGTCCAGATCGACCCGGGGAAGGGCGCTGCGTCGTTGCCGGAGAGCCACAGCAGGCCGAGCGACGCCAGCAGGAGTACCAGGATCGGTGTCACCGAGGCGGTCCGTCGGCCGATGCGGTCGCCCCACAGCCCGCACGCGATCTTGATCGGGATGACGACCCACACGGCGAAGGTGTTCACCTGCTGCCAGATGCTCGGCGGCTGATCGTAGGTGTCCGCGATGAGCGACGGCATGAAGGAGGTCACGCCGTAGTAGGCCACCATGTACCCGCCCACCAGCAGGAAGCCGAGGATCCAGGTACGCCGCACCGGCTTGGCCATCAGCGCGCGGAAGGTGGAGCCCTCTTCCTGGGGCGGCAGCAGCCGCTCTCTGCGCTTGCGGTCGTACTCCTTCCACAGGAGTGATTCGGGCATCCAGATTCTGATGAAGACGCAGAGCACCACCGGCAGAGCGCCGCTGATCAGCACCCATCGCCAACCGGACGGGCCCTGTGCCCCGATGATGGCCGCCGCTACAAGGCCGGCGCCGACGCTGCCCAGCGGAAGACAGCTCTGGATGACTGCGGATCCCAGACCACGGCGCTTCTTCCAGGCTTCGTTGAACAAGGCCATCCCGACGCCCCATTCACCGCCCAGACCAATGCCGGTGATGAAGCGGAACAGCAGCAGGGACCAGAAGTCCCAGGCGGTCCCGGACAGCAACGCGCCGACGGAGAACAGGGCGATGCTCCAGAAGAGCCCCGACTTCCTGCCGATCCGGTCCGAGAGCCAACCGAAGAGCAGCCCACCCACCACAGAGGCGAACAACTGCGAGGAGAGAATCAGGCTGGCCTCACCCGCGGTGAGGCCGAGATCCTGCTTGAGCGACGGCAAAATGAACGGCAGGATCAGCATGTTGTAGCCGTCGGTCGCATAACCGAGCATGGCGGAGATGAGAATCACTGCGAGCTGGCGTCTGCTGTATTCCTGTGAGGCGGGTTTTCCATTCGACATGGCACTTCTTTCTCGCGACGGAAACATCCGGGAAACATTGCCCGGATGGGCGCGGAGAGCGCAGAGAGGTAAAGTCCAGCGCAAGGTGTTTCGAGGAATGTAGAGCGAATCCTGGCGAGGGCCAATACGATGCTTGCTATCGGTCGTATAGGCCCCAGCTATCGGATGGTTCCGGGCGCGGCCCATCACAGTGAGCCATAGCCTCCTGCTATCCGAGTCCTAGGACATCGCTTATCGCCAGTAGCGGCCTCGTGCCGCTTGGATCAGTCGCATGGCAGTCACACCACGGCTCGACCCCCAGCGCATCGTCATCGCAATCACCGGGGCGTCCGGTGCCGTCTACGGCATACGGGCACTGCACATGCTCCGCGCCAACCCCGGGGTGGAGACCCACCTCGTGGTCACCAGGGCAGGCCGAGCGACCATCAGCTATGAGACGGACCACTCTCTCGCCGAGGTCAAGGCCCTCGCGGACCATGTGCACTCGGACCAGGATCTCGGCGCGGCGATCTCCAGCGGGTCGTTCATCACTACAGGCATGCTCATCGCACCGTGCAGCGTCAAGACCCTGTCAGGCATAGCGAACAGCTACGACGAGACCCTGACGGTCCGCGCCGCCGACGTGACGCTCAAGGAACGACGCAGGTTGGTGCTGCTGCTTCGCGAGACCCCGCTGCACGCCGGACACCTGAGGCTGATGTCCGAGGTCACAGCTTCCGGAGCGATCGTCCTTCCTCCAGTGCCCGCGTTCTACACCCGGCCGAAGAGCATCGACGACATCGTGGACCACTCCGTCGGACGCGCCCTGGACCTGCTCGGCTTCTCCCCGGACGACCTGCCGCGTTGGACGGAAGAACGCTCTCCCCGCTGACCCCGTCTTCCGCAGGCGCCGCATGGGCCTTCTTCGATCTCCCGTTTGTCAACAGAACATTGACGCTTCATGTCGACATGTTGTATGCAACGTAGACCGACATGGAGATGAGGTGAAACGGGTGCAGCTGCATCAGCTTCGCTACGCCGTCGCGATCGCGGAGGAAGGAAGCTTCACTCGTGCTGCGACCAAGCTCTACCTGGCCCAACCGTCGCTGTCCGTGCAGATCCGCAAGCTGGAGCAGGAACTCGGGGTCCGGCTGTTCGAGCGGCTCGGCCGCAGCGCCGTGCCCACCAGCAGCGGCGAACTGTTCCTGGTGCATGCCCGGCGGATCCTCGCCGAGGTGGACCGCCTGCATGCCCAGATGGAAGAGATCAAGAACCTCAAACGGGGGCGGGTGGCACTCGGCGTACTGCCCAGTGTCGGCACCCAGCTACTACCCGACGTCCTCACCGCGTACCACCAGCAGCATCCCGGGGTGGATCTGGTTCTGATGGAACGTGACACGTACGGCTCCGTCGAGTTCGAGCGCCGGGTGCACCAGGGAGAACTGGATATCGCCGTTGTACGGCTGCCAGTCGTCCAGCCCGGCCTTGCGACCAGGCCTCTCATCCGGGAGCCCCTGTTCGCCATGCTGCCCCCAGGGCATCCGCTCGCCGGTGCAGCAGGTGTCAGCCTCGCTGATCTGGCCGACGAGACCTTCGTCGCACTGCCCGCCGGCAACGGGCTGAGGGACCTGATGGACGCGGTGTGCGCGAGGGCGGGCTTCACCCCGAAGATTTCGGTCGAGACCAGCCATTTGCCCATCATGTGGAGCATGGTGCAATCCGGCCTCGGTATCGCATTGCTCCCTCGACTCGCAGCAGCTGAACAAAGGAACCGAGTTCTGGTTACCGACCCCTACGCGGAGCGAGAGTTGGGGGTGATCTATCGCTCCACGGAATCACTTTCGCCCTCTGCCGAGATCTTCCTCGATCTCTTGCTGAGGTTCGCCGCCTCCCATTCCGATCACTGGCCTGGCGCGCTCGTGGAGGAAACAACCCCGAGCGTTGCTCGGAGCGTTACCCAGTAAGGCGCCGACTCCGGTCCCGCCGTCACGGAACCTATAGCCTTCGCCTATGCGCAGGTAGTCAGGTCCTTGTTGATCGCCGCAATCTCGTTCGCAATCATTTTTCCGACGGGCGGAAGCCACAGGAAAAGGAACGAGAGGGATACACGCGATGAGCCGTAATGTGCCCGACAAGCACGCTGTCGATCTCAGCTTCCGGTCGGCCCTTGACCGCCTCCGCGCCGCTGGGCGGCTGGAGTCGATGCCTCCGGGGTGCTCGACCGAGTTCGAGGTCTCCGGCCTGATGAAGACGAAAGACGGCGACAAGGCCTTGGTGTTTCCGGAGGTTGCCGGTCACGACTTGCCCATAGTCGGGAACATCCTTGCCAGTGAACGCAACTGCGAGGCGGCTTTCGGTACCGATCGTGCGGGTATCCGCCGCCTGGTCTCCCGCGGACTGGCCGAGAACCTCGAACCTGAAGTCGTCAGCGATGGCCCGGTCCGCCAGGTGAAGGTCTTCGACGACATCGACCTCGGCTCCGCCCTTCCGGCACTGACCCACGCACCCGGGGATGCAGGGCGTTACATCACCGCCGGATTGGTCATTGCTCGGCATCCTCACACCGGTGTCTACAACGCCTCATATCATCGTATGCAGCTCATCGAGGGAAACCGTACGGCGATTCAGATGGATCTCGGGCGGCATCTACGGAGCGCCTGGGAGGCCGCCCGCAGTAACGGAGATGACCTTCCCATCGCCGTAGTGATCGGCCCTGACCTCTCACTGCTCTACGCGGCGGCTGTGATGGGTTCGCAGATGCCCGAATCCAAGGACGAGTTGGCGGCTGCTGGCGCTATGCAGGGAAGCTCACTCAAGGTCCTGAAGGGCCTCACACAGGACGTGTTGGTGCCGGCGAACTCCGAAATTGCCCTGGAAGGCCGGATCTCCGCCACTGACGCGGTGCATGAAGGGCCTTTCGGTGAGTTCGTGGGCTACCACTCCAGTGCCGGACTTGCGCCCGTGGTGCATTTCACCGCGTTGACCCGTCGCCGAGAGGCGATCTACCATGCGATCAATGGTGCTGGCCGCGAAACCGTCATGCTGCGGAAACATGCCCTTGAGACCAGTGCTCTGGGTGTGCTCCAGTCGGCGGTCCCGATCGTCAAGGACGTCTGCATGACTGCGGGTGGGCTGCACCGTTTCCACTTGAATGTTGCTGTGCGCAAGGACTCCTCCGCCCACGACGGCCTGCAACGTAACGCGGCTCTCGCGGCATTCGGGGCGCTCAAGGACCTCGTCCGAGTGGTCGTCGTGGACGATGACATCGACATCCACTCCGAGGTCGACGTCGAGTACGCGATTGCCACCCGCGTGGACGCGGCGAAGGATCTCGTCACCATTCCGGGAGCGCGAGGACACGAATACATCAGAGTGTCGGACGTTGGTGTTGGCACAAAGTGGCTGATTGACGCCACGGTGCCGTTCGCTGAACGCGATCGTTTTCGTCGGATCGCCTTCCGATCCTGTTGACTGAGCCTTCGCCGAACCAGCCTACGAGGGCATCGCGGGCTCGTGCCGCAATATGCGTGTCCCCGCGTCCTTGGGCCGCGCGGGACCAGATCGTGACGTAAACCTCGTGGTGGCGGGCGGACTCCACGTCGATGTCGATCTGGTAAAGGCCGCTGGCGTGATGCTGTCCCCGGTGCTGATGGCCCTGCCTCCACTCGCCCGCCTGGGACGGGCGCTTCCGACTCCGCAGGATGCGCCGCCGACGGCCACCCTGCCTCGGTAGTTGGCGGCCGTTAACTGGGAAGGCGACGTATTCAACGATGACTCGATCTGCTCCGGATCGGCGATGGGTGCGGGCAGCGGGCGTAACGGGGCTGCGTTCGCGATGCCCTGGTGTGGCCGATGGCCGTTGTAGAACTGTTCGAACTCGCGCAGGGCGTGGAGCAGATGGTGCTGGTTCCAGATCAAGGTCCGGTCCAGCAGTTCGCGGCGGCAGGTCTGCACCCATCGTTCCGCGATTGAGTTCATCCTCGGCATCTGGACGCCGCTGAGCACGACCTCGATGCCCGCGTCTCTGAGACTGCGTCGAACAGGCCGGGGAACTTCCCGTCGCGATCCCGGATCAGAAACCGGGCCTGGCAGCCCGCGTCCTCGAGGTCCATGACGAGATTCTTCGCGGCTTGCGGCACCCACGAGGAGGTCGGGTGCGCGGTCGCGCCCAGAACCCGGATACGGCGACTGCCGTGCTCGATAACGGCGAAGACGTACATACGCACCCCGGACAGGGTGACCGTTTCCAGGAAGTCGCAGGCGAGCAGGGCGTCGGCCTGGGAGCGAAGGAAGTCGGCCCACGTGCTGGAAGCCCGTTCGGGTGCCGGATCGGTGCCGGCCTCCTTGAGGATCTCCCAGACGGTGGATGCGGCCACCTTCACTCCCAGAACAAGTAGTTCGCCGTGGACCCGTCGGTACCCCCAGCCGGGATTCTCCTTCGCCAGGCGCAGCACCAGAGCGCGGACTGAGCGCACGGTCCGAGGCCGTCCCGGGCGCTTCGGCCGGGAGGCGGCAGCATGGCGGCGTGCGACCAGGTCGCGATGCCAGCGCAGCACGGTGTCAGGTCGCACCAGCAGCCGCACTCTCCGCCGGCAATCCAACGGCAGCCGGTGCAGTAGCGCCGCGAGAAACGCTCGATCACGCGGCGTGAACCGCGCCTTCTCCTTACCGAGTTGGCGTTCCAGCACAGTGATCTGGTGGCGGAGGGCAAGAATCTCGGAGTCTTTGGCCCGGTTCACTCATCGATGGCAGGCGAAGCAGGGCGAACGTGTTCGCCACACCCAGGTACGCCAGTCTCAGCAGCACGGTCGACCACCGTGCCACGGCGATCACTAGTCACGCGAGACTCCCCAGCTCGGGTGGTCGCGGACAACATCCGCGACCACCCGGCACACCAGCTCCCAACTGCGGGGATGGGGATTCGGCAAGGGCAGGGCTGGCGCCCGGGCGGGGCCGCCGTCACCGCGGACTGAGGACGCCTTCGGCCTTTCCTCACGGGCATGACGCCCGGATTCCCGGTGCACGGCCACCGGAAGACGAATGGTGCCTTCGCCCGCCCCTGAAGGGCGGCGGGCGAAGGCACCATTACGGGCGGAGGCACCAGGCGGCAGCCTGGTGCCTCCGGCGGTGTCCGCCGTTACGCGGTGGCCGGGAGTCCGGCGAGGACGTGGTCGCGGAAGGTGTTGCGCAGGCGCACGCCCTCCCGCTCGATGACCACGTCGGCGGCGGGGCCCGGCTCGGCCTTGATGAGGATGAGCGCGGTGTCACCAGGGGTGAGGAGCAGGTTCCGCGCCGCGGGGAAGTCCTCCTTCGACTCGACGGTGAGGGTGCGCCGGATGCCGAAGCCGCGCGCTACCTCCGCCAGGTCGGTGACGGTGTCCGTCGCGGTCACCTGATTGCCGGTGAGCCCCCAGCGGCCGTTGTCGACGACAACGATCCGCAGGTTCTGCGGGTTCTGGACGGCGATCGTCGCCAGCGTGCCGATGTTCATCAGCAGTTCGCCGTCGCCGGTCACCACGAGGGTCTCGCGGTCGGGGCGGGCGAGTGCCAGGCCGAGTCCGACCGAGGCGGCCGCGCCCATGACACCGTCCATCGGGAAGACCCGGGGGTGGTGGTCGGTGATGTACGCGAGGTCGTTGGCGGCACTACCCAGGCCTGTGACGACCAGCCGGTCGTCGGTGCCTTCGAGGAGAGTGGCGAGTGTGGTGGTGCGTTCGAGCATCGGATCCCCTTAGAACTTCTTGGCACCGAGCAGGCGCTGAGTGAGCAGTACGGCCACGGAACGCCCGCCGCGGTTCACCATGCCGAGTGCCGCCTCGACGGTCCTACTGACGTCCTCCGGCGCGTCGGTGCGCAGCGTGATCAGGCCCATCGCCTGCAAAGTCGGCTCGACGGCCTGCCCCATGGCGAACTGCCAGGGGTTCTGCTCGCCGTAGTCGCCGCGCATGGTGACCAGGGTCAGGAACGGGATCTGGCAGTGCTGGATCAGCGAGAGGAAGTTGATGGTGTTCCCGACGCCGCTGGACTGCATCAGCAGCACCCCTTGCTCGCCGCCGAAGTACGCCCCGGCCACGACACCGACGCCCTCCTCCTCGGTCGAGAGCGGGATCGCGTGGACCTCGGGGTCTTCGAGCGCGGTGTCGATGAGGTGGCGGTGCCCGGCGTCGGGTACATAGGCGAACTGGGTGATCCCGTGTTCGCGCAGGAGCCGGTAGAGGTCTTCCTGCCAGGTGGGGGAGGCGACCGTCGTCATCACGCCACCGCCTTGGGGGTCGGCCGGGCGGAGCGCCGCGCGCGCTCGCGTTCACCCTGATGTGTCTTGCTCATTGCGTTCTCCTCTTGGTGGCACCCTGCGCTGTGCTCCAGGAACTGGAGCGTGGAGCATCGAGGTGGGATGGAATCGTATTACGATATTACGTTAATGCTGTGCAGGCGATCGCGTTCCGGTCGGTGTCGTGTCAGTTCTTGTCGGTGCTGTGCCTGCGTCCCTGCTCGAAAACACCTCCGATCACGACCAGGACGCCGAGGCCGACGAGGATGACCGACACGCCGACCGTGGAGTTCGTGGGTGACGAGGTGACGAGCCCCAGTGCGGCGAGCGGGACCACGGCGCCCGCGAGTGCGGCGCCGAGTTCTCGCGCGGTCCCCACACCGGTCGACCGCACCTCTGTCGGGAACTGCCTGCTCAGCAGTGAGCCCTGGGCGGCGAAGATCATCGGGCTCACGACGCCGGCGCCGAGGCCGACCCCGAGGATGATCGCCCACGTGTGCCCGTACTTGAGCAGCCAGAGGAACGGGAAGGCGAGGGCGATCGACAGGGCGCCGCCGATGATGTTCACTCGCTTGCTGCTGATCGCATCGCTCAACCGGCCGAAGAACGGGATGACGACAATCGCGATCAGTGCGGCGATCAGCACCGCGGTCGAGCTCGCGTTCGCGCCGACGCCCTGGAACTCCGTGAGGTAGGCGACCGAGAAGGTTTTGTAGATGTAGGTGAGCGCGCTGTAGCCGAGGGCGATCGCGAACACCACGAGCGCCGCCCGCCAGTGCGTGCGGAGTACGTCGACGAACTTCACCTCCTGTGCCTTCTCCTTGTCCGCCTCGTAGGCAGGTGTCTCGGGTACGATCTGGCGGATCCACACTCCGACGCCGACGAGCACGATGCTCAGGATGAAGGGGATGCGCCATCCGCCGGCGAGGAGGAACTTGTCTCCATTGAGCGTCAAGAGGGTGATGCTCAACGAAGAGAGCACGACTCCGATGTTCAGGCCGAGTGCCGGCCATGCGCCCTGTGATCCGCGCCTTCCCGGGCGGGCATGCTCGTAGGAGACGACGGCCGCGCCCGCGAACTCGGCTCCGGCTCCCATCCCCTGCACGACACGCAGCACGACGAGCAGGATGGGAGCCCAGATGCCGATCTGGGCGTATCCCGGAAGGAGGCCGATGCCCGTCGTCGCGACGCCCATCATCGTGAAGGTGACCACGAGCATGTTCTTGCGCCCGATACGGTCACCGATCCGTCCGAAGACGATCCCGCCGATCGGCCGTGCGATGAAACCCACGGCGAAGGTCGCGAACGACTGCAACGTCGCGGTCTGACTGTCGCCGCCGGGGAAGAACACCTTCCCGAACACGATGGAAGCCATCGTGGCGTAGAGGTAGAAGTCGAACCATTCGACCGTGGTCCCCACGATTGCTGCCGTCGCGACTCGACGGACCCGCGTGCGCTCTTCCTTCGACGTCTCCTGAGGGGCGTCGGCGGTGACGCTGTCCTGCACATCCACGTCAGTACCTCATTCTCTTTCGTGATCCATGCACGGCGTCGGACGGATCTGGCTGCGGCGTGGCAGCCCCGATGCTCGATGAACCCGGGGCCGGTGCTCAGCACACAGGGCCCCGGGATCTGTTGCCGTGAGTGCGGTGCCCGCCCCGCGATGGCGCGGCCACGGAACGTGCCGCGCATACGCACGCCGTCACGGTCGACGACGCCGGCAGCGGGGCCTGCGGCAACCTCCGCCATGAGGCCGTATCGCCATGGCGGAGAACGACCTCCCGAGCTCAGACAGACCGGACTCGACTGTCCTGCTTGCCAGTGGGATGGGCGTGACCTGCACAAGGGGATTTCCGGTGCCGCTCCGCACATCAGTCGCGATGGGATCCGTGAGCGACTCTCATACGGTATTACCGTATGAGAGCTTGAGCAATTCATGGAACGGTAACTTTTTGGTAGCGCGCCTGCCGTCCACCGAGGGGAGATGCCAAGCGCCCTCCGTCAGGGTGTTCTTGGCCCCACCCGGACATCCGGATGGGGCCAAGAACACCCTGACGGAGGGCGCGAGGGTGTTCCGCCGAGGCCCCACCGTGGGCCGAACATGGTTCCTTCGGAGCGTCAGGCGGCTGCGTCGTCGGCCGAGGGCAGCTCGAAGGAGGTGATGGTCCTGGTCTCGAGGTTCGGGAGGATCCTTCCTGCCCCGATCTCCACGAAGTGCGGTGCCTGTCGGTGCAGTTCGAAGTCCTCGGGACCGCGGTAGGTCTCGAGGATGACGACCTGCCGGTCGTCCTCGATCCCGCGGAAGAACTCGTAGGAGAGGTTGCCCGGCTCCTGGCGACTGGCGGTGGCCAGCTCCGTCAGCGCGTCGAGGACGCCCTCGGTGGCGCCGGGCTTCGTCCGGTAGCGGGCGATGACGTGGAAAGTACCGCTCATGATCCTTCTTCCTGAAGGGCCGGGGGCCCGGTGATGACGACGCCGCGGCCTTCAGGCAGTTGTGGGCACTGGGGGAAACGGGTCAGGACGTCCGCGTCGTGTCCCGGTACCACGATGAGCGCGTTGCCGGACGCTTCGTTGCGAATGGCCTCGAAGGCGGCGTACATGGCGGGCAGGTCGCTCACCGCGGTGAACGGCATGTCCCGCTCGAGCTCCTCGTAGAAGTGAACCGCGTCCGAGGCGAGCAGAACGGGGGCGCCTGCTGCGGAAACGCGCACCACGGCCTGGCCCGGTGTGTGGCCGCCCACCTCCTCGACACGGATCCCCGGCGCGAGATCCAGGATTCCCGAGAACAGGCGCAGTCGGCCCTCGGCCTCGGCGCGGCGCAGCACGTCGATCTCGTCGGGCTCCGAGTAGTAGGAGAACTGCGTGTGGAGGGCCGTCGGCGAGGTCCAGAACGCGTATTCCGAGGCGGTCATGTGGATCCGCGCGCGGGGGAAGAGCCCCAGGTTGCCGATGTGGTCGTAGTGGCCGTGGGTGACGATCACGTCCTCGACGGAGTCCGGATCGATACCCAACTGTCGCAGTGCTTCCGACGGGTGGAGGAGCAGGGTCCGGCCGCGCTTGCGGCCGGCCTGCTCGCTGAAGCCCGTGTCCACGACGACGGTCGAATCAGGGCCCTGGATGATCCAGAAGTAGTAGTCTACGGTCGCGGGCCCGTCCGCCTCCCCATAGAGACGGTAGTTGAGGTAGACGTCGCTGCGCTCCGTCTCCCGTGTGCCGACCCGGACAGCGAGGACGCGGTGATCAGGCAGCGCCATTGCCGCCCTCGTGGACGGTGACGGTGGGCTCGATGCCCTCGGCGTCCACGACCTCGCGCCAGGCCTCGACGCCGGCCTGGAACGCGACGACGCCCGCCTCGGGCAGTGAGATCTCGATTGCCTCGAGGATCTCGGTGGGTGTCAGGCCGAGGTCGAGCGCGACCCGGATGTGGCTCTGAATGTGGCCCTTTGAGGCGCGCATGGCCGTGAGGCTCACGATGAAGATGAGCTCCTTGGTCTTGCGGTCGAGGGTGCGCTGCTGGAGGTAGGCGGCTGAGACCATCTTGTTGGCGGCCTCGAGCACGGGGAAGTCGTGCTTGGCCATCACCTTGTGGTAGTCGAGGACGTAGCCGCGGGTGCGGGCCATGTCGTCGATGTACTGCTGGGCGGTCGCCTCGGTGTTGATCGTTTCGGTGGTCATGGGGATCCTTTCGTGGATGGGGATGTCAGTCGGCTCGCAGCAGCGTGCCGTTGAGCTTCTCGTAGTAGCGCGCGATCTCCGTGTGGTCCGGGCTCGGGGAGTCGAGGACCTCCCGGGCCTTGACCGCGGTCTCGCGGGCCGTGAGGACGATGGGCGCCTGCGAGGACGTGCTCTCAATCAGGCCCTGGGCGATGGTGAGGTCCTTGAGCATGAGGTCCATCGCGAAGCCGGAGTCGAAGGTGCCCGTCAGGATGTGCCGGGGGTATTTGAACTCACTAGCCTGGCTGCGCCCGGTCCCCCCGTTGATCACCTCGAGCATCTTCACCGGGGCGATGCCGACGGCCTTGGCGACACTGAGGATCTCGGCCGCGGCGGCGAGGTTGGTTGCAGACAGAAGGTTATGCAGAGCCTTGGCGGCGTGCCCGGTGCCCGGGGGGCCGACATGGACGGTCGAGGCGGCGAGCGGCTCGAGGTGCGGCAGGGCGCGGGCGACGGCGCCGTCCTGCCCGCCGACCATGATGGCCAGCTGACCGGTAACGGCCTTGGCGACACCGCCCGATACCGGTGCGTCCACGTAGTCGATGCCCAGGGAGGCGGCTTCCTTCGCGAGGGCCACGGTGCTCGCCGGCTCCGACGAGCTCATGTCGACGACCAGGGAGCCGGTCGCCAGTCGGGACAGCAGCCCCGGCTCGCTCCGCAGGACCTGCTCGACGATGCGGCTGTTGGGCAGCATGAGGATGACAGTGCGCACCTGGGCCGGGATGCTGTCCAGATCGGCCAGTGCCGTGGCGCCTGCTTCCGCCGCCACCTCGGCAGCGGTCTCCCCATTGACGTCGAAGACGAACAGCTCCCGATCGGGGGCGTAGTTCAACACCATGGGACGGCCCATGTTGCCGAGCCCGATGAACAGGGACGCGCCCTGCTGCTCTGTGTTCACCATGCCGAAGTACCTCCATCAATCGTCAGGACAGAACCCGTAGCGAAACTCGACTCGCGCGAGGCGAGCCACACGATGGCCTCGGCGATCTCCTCCGGCCGGCCCATCCGCTGCATCGGCGCCCGGCCGTTGAGTTCGCCGAGCAGCGCCTGAGGGTCCGGGGACTGGTCGATCATCTTCGCGAAGTAGGGCGAGTTCACGGTCCCCGGCGCGACGGCGTTGACGCGGATTCCTTGCCCGACGTGGTCGAGTGCCATCGCCCGGGTGAGCGCGGACACGGCTCCCTTGGAGGCGACGTAGGCTGCGCGGTCGGGAATTCCCACGGCGGCGGTGTAGGACGAGGTGTTCACGATGCGTCCCTCGCCGGTCTTGGCGAGCTCGGGGATGCAGTGCTTGGAACAGAGGAAGACGCCCTTGACGTTGACGGCCATGAGCTGGTCCCAGCTGTCCTCGTCGATCTCGAGGACAGTGCCGGGGAAGCCGAAGCCGGCGTTGTTGCACAGCACGTCGATGCGACCGAAGGCGTCGACGACACTGATGACCATCGCGCGGACGCTCGCGGAGTCGCTGACGTCGGCGGTCACTGCCAGGGCCTTGGGGCCTGCCTTGGCGGCCGTCTCCGCGGCCGCGTCGGCATTGCGGTCGACGACGGCGAGGTTCGCGCCGAGTCTGGCGAAGCGCAGGGCCGCCGCGCGGCCGATGCCGCTGCCGCCTCCCGTGACGATGACCGTCTGGTCGGTGAAGTTCATGCTGTCCTTCCGGTGAAATCGATGATTTGGCGCAGGGCGCGTCCCTCGCGCAACTCGTCCATGGCGTGGTTGACGTCCTCGAGTGCAACGGTGCCGGAGATGAGCCTTTCGACGGGCAGCCGGCCGTCCAGGTACATGGCCGCGTAGGCCGCGATGTCCTTAGAGGGAATGCCCGAGCCCATGTAGGACCCGATGAGCTGGCGTGCCTCCACGACGAGTTCGAGGGGAGATATCTCCAGCCGCGTGCTCGGGCTCGGCAGACCGACGGTGACCGTGCGGCCCCCCGGCTTCGTCAGCGCGATCGCCGTCGAGAGCGCCGCAGGGTGTCCGGCGCATTCGACGACGGCGTCGAACTTCGCACCGGCGGCCACGGCTTCCTCGGGCGAGTACGCGTCGGCCGCGGCGACCTGGACGGCCTTCGCGCACTTGGACGGCTGACTGTCGACGGCGACTACCTCGGCGGCTCCGAGCGATCGGGCCACGAGAGCGGCTGCCAGGCCAACGCCTCCCATGCCGACGACGGCGCAGGTTTCTCCGGCGCGCAGCCGGGCGGCATTCATCACGGCGCCGCCACCCGTCAGCACGGCGCACCCCAGGAGCGCGGCGACCTCGGCCGGAACGCTCGAGGGCACCGGGACCACGGAATGGCTGTCGACGACGGCGTACTCGGCGAATGCCGAGACTCCGCCGTGGTGGTCGACGGGCACACCCTGGTGGCGGAGCCGCCGGGATCCACGCAACAGGGTCCCGGCAGCATTTGCCCTTGTGCCCTCGATGCAAAGTGCCCCGCTCGAAGTGCAGGCGGGGCACCTGCCGCACCGCGGCATGAACGTCATGCTCACGCGTTGGCCCACTTCCAGGCCGGCGCACCCGTCTCCGAGCTGTTCGACGACTCCGGCCCCCTCGTGGCCGAGTACCAGCGGGACCGCGCACTGCCGGGCCCCGCTGACACGCGCCAGATCCGAGTGGCACACGCCCGCGGCCTCCATGCGCACCAACAGTTCTCCCGGGCCCGGAGGATCCAGCTCCAGGTCCGTGACATTGATGGGTGCCGATTCGCTCCACGGCACAGCGGCCCCGACTCTCTCCAGGACCGCCGCTCTGAACTTCATCGTCCTTCTCCACTCCCCCCGAGGAAACGTCGTGCGGTTCGAGGAAACCGAGCTGATCGAGTATTATCGTAATATGATGATGGAGTCCAGTCCCGACCGCACGGGCAGCGCGTATGATTACTGACTCGCGAGAGGAGCAGAGTGTCAGCCGACGCAATCCGACGGACCGCAGCACCCCTCCGGCAGGAGGTGGTGACCGCACTCCGCCGTGCCATCGTCACGTCCGAGTTCAAGCCCGGAGGCCGACTCATCGAGACGGTCCTGTGTGAGAAGTACTCCGTGAGCCGGACCGTGATCCGCGAGGCGCTCCGCCAACTCGAGTCCGAGGGGTTGGTGGCCATGGTTCCCAACCGCGGCCCCGAGGTCGCCACGCTCACGCTCCATGACGCGGAGAACCTCTATGAAGTGCGCCGCGCCCTCGAGGCGCTGGCCAGCTCTCTGTTCGCCGAGCGGGCGACCGACGCCCAGTGCGCCGAACTCGTTGCCCAGCTGGGCCATGTGAAGGCGGCTATTGCGGCAGGGGAGCCGGCGGAGCGTCTTGCCGCCAAGGATCGCTACTACGACGTGCTCCTCGACGGCACCGGCAACGAAGAGATCGCCCGCATGCTGCGGTCGGTGAACGCCAGAACCCAGATGCTCCGCGCCCTCTCGCTCAACGCTTCCGGCCGGAGCGAACGCACCATCGCCGAAATCGCCCGGATCACGGCCGCGGCCGCGGTCAACCGCGACCCCGACGAGGCGCGCGCCGCGTGCGAGGAACATGTACGCAACGCCGCCGAAGTGGCCCTGTCCGAGATGCGTAAATCCATGGACTCCTGAGCCGCCATCGCCCAGTCGTAATGTCGCCCCTTCGGCCGAGTCGGCCGAAGGGGCTTCTCCTTGCTCGTGCATCGACCGTTGACGCACGGTATGGCACGACCTACGGTCGCCATACCGTAATACGGTAAGACGGTGGCCGAATCCGGCCCCTGCGTGCCTCGCGGGGCGGCAATTGCGCTCATCGGAGAGGCACCGTCTCATTCCTCCAGGCCGAAGGTTCTCGACATGGATGATTCCGCAGCGACACTGGCGTCGCCCCCGTCACCGATGAAGGTCGCCCTGGCCAGCTTCATCGGCACGACGATCGAGTGGTACGACTACTACATCTTCGGCGCCGCCACAGTGCTGGTGCTCAACAGCCAGTTCTTCCCCGACCTCAGCGCCCTGGCCGGAACGCTGGCCTCATTCGCGACCTTCGCGGTGGCGTTCATCGCTCGTCCGGTCGGCGGGGCGTTCTTCGGGCACTTCGGCGACCGCATCGGGCGAAAGAAGATGCTCGTATGGTCCGTGCTCGCCATGGGCCTGGGCACACTCGCCGTCGGTCTCCTCCCGAACTACGCGACCATCGGGGTCTGGGCGCCCGTCCTGCTGGTTATATGCCGCTTCCTGCAAGGGTTCGCCGTCGGTGGCGAATGGGGCGGGGCCGTCCTCATGTCACTCGAGCATGCTCCCGCGGACAAGAGGGCCTTCTTCTCGAGCTTTCCGCAGGCCGGAGTCCCGGCCGGCACTCTGCTGTCAAGCGGCGCCTTCGCCCTGATCGCGCTCATGCCCGAGTCGGCGCTGCTCTCCTGGGGCTGGCGGATCCCCTTCATCGCCTCGGCCCTGCTGGTTGCCGTCGGACTCTGGATCCGCCTCAAGGTCACTGAGTCCCCGGAGTTCCTTGAGATCAAGGAGAACGACGCGGCGCCCAAGGTCCCCGTCGTGGCCCTGCTCAGGTCGCACAAGCGGAGCCTCGTCCACGGCATGCTCTGCAGCTCAGCGCCCAACATCACCTTCTACATCGCCACCGTCTTCTTCGTCAGCTACGGGCCGAAGGAGCTGGGTCTTCCCTCCAACACCGTCTTCGTCGCCCTTATGATCGCGGCGGGCATCCAGGTCTTCACGCTGCCGCTCTTTGCCCGGTACGCGGACCGGCACAGTCAGAAGCGGCTCCTGTTGATCGGCTGCGTCCTCGTGGGCGTCGGTGCGTTCCCCGTGTTCGCGCTGTTCAACACCGGGACCTTCTGGGGCGTTCTCGCCGCGCTCGTGCTCGCCCTGCCTGTCCTGCACGGGACCTCGTACGGTGTGGTCTCGGGCTTCACCGCCGAGCTGTTCCCGACTCAAGTGCGCTACACGGGCACCTCCCTGTCGTATCAGGTCGGACAGATCATCACCTCCGCCCCCGTGCCGATCGTCGCCACCCTCCTGATCGACCGTTATCACTCGAGCAACGCCGTCGCCCTGTATGTGATCGCCTCAGCCGCCCTGGGGTTCGTCGCCATCGCCACCGCACCGGTCCTGCGCCGGAGCGACAGGACGATGCGGCCCAGCAGCCGTCGAACCGTCAAGGCGACCATCTGACGTCCTGCGACGTCTCCGACGTCCGCTCGCGATGGAGGCGGACGTACGGGGAGCGGCTGTTGCCCGGGCCGGTGATGCCGGGGCAACAGCCGCTCCCCAAGCCCTGCTTGACCGCGATTGGGTGATCGGGGACCCGGCGGAGACGGTCACCTTCAGGCCTGGGGTGCAGAACAGGACCTCCCACACTCCGTCCGAGGCGCAGTTCTGCGCCAGCTCCTCGAGGTTGAACATCTCGCCGAGGGTGAGGCCCATGTTGGGGGTCACCACCTGGTGGAAGAGGATCGTCGTGCCCTCGACCGGGCGCGGCCACACCTCCCCAGAGTGGTTATCCACGGCGAGGGCCGCGACTTCCCGCTCGTACAGCCACTGACAGGTGTCGAGACCAGGCCCAGGCGCGTTGCCGAGGAAGCGCTTGCGGTCCCCTCCAGGAATCATCGGTAGGACGCGGTGCGCAGGAGCACGATGTCGGCTGACGTGACCCGTACGTTCTGGCGTTCCTCCCCGCCAGCAGGTCTGCCCCAGCGATCTCGTACGAGTCCTCCAGCCGGTCCACACCCTTCAGGCGCGCGATGTCGAGCAGGACGCCGCGCGAGATCAGCTGGTTGACGGCCTTGTGGAGCGAATTGCGAGATACGCGAAGCGCCCGGACGACGGTCCGGACCTTCAGCCCGCACCCTCCGCGACGCCGAACTGAAGACCCTGATCCAGGATCCTACGAGGCAACTACCGCGTCTACGGAGCGAGGAAGCTCTGGCGGCTGCTGAACCGCCAGGGCCAACCGGTGGCCGGCTGCACCGTCGAACGGCTGATGCGCGAGTTCGGCATCCCGGGCGCCGTCCGCGGCAGGAAGGTCATCACCACGATGCCCGACCCGACCGCACCACGCGCTCCGGACCTGGTCGAGCGGGACTTCGTCGCCCCGGCACGGAACCGCTGCTGAGGCGCCGACTTCACCCACGTCGCCACGTTCTCCGGCGTCGTCTACATCGCATTCGTCGTGGACACCTTCTCCCGCCGCATCGTCGGCTGGGCCGCCGCCACGACGAAACAGACCCAACTCGTCGTGGACGCCCTGGACATGGGTCTGTAGCAACGCGACCGCGAAGGCCGCCCGTGTGCCGCTCGGAAATACGATTCGCGTTGTGACCTGTGCTGATGTCGTTGGATCAGGCGGCGTGCTGGTACTCGTTCAGCAGGCCGCCGAGGACGGGTTGTCGTCGGACCCCGTAGGCCCGGAGGTCCGTGACGGTGGCCAGGGCGGGCGGTTCGTTGCTGTCCGGGGGTAGCTGCTGCCGGGATTGGTGGGGACGATGCCCGTTGTAGTGGCGGATGTACTCGGTCAGCACTTCCACGGCATGGGCTTCGTTGTAGATCAGCATGCGGTCCAGGATCTCGCGGCGGAGAGTGCCCACGACTCTCTCGCAGATCGCGTTCGCTCGCGGCGCCCGCGGTGGGCTGAGCAGAATCTCCACATCGTCGGCCTCGAAGACGGCGTCGAAGGAGCAGGTGTACTTGCTGTCCCGATCCCGAAGGAGGAAGCACAGGGAGTCCATGCGGCGGTCCAGCGGCATGGCGAGATTCCTCGCCTGCTGGACGGTCCACTGCGCGGTGGGATGGGCGGTGACGCCGACGAGGTGGAGGCGCCGGGTGCCGTGCTCGATGAAGACCAGGGCGTAGAGGCGCTTGAGCGCCACGGTGTCGAGGTGCAGGAAGTCGGCGGCGAGGATGCCGTGGGCCTGGGTGGTGAGGAACTGGCGCCAGGTTGCACCGGAGCGCCGCGGCGCGGGGTCGATTCCGGCCGCGTGCAGGATCTCCCAGACCGTGGATGGAGCGATCGGATAGCCAAGGCGGGCGAACTCGCCCTGTATCCGGCGGTGGCCCCAGGTGTGGTTCTCCTTCGCCAGTCGCAAGATGAGTTGCTTGACGGTGGGCGCGGTGGAGGGCCTGCCAGGGCAGCGGTGCTGAGGATACGTCCACTGCCGGGCGACGAGTTGCCGATGCCAGGCCAGCAGCGTGGTGGGTGTCACTGCGAAGACCTGGCGCCAGCGCTCGCGCGGGACCAGCCGGGAGAGCATGGCGAACCAGATCCGGTCAGCGGGCTCATAGCGAACCCGAGCGATCTGACGACGCAGCACCGCGTTCTCGTGCCGTAGCGCCAGGACTTCCGCATCCTTGGCCACGCGACTGCGCAGCACGGCAGCGGGCACTGTGATGAGATTCCGGACCAACGCGGTGACGATGGACAGGGCATCGAATGATCATCCCAGACGCCGTGCGAGCCCCAGCTTTGGCTGAGGAACCTGCACTTCAGACCCAGAATTGTGTTTCCGAGCGGCACAGGCCACCAGGCGACACCGGAGTGATAGTGGCCCTGTTGTTGCGCTCGTGACCGGGCGCAGATGGCGCGTTACAGGCGCAAGCAGTCCTTTGGCGGGCATGTTTGGAGAGAAATCGAACGAAACATCTTAATTATGCTCACTACGGCTGTTATTGTGTGAATAGAGCGAGATACTGATCTTTAGAACTCCAAGCGGGATAAATGCACTTGACTGGGGGTCAAGGGGTCGTCGTCCCGACGGTTTTGTCCCTGGGCGGACGTATGTCACCCCACCCGTAGCCGACCGGCTTGCTGGTGCGGTAGTGACCAGCTGCTGGCGGCGGCGGTGAGGAACCCGGTTCGCCGACGATGCGGTGGGCGTGTCAACACGGGGTGCTCGAACGGGATGGTCACGTCTTCCTTCAAGTTGTGAAGTAGCGGGAGTCTCTCAGCGGCGGTGGCAACTTCCCTTGTGGCTGAAGGTAATGAAGGGCGCGGCGGTAGGGCGGTCGTGGACGTGCCGTTCGTAGGGCTCGCCGAGATTGATGCCCTTTTGGCAGCGGCAGCAGATTCGCTGAGCCGCCTTCCATGCCTGCTTCAGCTGCTCGCCGCTCTGGCAAAGTCTGGTCTGTGTGCTGCAGCCCCTACACTCGTCGAGGTGGCGTAGCCAGGCCCTCCAGGTCTCGTCGAATCGATCGGCTGTCACGCCTGCCCGGGTCACGACGTGCCTCCCTCGGTTGTCGGGTGGATGTCGTGGCCCTTGGCGCAGGCGGTGCAGCAGCGAGGGAACCAGTTCACCTTGGTGCTGAAGAATCGGATCTGCCGCGGGCCGAGGTCGACGGCCGTCCCGTTGCTCAGTACCACGCCGCACCACACGCACGAGGCGCCGCGCACCTGCGCTTCGGCAAGGCCGTTCATGCTCGGCAGCGGCACTGTGCACCGTTGCTCCACGATGGGCGCGCTTGCCCGTTCGCTCCTCATCATCCACAAGCCTCCGCTGGAGTGATCCGCCCAGCCGAACGCGACGGCAATGTGCACGGGCGGCGTGGTGGCGCTGTCGCTGGTGACGACGCTAAGGACGTGATGTGCACCGCTTCCAGCAATGTGCACCGATGTTCACCACAATCGGAGTGGGAACCCGTTGGCGGATTCGCGCTCTTGACCCACTACCACGTGCGAATGAGAGTTACGTACATCCGTGCACACCGACAGCGCCGGAGGCGACGATGACACTACGGTTCATCGGGATCGATCCCAACACAGGCACGGGAGAAAGCCCGACCGTGTGGATCGACGACAGCAAGAACGAGGTGGTCATCCAGGGATGGAAGCCCGGTCCGGAACTCGAGGCGGAATGCGCCAAGTTCGAGGTACCGGGGCATGCGCTGGGGATCCCTGAGCATGAAGCGGTAGTCCGGATCCCGGCCCGCATGGTGCCGATCTTGAGGAAGGCGTGCGATGCCGCAGAACGTACCGAGCTTCGCTGAACTCCTGGACGGGGCACAGTCCACGGCCGTGCATTTGGAGATGCGCGACGCCTACGGCGTGGCCAGCGAAGCTGAGGACTTCGCCCGATGGAAGAGCACCGGCGAGCGCGACATGGACGCCGGTTCGCCGTACTGGGGCCCATGGGTGGAGCTGATCCGCCGCACAGTAGCCCGCGGCGTGACGGTGCGGCGAGCGCGCATCGTCTCGGAGCCTGTGAGTGACTACATCCGCTACGAGCACGCGGGTACGCCGGTCAACCTGCATGCTGGCGAACGAGTCCGGTGGCTCGCGCGACGCCGGGCCTCCGACATCGCGCTTCCGGGCAACGACTTCTGGCTGGTCGACGGCCACCTGATCCGGTGGAACCACTTCACCGGCGACGGCACCTCCGGGGGCGGGGAGATCAGCGAGGATCCGGCCACGGCGAAGCTTTGCGCCGATGCCTTTGAAGCGGTGTGGGCGCGCGCCGTCCCACACGAGGACTACAAGATCAGCTAGTGCGAAAGGCCCAGAGGTCAGCTCATGCCCGTCTCCCCGTCCTCTTCGGCCCAGGCAGCACGCGAACGAGTCGCGCAGCGCCTGCGCGAACTCCGCGCCGACGCGGGAATCACAGGGAGTGAGCTGGCCTCGCGCTGCGGCTGGTCCCACCCGAAGACCTACCGCATCGAGAACGCCCGAACCCCTCCGACACCCGAGGACATCCGCCGCTGGTGCGCCGCATGCGGCGCCGACGACCAGGCACCGGACGTCATCGCGCAGTCCCACAACGCCGAGTCGATGTACGTCGAATGGCGGCGCAAGGTTCGCGCGGGGCTGCGTCACCTGCAGGACAGCTATGTGCAGCTGTACCGGTCGACGAGCCTCTTCCGCGTCTACTCGCCCACGCTGGTGCCAGGGCTACTCCAGACCGAGGGCTACGCGCGGGCACTGCTGAGCGCTAACGCCCGCCTCCTCGACATCCCCGACGACGCCGCACAGGCCGCGGCCGCACGTATGGAACGCTCGAAGGTCATCCACGAGGCAGGCCACCGGTTCGTCCTCCTCATCGAGGAGGGCGTACTGAACTACCAGTTGGGCGATGCGGACGCGATGGCCGCGCAGCTTGGATACCTGCTGACTGCCGGTGCGCTCCCGTCGGTGTCGCTCGGCATCATCCCCAACGCAACCCGGGAGCGGGCCCTGTGGCCGCAGGAACTATTCCACATGTACGACGACACGCTCGTGTCAGTCGAACTGCTCTCAGCCCGCGTGACAGTCACAACGCCCTCCGAGATTGCCCTGTATCTGAAGGCGTTTGAGCAACTGCGGACCATGGCCGTATACGGAGCGGAGGCGCGGGCGCTCGTTGTGAAAGCTATCGACGCGCTGCGCTGACCGTGTGTCCGTGCCGGACGCTGGGTAGGGCGCTATAGGCGGCTGTGGGGCCATCTCATGACGCCCGCAGCACAGAAATCTGCGTCCAGCTCACAGCTCGCCCCTGCACCGCCTCGGCTCCTCCGATGCCGAAACGCCGTCAGGGCGCCATCACCGAGCGAGCCGCGCATCGCACATTCATACGTCAGCGACGCCCGCCAGGTCGAAGCCGGGCAGCTCCGTGAGGGCGTTCTCCAGCGGCGCAGCCGATCCCACCACCTTCTCGCCCCACGGATCGGCGCCGGAGATGTACTCGTGGTTCCCGGTGACGAAGAAAGAAGCCGTACCGTGCCCGCAGTTGGGGGAGCGCCGCAGGGCCCGTACGGTGCGCCCTGTTCGGTCACTTCCCCAGGCGTGCGGCGCTGCTGAAAGCCCGAGCCGAGGAATCCTCCAGGTTGACCGGCGCACAGCGGTCATCATTCATCCAGCACTTGGGGGGTTACCCGTCGAAGCCTGCGTGTCACGGGACCTGCGGAAGGCTTGCGGCCATTGACGTCCTGGGCATTGACGCGGAGGCCACCATCGACAGGGCGACGCGCGGCCTCAGCGAGCTGCTCACCTCTGAGCGCCTCTAGGAAGCCGGACAGCGAACTGAACGCCCGGGCGGCTGAACGGGATCAGGGCGAGGCACATGCCGTCGGGAGAGAGAACGTCTTCCGGTGGCGTACCAAGGGGCGGCAGCTCAATGAGGGTCAGCGCAGCCCTGCGAACACCACGGCCGCCGCTGCCCCGCCGAGGATCGCACCCGCGATGACCTGCGCCGTGGTGTGGTCCCGCAGCGAGACGCGGGACCAGCCGACGGCGGCGACGCCGAGGAAGAACAGCGCGGCCCACCACCCGTACGCCACCGTGAGCACGACGGCAACGCCGGAGGCGACGGCGGTGTGGACGCTGACCTTCCACCAGACAGTGACCGCCATGGTGAGCAGCAGCCCGGCGATCATGGAGAGAACCAAGGCGATGACCTCGCGGGGCGCGTCCAGCGCGAGTAGGAGGCCGGTGCCGATGAGTACGGAGCCGAGGGTGACGAACAGCGGCACCCACCGCTGGGAGCGGATCTTGAGGTGCTTGTCGGTCCAGCGGCCCCGGCGGACGCCGTAGACGATGTAGGAGATCGGCAGGCCGCCGCAGAAGGCGCCGGCGAGTAGTCCCCAGCCGACGCCCTGGAGGGAGTTGGTGGAGTGCCAGCCGATCACCAGCAGGACGCCGATGACCAGGTTGGCCGGTGCCAGTACCTCGGTGACGAGGCGGGCGGAGCGTCGCTCCCGGGGCGCCGTTGTGGTGTTGGGCGGCAGCGGTGCGGCGGTGGCGGTCATGCCGGTACCTCCTGGACATGCGCGCGGAGGAAGTCCTGTGTGGCGCGGGAGCGGTAGGCGGTGCTGAGGGTGGTCAGGGCGCGGATTTCCGTGGCGAGGTCGCGTCCGCCGCTCGCCGGGGGAACGGGTTCTCCGGATCCGGCGGCGCCGCGGAGGCGTTCCTCGCGGGCGACGGCAAGCCAGCAGGCTTCGGCGGTGATGTCGGCGTGTGCCCCGATGAAGCCGAGTGAGGTGGCGTAGTCGTAGGCGCGCCCGCGCAGTTCGGCCGGCGCGTGGTCGGCGAGCGTGAGGATCGCGTCGCGGATCTCGATGGTGCGCCGGTAAAGACGGTCGTGGGTACGCCGAGGATCGGCCGCGTCGGCTACGCGACTTGGCGGGGTGTCGAGCCGTGTATCTGGAACAGCCTCGGTGAGTGTGTGCCACAGGGGGTACAGGCAGACCAGCCGCCAGTGGGCCTGAGCGCGGGCGATGACCCGGGGCAGAGCCGGGAGGGTGCTGCCCAGCACGATGAGGAGCAGAGCCATGAAGAGCAGGCCGGTGCTCAGCGCGTGGTCGGTCTCTTCCCCGAGCAGGGGCTGTTCGTTGTATTCGAGGACCAGCGCCACGATGCGGTGGGCGGCGTAGACGAGGCCGACAGCGGTGCCGGCGCCGGTGAGCATCAGGCCCCGGCCGACGAGTCCACTGTCAGGGCTGCGCCCCCAGCGGAAGCACAGCAGTGTCGCACTGAGCAAAGCGGTGCCCAAGTAGAAGGTCCACACGACGCCGTACGCGAGGATCGTGGCGTGATCGGCGTAGTCCGCGAGCAGGTCCTCCGCCTGGTGTGGCTGCGGGGTGGCGAAGAAGCACACCGCCAGAAGGACGATCGTGACTGCGGGGATGGCCTTGTGCAGTCGGGACGCGCGAACGCCGGTCTTCGACTCGGCCATGTCGGCCACGAAGGTCAGCACCGAGGCCGCAGCGATGGTTCCGCAGATGTGCTTGATCAGGAACGACAGGTTGGTGACGTGCAACTGTTCGTCAACCGCAGAGGCTATGGCGACCGGCCGAACCGTCATGGCCAGGGCGAGCGTCGCGAAGGCTAGCCACAGACTGAGACTCTCGGGTCTCCGGACGGCGGAACGGGCACGCCAGAAGGTGACGGCCCAGAGCAGGACCGCGGGTATTGCGTCGATCATCTCTCAGGGTCTCAGGAGTCGCTGAGCACGGCGTTGAGCCGGCGCAAGGTGCTGGGGGTGGTCCGGTCGCTGGTTCCGCGTAGGGCAGCTCGCGTCGCGATGAGGCCGGCCAGGGTCTCCGCGCTCCGCTCCTCCTCGGTTTCGTAGCTGGTGCGTCCGAGGACACCACTCACAAGGTCGGCGTCAAGGTGGCGGAAGGCCCGGCTGAGGGTCTGGCGAGGCGTGTGCCCGAGCAGCATATGGCTGATCTCGTGCAGCACGATGTGGTCGCGGTGGAGGGGGCTTGTGGCCTCTTCGACGAAGATGTGGTCCGCCTGCTCGGTGGCGATCCACGACCCGCAGGGCAGCTCTTCGCCGGCGATCCCAGGGAAGGTGTGCAGGTGGATCGGCCGGCCCCGCTTTTGGGATACGCGGGCGAGGAGTTCCTCCACGTCGAAGGGATCAGGGAGTTCGAGGCCGTCCAGGACGGACCCGAACTGCGTTCCGTGATCTTGGGAGGGCCGCGAACGACCGGATCTCATCTGCCCTCCGAATTTGGTGCTTGTGGAACGTGTGACCTCGCTGCCGCGACGCCGGTGGCGAGTATATGAACGCTTTCCGGCCGCACATTGGGTGGGTCATCCATCCGGCTATGCAAATCCGGACAAATCTGTATGGGTAGGGGTGATGAAAGGTATCTAAATGGGCGTCAGTCCACGCTGTCGTGATCTTTGCCACTGGAATTTTCGTTGAGGCTTGAATTGTTTTCGGCTGCCGCGAGCCCTTCCAGCTCGCGAGCGCGCTCGATGAATTCAGAAATGATCTTGAGGCTCTTGTCGGAGAGGCCGGAGGCGCGCAAGGCCACCGATCTCACGCCGGCGTCTCGCATGGCGGCCAGTGCGTCGAGCTCGGCAGCGATCTTCTCCGACTCCTCGTCGTCGAAGAAGTAGGCGGGCTTGACTCCGAAGAAGCCGGAGAGAGCTTCGAGGTGGCGCTTGGTCGGGTTGTCCTTGGCGCCTGTCCGTAGTTGCCAGATGTAGCTCGCGGAGATCGTCGGGCCGCCCTGTCGGCGGATGCCTGATGCCACCTCCTCGTAGCTGTACGGGCCGCGCCCCTTCGGGTGCACGGTCGTGAACAGGCGGTCCAAGCGGTCGGCGAGCGTGGCCCGGCTGCCCTCCTGTCGTGCAGGGGGGTTGGTTTGGTGGTCCATCGTGGCCGTCCTCCGGTCGCGTCGCGCCTTTACTGACGTGAATGGCAGCTCCGTCGTCATTTTCGCCGGTTGACAACGGTGCTCCATCTGAGTCTAGTGTGATCATCGTGCCATCCACCCATGAAAACGGTCCACGCCGGGGCGGGGGCCAAACGACGATGCCCGGGAGAGGCAACTCCCGGGCATTCGATGGCTGCCCTCGACGAGGGCTGCTGAAGATCCGGGGCTGCGTGGTCAGCTTGCAGGCGACAACCGCGCAGCCCCGTCCATGAGGACGGAGTATCACATGCGCCCACCCAACAGGGGAATCCCGGCTGCTCCGGGGCGGAGCCGCGCGCAGCGGCTTCTGCTACGCCGAGCCCGCCGGGAGCGCTGACATGGCGCGTATCCGAACGGTCAAGCCGGACCTGTTCATCAACGAGCGGGTAGCGGCCTGCTCGGTCACGGCAGTGGTCACCTACATCGGCTTGTTCACGCAGTCCGACGACCATGGGCGGCACCGGGACAACCCCGCGATCATCGCGGGCCTCCTCTGGCCGCTGCGCGCCGAACACACCCCGGTGCATGTGGAGGAAGACCTTCAGCAGCTCGCTGACGCCGGGCTGATATGCCGGTACACCGGCTGCGACGGCAAGCGTTACCTCCACCTCACCGGCTGGTACGAGCACCAAAAGATCGACAAGCCCAGCCAGTCTCGGCTCCCGGTCTGCGTCGACCACCACGGCGAGAAGCGGTGCGGCACCTGCAAGGGAACCTGCGCTGCCGTCGACGCGAGCACTCGGGGTGACGTCGCTGAACCTTCGCCGGACACTCAGCGAGGGCTCGACCGGGCCGCTGGAGAACTCGCGAATCCCCGCGAGGAGAACGCCCCGGCCACGCACGCCCGCCAGATAGCCCTGGTTCCCAGCACCGGGCCGACCAGGACAGTCGAGGAGAAAGCCGCAGGTCGCAGCCGGTTCCCCGAGGCTTCGCCGAACCCTCCCCGAAACCTCTCTGAAGGCTCGGCGCCTGGATCCAGGATCTTGGATCCTGGATCGTGTTCACCTACGGGGCGCACAGCGCCCGGAACCGTCACCGCCGGAGATCTCCTCGCCGGGTACGTCGGCTCCTGTGCCCAGCGCCCGCCGGGCGACGTCCTCGGACACCTCGGCCGCGTGGTCAAGAAGCTCCTCGCCGAGGGCATCGACGTCGAGCACGTCCGCGCCGGGCTGGCTCGCTACGCCGAGATCCAAGGACATCCCTCCCGACTGCCGAGCCTGGTGAACGACGCCATGAACGCCCGCGTCCCGGCCCGCGCAGGGTCCCGGCCCAGCACGACCCACCAGGCGTGGACCAATCCGGTCGACGCCGCCGCCTACGCCGAGGAGCTCTGATGAACCGCGAGCCCCAGACCCTCGGTGACGGCACCCTCCAGCGACTGGAGCGGATCCTCGTCGCCCGGGGCATGAACCCCAAGGTCCTCCCGGACACCGCAGCAGAACCGGATCCCCTCACATCACTGGGTCTGCTGGAAGCCGGAATGCCGCCTCGCTACCGGATGGCGCGAGCGGATCACCCCGAAGTCCTTGCCTGGGCCCGGGACGTGACCGAGCAGGCCGCAGCACCCAACCCTGGCGCGCGCCGACAGATCACCAACGGCCCCAGCCTGCTCATGGCCGGAGTGACCGGCGCCGGTAAAACCCACCAGGCGTACGGAGCGGTCCGCGCCCTGGTCGAGGCCGGCATCGCCGTCCGCTGGCTGGCCACCACGGCCGCCGACCTCTACGCGGACCTGCGGCCCCGCCCCGGCCACGACACCGAGCGGGAGCTGGCGGCGGTCAGCCGCTACCCGCTCTTCATCCTGGACGACCTCGGCGCGGCCAAGGCATCGGAGTGGGTCGAGGAGATCACGTACCGGCTGATCAACAAGCGCTACAACCTGATGCTCCCGACGCTGATCACCACCAACCTCGCCATGCGCGACCTCCGCGGCCACCTGGGCGACCGCGTTGCCTCCCGGCTCGCCGAGATGACCACCCGGGTCGTCTTCGAGACCGTCGACCGCAGACGCGAGCCTCCCACCACCTGACCGAGCGCCCGCGCACACCCACACCAACGCCCAGACCACCGCGATCTCCGCCGACGCCTGCCCGCGCGCGGAGAGCAACCGGAGTACCACCCGCATGAACCACACGACGAACATCCCCGTCCGCCACCGCCTCCGCGGAGACCAGACCTGGCAGGCCGACGCAGCCTGCCAGTCGAACGACCACCACGACGTCGACCCGGAATGGTTCTTCCCCGACCCGGACGAGACCGGCAAGATCGCCGCGGCCAAGACCCTCTGCAACCAGTGCCCGGTCCGCCGCGCCTGCCTCGACGCGGCCCTCGAGACCGGAGACAACTTCGGCATCCGAGGCGGCCTCACCGAAGAAGAACGCCAGCACCTGCACGAGAACATCGCCACCCGCCTCGACTACAGCCGGGTCAACGAAGCGGTTGCAGGTCGGGACATCCACCTCACCAAGGCCGAACGCCGGGCCGTGATCCGCGCCGCCTACCAGCAGGGACTCCCCGAGGAGCGGCTCGCCTGGATCTTCCAGGTCACCTACGAGCACGCCCAGAAGCTCTACCGCGCAGCTCGCCGGGCCGAACGCAACCGCGAACTGCGCCAGAAGAAGCTACAGAACAAGGCCGCCCAGGCGCGAGACTTCAGGAGGGCGGCATGACCAGCACCGCCACCACCACGTTCACCGCGGCACGCATCAACGGCTGGGACCGGACGGTCGTCGTCGCCCTCGGCGGAGCGGGCTGCGCACTCTCCTATGACGCCCTGCAGCAGATGGCCGTCGCCATCCACGTCCGGGGCCTGCTCACCTACCTCTTCCCCCTGGTCATCGATGGCTTCATCGCGTACGGCGTCCGCGCCCTCCTGGTCCTCAAGGACGCACCCCTACGAGCCCGCTTCTACGTCTGGACCCTCTTCGGTACGGCGACCGCCGCCAGCATCTGGGCCAACGCACTCCACGCGGTCCGCCTCAACCAACAGGCCTGGAACGGCGGACTCCAGCTCGGGGACACCGTGGTGGCCGTCCTGTCCACCATCGCCCCGCTCGCTCTGGCCGGAGCCGTCCACCTCTACATCCTGATCGCCCGCGATCCGGACAAGCGGACACCGACCACCAGCCGGACAACCCTGTCCGGTCAGCCGGAACACCTCGGACAGCCGGCCTCGGTCACGGTCACCCGGGACACCGTCCCCGGACACGCCGTCCGTGGTCAGGACAGCTCCTCGGTCGGCCGACCGGGACACCTGGGAGGACTATCCGCCGGACAGTACACCCCGACTGGCGGACAGAGCCTGCCGGTAACCGAACCGCCCAGCAGGCAGCCCGGACAGGAGAATGAGACCGGGCACTCGAATAACGTCGGCCCGGCCACCTTGGCCACGGAAGCCGGAACCACTCCGGACAGGACAGGCACCGCCGGGCACCGTCTCGCCGTCGGACAGCTCGCTGACCAGCGCGGACACTCGGACAAGTCGACGGCCAAGGACACGGCGGACACCGCGACGCCCCGGCGAACCACGGCCGACCGGCGCGGTGACCGGGATACCGAAGAACTCCTCCGCATCGCCCGCGAGGCTGTCCGAGCCGAGGACAAACTCACTCGCCGCGTGGTCGCCGACGCTATCCGCGGTCAGCGGATACCGCTGTCCAACGACACCCTGACCGCCCTGATGATCCAGCTACGCGAACAGCACGGACAGCAGGTCAAGACCCACCAGTCCTGACCGCGCCTCGCGGTGGGCGGCCGGACACGGGACAGGACAGTCCGCCTGGCCTCCGGCCACCCGCCCCGGTCACCGGGTCACCCGGCCGACTGTCCGAGCGACCGGCCACCCACCCCGCGGACAACAACCTGACCGGCCAACCCAGTTCACATGGAGCAGCCCGATGCGCACCACCCCTGCCACCGCAGCCGAGGTCGACGCCTGGCTCACCGTCCTCCACCACCACGGACACCTCCACCATGCCCAGGCCCACCCCGACGGCACTTGGACCGTCCAGCGCCATCCAGGACAGATCCCCTGGACACTGCACGCACCGGTTCTCGCCATGGACTGGATCGAAGGCCTCGTTCGCGAGACCGGCCAGCACCAGCACGGCAGCCACCGATGACCAGCCAGACCCCACCGCAACCCAACAACGGCCTGTCGCCTGACCCTCCGACGGCCACCGGCCGAGCAAGCTATCCCGTACGACACTCCTACGGAGCGACGAACGGAGCCGTTCCCGCCCAAGGGGACGAGGACGGGCCGGTGGTTCTTCGGACGAGGGCGCCCGAAGAACCACCGGTAGGCCAGCACCAGGGGGCGCCGACCTCCGAGGAGATGCCGCAACCCGCTGCCGGCGTCTCCGTCGTGCGCCAGCCGCGACGCCGTACCCGCGTCCCGAAGCCTCGTCAGCGCACGCAATTCCTGACCGTCCGCGTCAACGACGACGAGCACGCCGAGATCACCTCGGCTGCCCGCGTCCGTGCCGTCACCACAGCCCGCTTCCTCGCCGCAGCCGGCCTCGCTGCCGCACGCGGCACCACGCATCTCGAACCGAACGAACAGCGCGACGCCGCGGTGGACGAACTGGCCGCGCTGCGCGCCCAGCTCGCCCGGGTCGGCAACAATCTCAACCAGCTCGCCCGAGCCGCCAACAGCGGCGCCGTCCCCCACCCTGACGAGCTGGTCCGGACTCTCGACTGGCTGCGCCGGGTCGTGCGCCGCGTCGACCAGGCCGCCGACGCCGTTGTCACCCGGCGGCCCGCATGAACCCCAACATCACCCGAGGCAGCCGGACCTACGGACTCCTCGCCTACCTCTACGGCCCCGGCCGCCATAACGAGCACACCGACCCCCACCTCGTCGGGTCCTGGGACGGGTTCGCCCCAGACCCCGGCCGCGACCCAGAGGCCACCGTCAAGCACCTCGCCACCGTCCTCGACCTACGCGTCAAGCAGGCCGGCGACCGCGCCCCCACCAAGCACGTCTGGCACTGCTCCGTGCGCACCGCGCCCGAAGACCGCCACCTGACCGACGAGGAGTGGAACCTGGTCGCCCGCCGCATCCTCCACGACGTCGGCATCGCTCGAGAGAACGACCCCGACACCTGCCGCTGGGTCGCCGTCCGCCACGCCGACGACCACATCCACATCGCCGCCACCCTCGTCCGCGGAGACCTCCGCCGCGCCCGCATCGACCGCGACTGGCCCAAGGCCCAGGCCGCCTGCCGCAGCTTGGAGAAGCAGCTCGGCCTGCGCCGCCTCAACCCGGGAGACGGCACCGCAGCCAAGCGCGCCACCGCCGCCGAACGCCGCAAGGCCGCACGCACCGGCCGCCCCGAAGCACCCCGCGACACCCTGCGCACCGCCGTCCGCCAGGCCCTCGCCAGCGCCGAGACCGAAACCGAGTTCCTCCGCCGCCTCCGCGACGCCGGCCTGCGCGTCAAGCTCCGCCAAGCCCCCTCCGGCGACATCCTCGGCTACGCCGTCGCCCTCCCCGGAGACCGCACCGCCGACCACCAGCCGGTCTGGTTCTCCGGCTCCACCCTTGCCCCCGACCTCTCCCTCCCCAAGATGCGGGCCCGCCTTGACCCCGACGACCCCGCCGCGCCGCCCGCCACCATCGATGCCCCGGCCGGATCATCGCGGCCTGCCATCGAACGCCGTCGTACCGCCACCGCCGTCGAAGAGACTCTCGCTGCCCTGCGCGGCGACGACGACCAGGCTGCCGCCGACCTCGTCGGCATGGGCGAAGTCCTCGACGCCCTGGCCGCAACGTCGGCGCCCTCCACGCGAGCCGAACTCCTCACCGCAGCAAGGACCTTCGAGAGGGCGACACGCAGCCACGTCCACGCCGAACGCGCCGAGCGTCGAGCCCTGCGCACAGCAGCCCATGGCATCATCCGCGCCGGCACCGCCTTGGGACGCGGCGAGGACGGCGGCACCACCGCCATCGTCCTGTCAACCCTCGTCCTCGCCACCCTGGCCGCAGCCCGCTGGCACAACGCCCGCGGACACGCCCAACAAGCAGCCGCCGCCCGTCAGGCCGCCGACCACCTGCGAGCCGCCGCGCTCAAGGCTGGGGCCACACCCATGGAGGCCCTGCGCCGAGAAGGCCAGCAGCTCCCCACCCCGGACCGTCGCCGCCACCACACCACCATCCGCACCGTCCTCCCGAACGCCACGACAGAGCCCCACCCGCAGCACCCGATGAATGCCCTGGCCGCCACCCTCGCCACCGCCGCAGCCGCCGGCCACGACCCCCAAGAACTCCTTCAACAGGCCATGGACCTACGCGAACTCGACACCGTCAAGAACATCGAAGACGTCCTGGTCTGGCGCATACACCGCCTCGCCGACCTTCCCACCGACGCGGAACGCCGAGGCCGAACGGCTGAACGCCGCACGCCGAATCACGCGGCCGGACGGATCAACGTGCCGACGATCGATGGATCCCGACAGCAGCGCCCCGGCCGCTGAGCAGCCGCAGAGCGCCCTGACCCCTGGCATCGCCGATGATCACCGAACCGAGAACGGAGCTAGCCATGCAGAGAACTCTCGCAACCCGCCACACTTCCGGGCCCCAGCCGGTGTGCGGCTTCCCGACCTCCAGCGACCCGCTTCCGCAACCCCACTACGCCAGCCATGAACCGACCGGCCCCACGGTCGTCCGCATCCTCGGCTGTCCTCTCGAGTACAGGCTCAGCGGCATCCCGGTGCTCTGCTCAGCCTGCAACGCCCGACGAGACTGGCTGTTCATCAACCAAGGTCGGCACGTCTGGATTCGATGCCGCTGCGGCCACCAGTGGGCGGAGCCCGAGATCACACGGGCCGACTTCGACGAACTGTTGTTCTATACGTCAGCGAACTGGGCGAACTACCCGACTGTTGCAGCAGCGATGCGCGATCTCGGATTCGATGGGATCTTCGGTGGCTCGTATTGGGGATGATCACGGTGTGCGGCGGCGAGCCCGGCCGCTGGAATTCCGTCGCCTTACGTCCCATCGGCACACCTTGCCTTCCTTCCATCGATAGAGTCGTTCCTTCACGTCAGATTCACACTGCACGCACATATCGGCGTGCGGCACAGGCGAGGGGGGCTCCTCGTGCTGGGTGAGCAGTTTTGGAGGCCGGGTGTACGAGATGGTCAAGGGCGCCAACGTCGGGCTGGGGGGCCTGGCCGACGGGGACGTCGATTCGGTGGTGGTGAGTCTGGGGTGGGTCAGTCCAACCGGGGAGGGCGACGCGGATGTCTCGGTCCTGCTCCTCGATGAGAACCAAAAAGTGCGCAGCGACGCCGACTTCTACTTTTACAACAACGCCTGCGCGCTCGACGGCAGCGTGCAGCTGCTGGGCAAGACCCCGGTGGGGGAGGGCAGCGAGGACCGGATCAGCTTCGATCTGACGGCGATACCGCAGGATGTCGCGACGATCCTCATTGCCGCGAGCCGCTACGAGTCGGCCCGGTTCGACGAACTCGAGGACCTGCGGCTGACATTGAACGATGCGTCCGGCGAGCCGCTGCTGCGGTATGCGATCGACGACGCCGGCGGTGTGAGCGCCTTGATCTTCGGTGAGCTGTACCGGCGGAGCGATGAGTGGAAATTTCGGGCCGTCGGGCAGGGGTACGAGGCTGGGTTCGCGGCGCTGGCGACCGCGCATGGCGTGGACATCGAGGATGACGCGGCAGACAACGCAGTAGTACCGGAGCATTCGTTGCTGCTGGCGAACACCGAGCAGTCGGAGGCGACAGCCGCGGTGGCTGTCCCGGCGCCGCGCAAGCCGGCCGACGAGGCGGCACCGGCGAAGAAGGCAGCGCGGCCCCGGACGTCGAAGAAGAAGGTCAAGCTCCCCAAAGCGCGGAAGAAGTCGCTCGCGGAGAACGAGTCCTGGAAGGGCGCGCGACTCTTCCCAGTGTCCGCGTTGAAGAGCGACCGGGATCGGGAGATGCGGGCGACGTCCGTGCTGCTGGCCGTGATGGCGCAGGTGCCGGAGTTCGGCCGGCGACTGACCGCCGGGTTCGGTGCTCCCGCCGGGCGGATGGAAACCTTCACCGAGGTGTCGCTGCCCCACGGCGACTCGCCCCGGCGACCGGACGGCGTCATCCGGGTGGAGCGAGCGGGCAAGCTGTGGACGGCGCTCGTCGAGACCAAGACCAACGGCAACCCGCTCAAGGCCGAACAGGTTCAGGCTTACGCCGACATCGCGGCCCGGCGCGGGTACGAGGCCGTCATCACGCTCTCCAACGACGTCGCGCTCGAGGGCAGCCCGCTGGTCGAGGTGAAGATCGACCGGCGACGGAAGAACAAGGTTAGCCTCTGGCACCTGTCCTGGGCCGAAGTCGCACACCAGGCGCAGATGCTGCTCCGACACGAGGGCGTCGGCAACCCAGCGCACGCCTGGCTGCTGGAGGAACTGCTCCACTACCTGCACCACGAGAACTCCGGCTGCCACGGCTTCCAAAACATGGGCCCGGCCTGGGTGCCCGTGCGTAACGGGATCCACGATGAGACGCTCTGCCAGGGCGACCCGCGGGCGCTGGAGGCCGTGGAAAGTTGGGAGCGGCTGATCCGTCAAGTGTCCCTCGGGCTCGGCGGCGAGCTGGGGCAGAAGGTGCTGCCCGTGCAGCGCGCCCGGCGTGGCACGGACGCCGCCGCCCGGCGGGCCCGCATGGCCGACGAGCTGTGCCAGGACGGCAGGCTGCAGGCGGAGGTGCGCATCGAGGGCGTCCCGGGCGTGCTCGCCGTCACGGCCGACCTGCGGACCGGGAAGATCCGCACGTCGATTGAGATCCCAGCGCCGGAGCAGGGCTATCCGCTCTCTTGGGCCAAGCGGATCGTCCGGCACCTGGCCGAAGCACCGGCCGACCTGCACATCGAGACCCTGGTCGAAGGGGAGACAGGCGGCCCGAGGGGCACCCTGGAGCGGCTGAGGCCGGAGCCAGGGGACATGCTGCCGAAGAGCGGAGCGAGTATCACCGGGTTCCGGCTGTCGCTCCTGAAGGGCATGGGCAGCAGCCGGGGGAACACGGAGTCCGGGTTCATCCGGAGCGTCGACGAGGCGGTGTACAAGTTCTACACGGGGGTGGTGGTCCAGCTCGACCGGCTGACGGGAGGGAAGGGGGCCGAGCAGGTGGCACACGCGTAGGCGGGGGAGCACGTGTCGGACTGGCCGGTCGGTCCCGTTTGCCCGGAAGGCCGACAACGAGATGCGGCGCGCACCATCGTTCTGATCGAGCAGGTCCTGAGCCGAGTGGGTTGGGGACCGTGAACGCATGAAGAGGGCCTCCTGCGTAGCTGGCGTGTCTAAGCACAAGCAGCAGGAGGCTCCCGTCCTCGCAGTCGGAATTGGTCCGGTCCTGGAGTCCAACTCGTCCACCCCGGACTGTGACTGCGAAGCCCACAGGCTCGGGAACGCAGCCGATCAACCGGACCGCGAGTCTCGCCTCGGACCGCACGCGTAAGTGATGCGGACGAGCTCAGGCCAGTGGTCTGGGGGCGGTGGTCCGGACAGACAAGGAGGACCTCGACGGTTGCCAGACACCGGTGGGCTGGACGTTCCAGCAGGGGAGCGCGGCGCGGTCCCCAGCGAAGCTAGGCCCAGGCCAGGTCCCTGGCGACCGAGTGGGGGAGATAGTCCAACTGGCCGCCGTCCGCGATGTAAGCGACGCCGTCCCGTTCGACGACCTGGGCAGCGACGTAGTGGGCGAAGGGCCAGTCCGGCTGGACGGCGAGGCGGACCTGAAGGTCCCCCGGAAGCTCCTGGAGTTGGTGGACGAGATCGGCGACGGTGACGTGGTTGGGCATGGGACTCCCTAGTTCGATGGGGCGGTGTGACGGACGGCTCGGCTAGTCCAGGTGGAGCAGTTCCCGCGGGCCGAGAATTGGCTCGGTGTGGCTGGCGAGGTGCCTCTTGCGGCACTCGTTGACGTAGCCCTTGACGGGATTGCTCATCTCCCATTCGCCGCACGAGCAGTTGGCGGAGGAGTACGCGCGACCCGGGCAGTCCGGGTGGAGCGGCTTGCCGATGGTCGTATGACGGTGCTCCGGCGGGCAGTTCGAGCCGTCGGCGTGGTGGTTGACGAGTCGAGCGGTGTGACGCACGAGGTGCTCCGATTACTGAAGGGAGGGGCCACAGGACGCAATGATCCCGTACATGTCAGGAGGCGGGGGCAGGAGCGGAGATGAGGGCCGACAGGAACCCGCCAACGGCGACGGCCGGAGTGTCGGTGTTGAACTCCTGCTCCCAGGGCGTGCCGCCGTCGGTCGGGGTCACCCGGACGCGGAAGACGATGCCGCGTTCCCACGCGGTCGGGTCCTCGGGCAGCCAGCCGACGTAGGCGTGGCCGTCGGGGCTGGTGCAGTGCACCTTGGCCTCGGGGGTTGAGACTGCCGACCAGCCCAGCGAGTCGAGCAGGGTGAGGACGGGTTCGGCGGTGTGGTCGGCGGATATCCAGTCCTGCCAAGCGGTGTTGCGGACGGGAACGGGAAGGGCAGCAGTGAGGTGCTCCATGAGAGGCTCATGGCCTTTCTGACCTGGTGTTTTCGGACACCTGTACGTTGACATGCGGTGCGCCGAGGGGCGTAGTCGTTTCCCGGTGTGATGTCTCTGCCGTGGGCGAACTGGGGTCGGCAGTGATCTGGAGCGGATGCTGAACGAAGGGCCCGCGCCGACCCACGTGAGGGCGCGACGGCGCGGACCAAGGAAGGGGGTGCCCCTACCTCCTCGGTGCAGGCGAGGAAGGCGGAGGCGGAGGAGCTGGCCGGGATGCGGACACCGTGGTCGGGGAGGACCCGGGGTCCGTCCCAAGCGGGTGATGGCGGCGTGAACGCGTTCAGCGGACCGGTTGGTGACGTGGGGGATTCCCGGCTCGACACCGGGTGGCAGACGGCTTGGAGTGAATCGCCCCGGGTAGGTCGGAGACTCTAGATTGCGGTTGTGACCTGTGGTTTCTTGGCTGTCAGGTAGTAGGCGGCTTCGTACTCGGCTGGCGGAACGTGGCCGATCTCACCGTGCAAGCGACGGTGGTTGTACCAGTCGGCCCATTCGGCGGTGGCCAACTCGACCTCGGCCAGGGTCTTCCAGGGCCTCTGCGGTTTGATCAGCTCGGTCTTGTACAGGCCGATCGCCGATTCCATCAGCGCGTTGGCATTCACTGTCGAATGCGCTCGTTTCCCGCGTTGACGATGGACGTGTGCGGTTGATCCATCCGTTTCATCCCCGGTGCGGTGAGGCTTTCGAGTTCCTCGAGCGGCTCAACTCGTGGCGCGGAGATGTGGTGTTGGTCCTGGACGGGCAGGGCCGCAGGTGTTCGTTCCCGCTGGAGTGGACCGATATGGCGCCGGTGGATGCATTTGTCGCGGCGGCCCGCGGCGGTTGTCCGTATCGGACCGGGGATCTGGTCGAGTTGGCGGATCTGGTGGCCGGGCTGCTGTCCGGTGGCCAGGACGGTGTCGGGGAGATGACGCCGTGATCGTCGTGGGATTGAGGCCGCTGCCGGGGGCGCTCGCAGGTGCCACTGGGGGCGTGCGGAGGCTCGGGATGGTCCGTGACCTGCTTCTTCCGCTTCTCTGCTCGGTCTTCGCGCTCTTGGCCCCGGTGGTGGGCGGTCTGATTCTGATGACATCGGGATCGACTGGGAGGCGCGATGAGCCAGCCGGCAGGCAAGAAGGCTGCATTGAAGGAGTTCCGGGCGCTCAATCCGCGGCCCGAAGCCGTGACCGACGACGACTTCGCCGCTTGTCCGTTCCTGGACCCGGACGATGTGGTGCAGGTCAAGTACGAGATGGTGCGACGGGTGAGGGTGGACAAGGTGCCCGTGGCCCGTGCTGCGGCAGCCTTCGGGTTCTGCCGGCAGAGCTTCTATGCGATCGCCGCCGCGCTGGACGCGGGCGGGCCAGCCGCCCTTGTGCCGGGCAAGCCTGGCCCGAAGGGGCCGCGCAAGCTCACCGACGAAGTCATGGAGTTCATCGAACAGCTCCGCACCGAGGACGCTTTGGTGCGGCCGGCCCGGCTGTCCGAGGCGGTCCAGATGCGGTTCGGGATCACTGTCCATCCGCGGTCGGTGGAGAAAGCCCTGGCCAGGCGGCGCGAGCCACGCACTGCGGAGGAAGCCCATCGACGCTGACGAGCCAGCAGCCCGGGTGGGTGGGGCCGAGGTGGCCCGTCGTTATGAGGATCTGCGGGCCGCGGTCCTCGGCGGGCCGGATCACGGTTCGCGGCACGGCTGGGCAGTATTGGCCCGCTCCGGCATGGCCGCGTGGATCAGGGCAGTCGTCCGGATCCCGGTTCCGGCGAAGGCCGTTCACCACCGGACTCCCGAGCCGGTGGCGGCGGGCGAGCTGGTGGAGGTGCTGGCGCGCATGGCATGGACAGCGGCCGGGGGCTGCCGCAGCGGATAACCACAGCGACGCGGCGAGGAGGGTGCGGTGAGTATCGAGCAGACCGGGAAGGTCACGGCGGAGCATCTGCGGCGGGACGCGTATCTGTATGTGCGCCAGTCCTCGCTCAAGCAGGTCGTCAACAACAGCGAGTCCACCCAGCGGCAGTACGCTCTTCGCGGCCGGGCCGTCGCGCTGGGCTGGGAGGACTCCCAGATCATCGTGATCGACTCCGATCAGGGCCGCTCAGGGTCCTCGACGGCGGGCCGGGACGGCTTCCAGCACCTGGTCGCCGAGGTCTCCATCGGACATGCCGGGATCGTCCTGGGACTCGAGGTGTCCCGCCTGGCCAGGAACAACACCGACTGGCACCGGCTGCTGGAGATCTGTGCGCTGTCCGGGACTCTGATCCTGGACGAGGACGGACTATACGATCCGCGGTCTTTCAACGACCGGCTCGTGCTGGGCATGAAAGGCACCATGTCGGAGGCCGAACTCCACCTGCTGGCAGCCCGGTTGCGGGGCGGGCAGCTGGCCAAGGCCCGCCGCGGCGAGCTGAAGCAGGGCCTGCCGGTCGGCTATGTCCACGACTATGCCGACCGGATCGTCAAGGACCCCGACGCTTCGGTGCGGGCCGTCGTCGAGCACGTTGTGGACCTCTTCGCGGCCACCGGCTCGGCCCGCCAGGTCGTCAAGGCCTTCGCCGCCGACCGTCTCACTTTCCCCTCCCGTATCCGCACCGGTCCCCGCAAGGGCGAGCTGGTCTGGGGCCCGCTCAAGCACTGGCAGGTCCTCAACGTCCTCCACAACCCTCTCTATGCAGGGGCGTTCTGCTATGGACGACGCAAAGTCGAGCGCAGTCCGGACGGCAGGACCCACATCCGGCTGCTGCCCCGCGAGCAGTGGGACACCCTCATCCAAGATCACCACGAGGGCTATATGACCTTCGCCCGGTGGGAGACGACACAGACCGCACTCGCCGCCCAGGCCGCCTCCCGCGGCCTCGAGCGGACCGCGACCGCACCGCGCGAGGGGCCCGCGCTGCTGCAGGGCCTGGTGATCTGCGGCCGCTGCGGCCGGCGCATGACCATCGCCTATCACCTGCGGCAAGGCCGCGAAGTCTCCGACTACCGGTGCATGACCCACGCCATCCAAAACGGCGGCAAGGTCTGCCAGCGCATCCCCGGCCCCGGCATCGAACAGGCCATCGCCACCCTGCTGTTGGACGAGCTGACCCCGCTCGCCGTCGAAGCCGCCTTAAAAGTCACCGACCGCCTCGCCGCCCAGGCCGCCGAGGCCGACCGACTCCGCTCCACCCACCTCCAACGCACCCAGCACCGCGCTGACCTGGCCAAACGCCGCTATCTCGCGGTCGATCCGGACAACCGTCTCGTCGCCGACAGCCTGGAAGCGGACTGGAACGCGGCCCTGCGCGAGGTCGCCGCAGCCCGCAAGGACATCGAACGCGCCCGCAATGAAGCCGAACCCGTCAACGAGGCGCTGCGGGAGAAACTGGCCCACCTCGCCGGCGACGTGCACCGGCTCTGGCACGATCCGGGCACCCCGATGCGGGAACGCAAACGCATCGCCCGCCTGCTGATCACGGACGTCACCCTCACCAAGGCCGCACGGATCACCGCCCAGGTCCGGTTGTCCGGCGGCCAGCACCACACTCTCGACCTGTCTCTCCCGCTGGGCGGCGGGAAACTGTGGCAGACCCCGAAGCCCATCGTCGCCGCCATCGACACCCTCCTCGAGGACCACACCGACGCGGAGATCGCCGACATCCTCAACCAGCGCGGCCTGACCAGCGGCAAGGGCCTGCCCTTCCACCGGCTCCTGGTCCGCGACATCCGCGAGACCTACCAGCTCACAAGCCGTTTCGACCGGCTGCGGGACCGTGGCCTGCTGACCGCCCACGAACTCGCCGAACTCCTCGGAGTCAGCGTCCCCACCGTCTGGAAATGGCACCGTGCCGGTCTGCTCGAGGGCGAGAAGTACAACGACAAGAACGCCTGTCTCTACCCTCAGCCGGGACCCAACCCGCCCCGCGTCCAGCAAGGCGTACGCCTCGACCACCGCCGACCAGCAACGACGACCTCAAAGCGAACCCGATAGGAGAAGAGGTGCAGTGTGATGACACGTGCTTGTCGAGCGCGTCACCGACCGAGCCAATGGAGGCCGCGATGCCTTCGCGGTCCAGGTGTTCGGCGAGCTTAAATGAGGTGTACTGCGAACCCGCATCCGAGTGGTGGGTCAACTCGCCTCGCTGGGGCGGGATGCCGGCCCGGTCGCGCTGCCACAGCGCCATCTCCAAGGCCGCCAGCACGAGTTCGGTGTGCTTGGTGGTGGCGGCGGCCCAGCCGACGATGCGGCGGGAGAATGTGTCCACGACGAAAGCGACGTAGACAGTGCCGGCCCAGGCCGCCACATGCGTGAAGTCGGCGACCCAGGTGCGATTGGGGGCGTCGGCCACGAAGTCGCGGTCGACCAGGTCCGGGGCCCGCTCGGCGGACGGATCCGCCACGGTGGTGACCACCTTCTTGCCGCGGACCGCACCGGCGATGCCCAGCTCGCGCATGAGCCGCTCGATGGTGCAGCGGGCAACTTGGTGGCCCTGCCGGTTCAGCTCCCGCCAGACCTTTCTGGCGCCATAGACACGGTAGTTGGCCTCGAACACCTCCTTGATCAGGGCCTTCAGCTCCTCGTCACGAACCTGACGGGCAGACGGGGAAGCCTGGCGTTGCTTGTGGGCGTAGTAGGTGGAGGGGGCGATGCTGCAGTCGTGCTCGGACAGCACACGACAGATCGGCTCGACACCGCCGAAGCGGTCCCGGTACTCGTCGATGAACGCTACGAGCGCAGAAGTGGCCGGTCGAGCTCGGCCGCGAAGAAACTCGCCGCGGCCTTCAAAATTTCGTTCGCCCGCTTGAGCTCGGCAACTTCCTTCTTCAGCGCCTTGACCTGGGCCGATTCCTCCGTCGTTGTCCCCGGCCGGGTCCCGCTGTCGATCTGGTCCTGGCGGACCCACTTGCGCACCGTCTCGGTCGTCCCGATCCCGAGCTTGGACGCAACGGCCTTCATCGCGGCCCACTCGGTGTCGTACTCGGGCCGCACCTCGGCGACCATGCGGACAGCGCGCTTGCGCAGCTCAGCGGGGTAGGGGGAAGGGCGTGGCATGACTCAATCCTCTCAGAGAATCGAGCCTCCATTCGACCCGGGGCGATTCAGAGTGCCACCTGGCACTCGGCGGAGGCCCGCGCAGCGCCGTGGCCGTGGTGCTGATGCGGACCAGCTCGAAGGAGAGGCTGGTCCCTGGGGCAGTGAGAGCGTGGAGCCGCTGCTGGTGGACCAGCAGGTCGTTGCTGCGATCGTGGGACATGGCGCTGTTGGCGGTGGGAGGTCAGCGTCGGGCTGCGCGGCGGGCGGAGTCCGTCGGCGGTGTGGCAGCCGTAGTGGTGGCGGGGAGGTCCATGGTGGTTCGGGGCGCGCTGCGACTGCGGGCTGCGCTGACCCGACGGATGGAAGAACTCGCCTGCTCTGCACGGGCCATGGCGGCGGATACCGCGGTGCGGCGCACGTCTTGTGGAGTCGGCACGGCGGTTGCTGGGCCGACGGCTTCCACCGGCTCCAGCTGGACCGCGTGCTCGACGTCGCGGTGGATGTGCTGCCGCTCGCGCAGGACTGGCCGGGGGTCGACCAACGCTGCGGCTGTGGCTACGACGAGATGGTCCGGGGTGCGGGCGGTGAGCGTGATCTCGGCACGGGTTCCCCAGCCCGGAGGTCCCGCCCAGAAGGTGTACGCCTCTGAGTCCGGTCCATGGTCACGAACATCCACGGAGAGACCGGCCAGTTGGTCCGGAGCCACGATCTCGACGGTGCCGTATTCGGCTGCCTGCCTGGTCCATCCCGCGTCCAGGAGGGGCTGTGCCGCGTGACGCCAGGACTGGCTGGGGCGCGCCAGGAACGCCTCCTCGCCAGTGCCGTAGTCGCGTACGAGCGCGCTCGTCAGGCCGGCAACGATCTCGGGCGGCGTGGCATGATTGGCGGTGGCCAGCCAGTGCCGTGCCCCGAGGGTCCCGTCGTAGGCGCCGATACGCCACAGCAGGTAGTCGTCGCCGTTCCAGCCGATGTGAATGCGGCGGTCCGGCGAGGTGACCACGAACGAGCCGAGGTCGTCCGGTTCATAGCGCGGCCAGTCGGCGGGGACGGGGGCAAAGCCGGGATCCCCGATGCCGAGGGAACCAGCCAGGTAACGGGGGGTGACGCGGTACTCATGCCATCGGGTGTCCACGTCGCGGGGGTGCTGGGCAGGGTCATGGGGGAATGTCATTGGCCGGCCTCCAGCCGGGCCAGCAGCGTGCGCACCAGGCGAGGCAGGCTATTGGGGCCGTCGCCCCAGCGAACGCCGTTGGCCGTGGCCTTGGCCACCTGGCGAGCGTCCTCCAGCAGCCCTTCGCTGATCTCGGCGCACTCCTCCGTGATCCGGGCCGCAGCCAGCTGCGCGCTTGAGAGAACCTCGACGTAGTGACCGGGGGTGAGACCACTGGTCTCGGCGGCCCTGCGGATGGATGCCAACTCCTGGGAGCTGAGCACCATCTCCTCATGTATTCCTGGGTGTTGAGCGGTGAGTGGGTCCTCCGCACTGGACAGCTCGTTTCCGTCTGGGAGGCCGGCCTGCGTGCAGAGGGCGTCGACCGCTCCTGTCAGGTCGGACAGGGACTCGGTCAGCCAGCCCAAGGCGGAGGCCAGCGAGGCGAGCGCCAGCAGCTCGGCGGGCGTGGCAGGCGACGTCCCGACGAATGCCTCAAGACGGTCGCTGAGCCGCGCGGTGGCCTGGGGACCGGCGGCCAGGGGTCCGAGGACCGGGTGTAGGTACGAGCAAGTCGGGGGAGTGGGGTACTCCGTGGTGAGGATGCCGGCGACTTCCTCGGCTGCCTCCGTCAGCAGCTCGACGAGATCGTGGCGGGCAGGAGCTTTCTGCGGCGTGGGTGTGGTCATCGGTGGACCTTCTTGATCGGGGCGTGGGCGTGGGCGTGTGCGGTGGTGGGGGCGGATCCGGGAGCGGGCCCCAGAGCTGTCGCGGTGCGTACGGCCAGAGGCGAGCGGGCGCGGGCAGCCGCCACTTGGGCCGGTGACGGCTGGTCGGCCGGATTGTGGCGCCCCATGCGGTGCTGAGCGGCGCGGTAGACCGCGTAACCCCGGCGCGGGCCCGCGGCTACGAGGTAGATCTCCCGGCGATGAGCGGCAGCGGGTGGGCCATCGCGGAACTGAATGACAAGGCGGTACCGGACCTCGGGATCGACGTAGACCTTGTGGAAGCCCTCAAGCGGGCCCGCCAGCGGCAGGCAGTCGTCGCTGCCGCGCACCAACGCCTGCAACTCCAGCAGTGCCAGGTCCCGGACTGTTGCGGGCAACGCTCGGAGATCGGTCAGCGCGTCGGGGTGCGCAGCGAACCCGAACCTCGCCGCCATCATCGAGCCCGCCGCGGGGAGTATCGCGGCTCTTCGGGCGGCGGACAGTCATGAGATCCGAGACCGTGGAGGGTGGGCAGACCGGTGGAGCGCCCCCTCGCCTGGGCAGCCCGACGTGCTGAGAGGTCCTGCTCAGGGGCGGCCGGAAGAGGGCCGTTGCGTTCCCGGAGCCAGCTGCCTGCGGCCTCGAAGCTGGGGAACGCCCCTTCCCGGAGGCGGTACGTGCCGGCGCCGAAGTCCGGTTCCTCAAGGAAGACTCGCACTGGCAACGCCATCGCCTGCACATCCTCGGAGATGACGTGACTCTCGGCGTCGCCGCCGTCCTCGGTCCAGGTGTCGCGTATGCGATAGCGCCCCTTGGAGTCCGCCAGGCGCGCTTCCAGCTGCATAGTCTCGTCGTCGGCTGGCCGCAGCAGCCCCTCGGCGGGCTGAATGATGACTTCAAGCGGGCAGCCCCGCTCGATCAACCAGTTCATCCCCAGCGCGGCAAGAGCATGACTCTCGGCCTCGAACGTGAACAGTCCGTCGCGGCTGTCACGCGTGATCTTGATTGCGCGAAGCTGCGGCTCGCCCGGGACGCCCCAGGCCGCGGACTCGTCGTACGCCAGCAGATAGCTCTCGGACTGGTCGTCGCCGCCGTTGTGATGCTCGACGACCGGATGAAGGTCTCCAGAGAACACTGAGCGCACAGAACGAGCGGAGACCGGATCCGCCGGAACCAGACCATCCAGCCGAAAATCGATTTCGCCCCTCAAGCACCGGCCTCCGGCGTAGAACCAGGCGCGGGCAGAAGCCGATGAGCAGCACGGGTCGGGTTCGTGGTGCAGGCAGCGAAGGGACCGTCCGGGGCGCGGAGCTGTGCCATCGTGTGGTCCAAGTGATCGCGGTGCCACGTCGCAGGACCGGCGAGCCCGGCCTCGACATCAGTGAGCTGCTGCCACGCCAGCCAAAGCCCATGAAGACGGGCAACGGCTTCGGGATGCTCCTGCCACCGGAAGCACCAAGGGCGCGCACTGCTGATCTCCCGCCCATAGACGGGCAGCAACAGGTAGTTGACCCAGTCGCTCAGGGCGCGGAGCTCGGCGGTGTAGGCGTCGCCGCCCAGGGCCATGAGGAAGACGGACGACGGTTCGCCCCGTGCGCTGGCGTTCGCGGCAGACGCGTGCGGCTGCTGGCCGGGTTCGGAACTGAGTCGATCGAGAAGCGCGCCGTGCTGGCGCACCTCGGCGACCGTCCGGGCGAGCGTGGAAGCGAGATCGTCGAGATCGCCGTCGGGCAGTCGGAATGGTTCGGAGGAGCCCTCGGGAAAGTCAGGCATAGTCGGGTGCTCCATCTGTGAGCGGGGGACATGCCGACAGGATGGGGAACAGCGCCGATTTGGAACGGCCGCGCATCGGAGTTATGGACCACCGGCAACCTGAGAGCATCTGCTACGTGACTGAGGCGACAGAACCGACCGGCGGTGATGTGCGATGCAGGGCCAGCAGTGGTTGCCAATCGCGTCAGCGACAGCTCGGACTGAGCCTCAGCGTGGAGGGGATAGCGGAGGATTACCGGTTCATGGTGCTGGAGTGCCCAGATGTTTCGGCTTGGTTGGCTGATAGGGCGGGAGTAGGAGCCGCAGTTCCGAACTGTGGCATCAAGGGTTGAGAACGTCGGAGCGTGATGTCAGAAGTTGCGGCCACGATGTGACCCTCCGCTCGCAGATGGCGAAGGGCAACCGCAGCCGTGGCCACCGCCGTGCCCTCCGGGGTACCCGCCGGGAAGACGAAGATGTCGGCGTGCGGCCGGTACTGAAAGCCGTGGCCCAGGAGGAGGGCTTCCGCGCGGGGCAGGCCGTCGGTCACGGTGGCGGTGATCCCCAGCTCGGGGTGCCGGCCGAACAAGACATCCGGCTCGGGGCGCGGGCTGGGGGCGACCCCAGGCAGGATGCCGGGCGGGATGGCGACCGTGGCGCGTGCCTGGTCGAGGAGTTCGACGGCGCGGGCGAGGCGGGCGGTGTCGAAGCGTTCGGCGCGGGTGCCGGTGAGGGTGTAGACGTTCTGGCCGGGCAGCGGTACGAAGCCGGTGTTGCTCAGGAGGTCGGAGTCAGCGCCGTTGCGGAGCCGGGCGGTGAAGCCATACGTGGTGTGGACGCCGATCGAGACGTCGGGCTGGTTGTCCAAGAGATTGCTCCGGTGGTGATGGCTGGTGTTCAGGCGGGCAGGCTGGCGTGATCGCAGGTGAGCGGCGGGTCGAGGAAGCGGAGGGCCTAAGCTGCTTTCTGGGGGGACGACGCCGTTGCCGAGGGCGGCGAGTTGGGCGGGGCGGCCGAGGCCGGGGGTGGCGGTGACCCAGTCGGCGGGGAGGCCCTGCATGCATTTGACGATCTCGGGGTTAAGTCGGCCGGGTCGTTGTCCGCGTGCCAGGCGACTGTGCCGCCGAGAACCTCCTGTACGGCCAGGCTCGGGCCGCAATAGCCGGAGCAGAGCGAGCCGATCAGCCGTGGGGCGTCAGCCGGCATGTCAGCGGCCCCGTAGGCCATGAATAGCTCCAGCCCGGACTGCCGGGATCCCGGCGGACATGACCGTGACGGCAGCACGAGGAACGCCGGCTGTGACGGTGGAGCGGCTTCGGGCAGCGGCTGTGGTCAGTGGAGGTGGTGAGCTGTGGAAGGCGAGCGAGTGCAAGGTGTTGGCCGCATCGTCCAGGACTACGCGGGCCGCGGCCAGTTCGTCCGCGATCACGGCTTGGGCGGATTCCCGCGCGTCCAGGAGATCGGGATGTTCGCGTCGTGGCTGGGTGTCGGTAAGGAACGCCAGCTGAGTGACGGCGCGGCCGAGGCGGGCTGTTGCCTCGCCGGCCGCATGTGCGGCGGTGGCCAGGTGGGTGAGATGCATGCGGGAGCGCTCGGATACTGGGCGGGCGTGCTGATCGCGGACGTCGCGGCCGAGTTCGGCCGCCAGCTCGCCGAGCTCGGTGAAGTGGCGTGCGAGTAGTGGCAGATCGGGCTGGCGGTGGGGATGGGAAAGGTCGGGCAGTTTGCCGCGGTGTGCATCGAAGCGGGTCGCCAGCAGGCGGAGTTCGGCGGCTTCCTGGGGGAAAGCGGTGGGCACGAAGGTGTTGCTCCTGAGGTGACGGAAGGACTATCGAGTGAGACGCCGCGTGCGGTCCTCGCTGTCGGCGGTGGGCGACGTTGGACGCGTGGGGGCACGGTGCGGGCGGTGTGAGCCGAGACGGCTGCGTGCAAGGGCACCATTAGCCCGTGTGACACCGGTCGTTGAGAGGGAGGGAGGGCCATTGGGCTGCCGGGCGTGCCCCGTGGCAGCGTGCCAGCGGCTGCGGATGTGTTCGGCCGGGGCGAGGGCGGTGAGTGTCAGCCCGATCAGGTGGCCGGGGGAGTGTCGGGAGTCGTCGACCAGTTCCTGGATTGAACGGGCCACTTGGGCGGTGGTGCGGATGAGGGAAGCGCGCAGGACCCGTTCACCCAGCCACTCCGCACTGGCCGCTCCCGGTTCCGAGCAGACCGCGGCCACGTACTCGGTGACGCCCGGCTCGTCCAGGAGGCCGCGCCGCTGAGCCTCCCAGAGCAGGGTGAGTCCGTCGACTGGCTCGGCACGGTGGATCAGGGCGCCAAGACATCGGTAGAGCGATCCGTGGAGGGGGACCGCGAAGTCCTCCGATATGAGCCACGGAGACACCTCTTCGTACGACGTGGGATGGTCGGCCAGACGGGCCAGGAGGAGCCGCTCGTCCTCCTCCACGCCCTCCGTGAGCTCCGCCGGAACAGGAACAACGGGCACCGCGCGGCTCGGTGAAGCCGGACGACGCGTGATGCCCCACCGACGTGCGAGGTCGTCGAGAGTGCCGACGAGGACATTGGTCTGCTGCAGCGCCTCTGAGGGATCCCCGACCAGGGCGGCGGCACGGGCCGTCTGATGCAGTCGCCTGGCGTGTTGGAGAACGTGGCGGCGGATCGCGCCGTCCAGGACCATCCGCCCGTAGACCGGCGCGTGGTCCGACCGCGGGCAGTATCCCGCCAAGGCATGCAAGTAGGCCGGGGACAGTCCGCGAACCTTGCGGGATGCGGCGTCCAGGGAGTCGTTCACCCAGGACAGCGGGGTCGGACGGTCGGTTTGGTCCAGGGCCGGATGGCCGATGTCGGCGAGGTGCCGGAACGCGGCGAATAGAGCGGCGTGAGCAGGGCGTTCGAAGTCCTCGGGACGCAGCCAGCCGAGGCGTTCGAGCTGTCGTGGCTCGAGCAGGACCGCGCCCAGCACTGCTCGCTCGGCGAGGAGCAGCGGATTCACGCCTGGCCTTCGGGAACCGACAGCGGGCAGGTGGAGAGGTAACGGATCATCGGCACTTCCAGATCAGGGATGGACTCAGCGTCGGCGTCCGGGGCGGTCGAGTGCGACGGTCGCCGTTTCGCTGCGGGCGTTGGCCGGACGACCGGGATGCGGTGAGGCCGTGAACAGCCGCGCGAACACGGGCTGCTGCATCGGGAGACGAAAACCCTTGGCACGACCTCGGCGTACTTCCTCGGCTGACTGGGCGAAGCGGCGCCGGCCGTAGTCGGAGCGGTCGGCCGACCACTCCGAGGCATGGGCGTGAGGGCATGCTCGAGAGCTGCGGTCGGCGGACGGCTCGTCGTACTGCTCAGCCTGCTCGCGCAGGGCAGCGATGCACTCCGCGGCCGGGGTGTTCCAGAGGCTGTTCACGTGACCGTCCCGAAGGCGTCAGACTTGGCGAGCGCCCGGGCGGTGATGGCCTTGGTGGCGCGCTCGGATGCCGGGCCGACGGTCTTGGCGATCGGCTCCTTGTACCAGGGCTTGAGATCAAGCATGGCCACGCGCATGCCGGTGGCCAACAACAGCGCCTTCCCCTTGGGCAGAGCGCGGATTGCGTCCGGCGGCAGGATCCGTTCGGTGCGCGTTGAGACCGACGTGGACTTGCCGCTCTCCGAGGTGGAGACGGTCGTGGTCTGAACTTCGTGGTCGCCGATGATCCGGGAGAGCTTGTCCGCGAAGTCGGCGTCGTCGATGCCGCTACCGACAACCTTGATCGTGGCGGCCGACCACAGGGCGTCCATGCCGGCCTCACCCCAGCACTTCTGGCCCTGCCGGTAGGACTGGAGGATGGTGATCGGGGTGATGCCCCGGGAACCGAGGTGGGAGTAGAGGTCGGGCAGGTCGCTGATCTTGCAGACGTTGGCTGCCTCGTCCAGCACGCACAGGGCGGGCGGGTCGAGTCGGCCGCCGGAACGTTCTGCCACCACGACGGCGGCTCGCATCACGGCATCGGCGGCAGCCGCGATGATCGCCGAGGCTGAGCCGCCGCCGTCCTTCGACAGCAGGTACAGCGTGTCCCGGGAGCGGGCGAACTCGGCGGGCTTGAACTCCGGCAGGTCCGGGGTGGGGGTGACCCAGGCCGCGATTTCCGGATCGAGGAGGCAACTTGCGTACTGACGGGCCGTCTCGTAGATGCCGTCGCGTGTCTCCACCGCTCCGGAGACCGTGCCCTGAAGCTGCGCGGCCACCGCATGGTGGTCGGCGTCGGACAGCAGGTCCACCGGGGTGCGCTCCGCCGGCGACGCCAGCCAGTCCAGCACATCGGTGATCGCCCTCCGGTGCGATGCGGCCGCCAGGAACAGCGCGCCGAGTGTGTTGGCGGCGGCCGTCGACCAGAAGTCGGAGCCCGAGGACTCGTCCACGGACGCGGCGACGAAGTGCCTGGCCAGTCGCTTGGCCCCGGCCAGATCCCGGGCGTCGGCAAGGATGTCCCACCACATCTGCCGCGGGTGATGAGCGATCTGCTGCGGATCCAGCGTCCACACAGTACCGACCTCGGCACGCGCGTCGACCGTCGCGGTGAACGCGTCGTTGGCCGCCTTGTTACTGGTCAGGAGCACCGGCCCCGGCGCGGAGAGGATCGCCGGAATCGCCAGGCCGGAAGTCTTCCCGGAACGCGGCGCCATGATGGCGACCATCACGTCCTCCCAGCTCGCCCGCACCTCGCTGCTGCCGGAAGACAGCGTCCCGACGAGGACGCCGCGATCCGCCGGGGCGACCTTCTTAGGCTTGAGATCAGCGAGGCACGGCCGCAGGGACTGCGCCTTCGCCGTGATCTGCTTCTCCAGCAGCGGGCGTACGTCTGCCGGGCCAGCCAGGCCCAAGCTGAGCTGCGAGCGCCGGCGAATCACGGCCACACCAACCGTGACCAGCAGGGCCAGGACGAGAACACCGGGGATGAGACGAGCCCCGACCAGGAGCGCGGTCGACGAGAGGCCGGGCCAGACAGCGTCGGGGCGAAGCAGGGCCTCGGCCGAATTGAAGGCGACCCAGGTGCCGTCGCCCACCAGGACGTTGGCCGTGTTGCCCACCAGCCAGGCAGCCGACCCGAAGGCGACGGCGGCACCAAGCAGAACGAAGAGGAGAGCGAGCAGCAGGTCAGTGCCTGATGAGGTCCGGTTGAGCCGTTGGGTGATGGGCCGACCCAGCTCTCCTGCGAGCGGCCGGCTCATCGGGCCCCCGACATCCGGGAGTCGGTGTCGAACAAGGCGCGTTCGGCTGGATGGAGGATGTGCTGGGTGATGAAGGACCGGCCGGCGACCTTCCAAAGCCCCCGGCCCCTGGTCAGCGCGGAGATGGCCTGGGTCTCCACGCTCGTCAACCCGAGCAGGGAGGCGGCGGCTCCGAGTTGGTCGGGTTCCTGGCGGTAGATGATGCGGGTGGAGCAGTCGGCGAGGAGGCCTTCGGCGAGGACGCGGCCGCGGGAGCCGGCGTCGCCGGCGGAGAGCAGGTCGCTGAGGCGGTGGATGACCATGAGATTGGCGATGCCAAGGCCGCGGCTGAGCTTCCACTGGGACTGCATGCGTTCGAGCAGGCCGACGTGGCGCATGACGCGCCAGGCTTCGTCGTAGATCACCCAGCGGCGGCCCCCGTCGGGGTCGGCGAGTGCGGACTCCATCCAGGCGGAAGCGCAGGTCATCGCGAGGACAAGGGCGGTGTCGTCGCCAGTGCCGCCGAGGCGGGAGAGGTCGATGGTCAACATCGGCGTCGTGGGGTCGAAAGCGATGGTGCTGGGGGCATCGAACATGCCGGAGAGGTCGCCGTGGACGAGGCGGCGCAGGGCATGGGCGAGGTCTTCGGCGGCCACGCGCATGGTGCCGCCCTGGTGGTCGAGGGCGGCGTCGAGCCGGGCCGGGGTGCCGAGGATGGCAGCGATGTCGCCCAGGAGCGGGACGGTGCCGTTGCGGGCGGCGTCGGCAACCACCACGTCGAGCGCGATGTCGAGGGCGGTGTGTTCGACGGGCTGGAGGTCGCGCTTGAGGACGGTGCGGGCGAGGCCGGCCAGCAGGAGCAGGCGTCGCTTGCGGACCTCGGCGTCCCAGTCGTCCGGGGAGACGGATGCCGGGCGGGCGGGAGCGTCAAGTGGGTTGAGGCGTCCGGGCAGGCCGGGGCCGAGAGCGATCGTGGTGCCGCCGAGGGCTTGGGCGACCGGGGTCCATTCGCCCTTGGGGTCGCAGGGGACGTAGACGCGGTAGCCGTGGGCGATTGCTCGGGTAGCTATGGACTTGGCGAGGGCGGACTTGCCCATGCCGATGATCCCGGCGAGGACGGCGTTCGGGTTGGTGAAGCCTTCGATCTTGCCGGAGTTATAGAGGGCGAAGGGGTCGTAGCAGAAGGCGGCTTCGGCGTGGACGTCGCGGCCGATGAAGATCCCCTCGGCTCCGAGGCCGCCCTCGGCGAGGAACGGGTAGGCCCCGGAGACGGTGGCGGTGGTCATGCGGTGGGCGGGGAGGCGGAGCTTCCCGCCGCGGGCGGAGGCTAGGCCCGGGCGGCCGGCGACGGGGTAGGTCGGCTGGAGGTGAGGATCGAGTTCCTCATGTCGGCGGGGACTGCTGATGACCTCGGCGCGGCGGGCCTGCCGGAGGGCCTGGGCGTACTCGTTGCGGGCGGCCCTCTGCGCGGCACGGCTGGCGTTGCGGGGGACGAACAGTGGCGTCGCGCTGGTACGGGTCCTGGGCATGGGGGGATCCTTCGGTCGTGGTCAGGGCCGGTCGTGGCGCAGGTCGGTGGGTGTGGCGCGACGGCGCAGGAGGCGGGAGGCACGCTGGTGGCGGTGGCAGATGGTCAGCTCTGGCGCCCCCTCGGGAAGCCCGCTCCGGAGGTCGCTGGGCGGGTCCGGTTCGCCGCCGTCATGCGGAGCCGCGTGGAAGGCGGTGTGGAGCAGGTCGGTGACCTGCCAGGCCCGCAGCCGGGCGGCGGCGAGCGGCCGGGCGAGGGTGGGCAGTAGCTTTCCCGCGCGCTGCGCATGCGCGTCGAGCAGGGCGAGGAGCGACGTGAGGTGGGCGTGCAGGGAGTCGAGTTCGCTGCGACTGGCCACCAGCGGGCTGGCGGGGAGGTTGAGGGCCTGGTGGAAGTCGATCGCTGCGGTGGCGAATGGAACGAAGTCCTGGGCGGGTTCGGTGGGGCGCTGCATAAAGGTGCTGGTTGCCTCAGGAGCGGAGTGCGAAGGGGAGGGCGGCGGTGGTGAACGCCTCGGCCTGCTGCCAGGTCAGCGTGCGCAGGTCCAACTGGGCTGCCACGGCGGCCGTCTCCACGGTGGCGCAGGCGGCACGGAGTTCTTCCTCGCTGTCGGCGGAGACGGTCAGGAGGCCGGTGAGGGCGATGTCGGCGTGGCCGGCGATGAGCTGGCGCTCGCGTTCCTTGACGTCCCGGTACTCGATGGAGTCGGCCTCGGAGTCGACCTGGCCGCGCCGGGAACGCTCGGTGGCGTCGGCGATGATGCTGGCCTTCTTGCGCTGCACGTCCCGCATCGCGGCTTCCAGACCCTTGGGCTCGAAGGTGAGGCTGAGGGTGCGGCGCACTCCGGCGGTGAAGAGGAGCTGGTGCAGGAACCCGGCGCTGGTCTCGGTGCGCGGCCAGTTCTCCACCCAGTAGGTGGTGTGGACGGCGGTGTCTGTGGTGATGTGGTCCGCCTTCTCGACCACCACGACCGGTCCGGCAGAGGCAGGGTCGGCCGTCGGCCGTCCGGAGTCGGACCACCGGTCCAGGGCGGAGAGCACCTTGGGGTCGTAGGCGGTGCGGGCCACAGCGGCGATCTCTCCGGCAGTCAGCCATCCGAGCGGGGTGAGCCCGGCCGTGCGGGCGGCCTGCTCGAATGTCGCGGTGAGCTGGCCGAGCACTGCGAAGGCACCGGTCAGACCGCCGCCGGCCTGGGAGATCAGCCGACGGGCCGCCTTCATGTCGAGCGCGAGAGCGACGTACGCCTCGTGGGGCGCGGCAGCCGGTCCGGCGCTCTCGATCAACTCCTCGTATAGCGGGCCGGCCAGCGTGGCGTCCGGGTTGCCGTGCTCCTCCCAATAGCGGCGCAGAGCATCGCCGGAGTCGGGGACAGTCCGCTCCAGGACCTGGAGGCGGGCGACCTGGCCGGTGCGGGCGAGGGCGGCCAGCGCGCGGCCCCAGCCGGACACGTTGGCGTTCTGGGCGCCCGGGTCGAGCAGCGCAAAGGCACGGGCCGACACCTTGACGACGGCCGTCAGGGTTCCGGCATGCGGATCGTGCACGGCGGCGAAGCGGCGGTGCGGTGACTTGACGACCCGCAGGCTGGCGGCACGGCCGGGCAGGTGCAGCAGCCCTTCGCGGCGAGGTCGAGAGGAGGGCCGGACCAGCCAGACGAGCTGGCCGCGGGCACGGCGTATCAGGTAGCGGGCGACGATCGGTGCCCAGTCGGCCAGCGACCGGCCGCGGTAGCGGAGGAAGGTCGCTGCGGCCAACAGTGCCCACAGTGGAAGAAGCTGCAGCGCGCCGACGACACCGGCAGCCAGGACGACGGCCAGGAGCAGAAGGCCGGAGAGGCCGGCGAATACGAGCTGCGGAGCGGTCAGGCCGAGCAGAATGCCGCGTCGGCTACGGTGCGGGAACCGAACGGTTGGGGTTTCGGGCAAGGTGATCCCAAGGAGAAAGAGAAGGTGATCGGTGGTCAGGGGCTCCGGAGGCGTGGGCAGCAGGTCCGCTGCCCACCCAACCCGGTCAGGTCAGGAGCCTTCAGGTGGCCGCGGGAAATCCCAGGAATCCGCCTGGCCGTTCGCCGGCGGAGGCCCGGCAGGGCTGTTGGCAACCGTCGAGATGGGTCCCGCGCTGGCAGCCTCACCCACGGGACCCGCTGCAGGGGCCGCCATGGCGGGGGACGCGCCCGGTGCCGTACCGGAGGCCCCGTCGGAGGAGGGACGGTTGATCAGAGGCGGGATACCCGGTCGCTGAATGAGCGGGGTCCCCTTGTCTCCCGGCGCGGAAGGGTCTTCGCCGAACCGGAACCGCGTCTGCGGTTTCGCTTCGCCGCCGTCGATGCCCTCTTTGCTGAACCGGCCGCCGGTCGGGTCGATGCCGGTGGCCACGCCGTCGCTGCCTGCCCCCGGAATCGAGCTGGGGCCCTGCGGCGCGGCGCCACCAGCCGACGCCCGCATCACCGCTCCGGCAGCGGTCTTCGCCGCCCCGGCCGCGACAGCCATACCGGCGGCACCGGTGCGGTGCAGGTCGCCGGCGCTGCCGCCGTCACCCGCCCAGTGCACGAACTTGTACGTCGCGTACGGGCAGAGCAGCACCAGGACCATCACGACGATGCCTGCCATGGCATCGGACAGGGCAGCCATGCCGTCCTTCGGATCGGCCTTGCCCATCGCGGAGACACCGACGAGGAACACCACGGTCATCAGCAGCTTCGAGACCACCAGCGCGGCCGTGGCCTCGATCCAGCTGCGCCGCCACCGCTTGGCGACCTCCCAACCACCGCCGGCTCCGGCGAACACCGCCAAGGTGACCAGGATCAGCACACCGACCTTGCGGGCCACCATCACGCCCCAGTACAGGAACGCGCCGATGGCGCTGCCCAGGCCCACGATCGCCGCCACGATCCAGCCCAGTGAGAACATCGGTCCCATGTTCGCTGCGTTGATCACGCGGCGTACGGCGTCGTCGATCGAGGTGTTCGCCGCCTCGAACAGGCCGGCGGACAAGGCGTCGACCACGGTGACGGCCACCGCGGTGAACGAGACGGCGCAGAAGCTGAACAGAACACCGGTCATGGTGCCGATGGCGGCCTGGGCCAGCGCGCGTTCGTCGCGCCGCCAGGCGGCCATGATGAGCTGGAGGCAGAAGGTCCCGACAGTGAGCACGAGCCCAATGGGCAGCAGCAGCTCATAGTTGTCGCGGAACCATCCGGCGTTGAGGTCGATGGCGGTCGTGGAGTCGACCGCATCGGCCGCGAGTTCAGCGGCAGTGGCGGCGAGTTCGCCGACGCTCTTGGCAATCCAGGCACCGATGCCGTCGGTGATCGATCCGGCCGGGTTCGAGGCGAACTCGACCGCACCGCAGACCTTGTCCATCAACGGCAGGTCACATACAGCCATGGAGGAGCACCTCCTTTCTGATCAAGGCGAGTGAGGGCTCAGGGGGCCACGGTGGGCAGAACGCCGGCCAGGACGCAGTCCTGGGAAGGGCGGCACTGCACGGCGAGGGTGACGGTCCGGGACTCCGCACCACCCTTCGGGGAGCCGTCCCAGGCGACCTTCTGCTTGCCGGAGACGGTTACCGCGTACACGTACGCGGTCGTGATCTTGCCGGGGTCGTCCTGGAGCGCTCGCGTGAACACATCGGGGAGGTGAGCCTCACCAGCCGTGGCCGTGGCGTACTGACCCTGCTCCGCCATCTGCTCCCACAGAAGAGGGGAGGGAACCAACGCGTCGACCGAGTCCTTGTCCGTGAACTTCTTCTCGTCGGACAACCAACGGTGCAGCCGGGCGATATGACGCGGCTGGGTGCTGGCCCGCGTGTCGTACGACCACAGCGCCACCGCTGCCGCCTTGGCGAAGGCCAGCGGATCGCGGGTCGACGGCGGCCCCTTCACGCTGCCGGACGGGGAGTCCTTCGCGTTGCCGGTCTGGGAACCGGTGGTCGGAGACGGCTCTGCCGCGGCAGGTAGACGGGGCGACGCCGCTGCGGCAGGGGCGTCGTCAGAGTGGGCGAGATAACTGACCAGACCGGCGACGGCGACCAGGACGGCGAGCACTGCGGTGCCGAGCAGAGTCCGCCGCCACACTGGGGACCTGCCATCGGGAGAGGAACGGACACGTACCTTCATCAGCGCACCTGCGACCCGAGCGCGGAGAAGAAGGTGACGATGCCGTTGGCCGCGCCCAACAGAAGGGCGGCGCCCGCCGACACCAGGACACCCTTCTTGCCATTGGCCTCCGCCTGATGGCCGCCGCTGTGATGACCCCACGCCCACACGCCCGCGGACATGGCCATGGAGCCGACGACGGCGATGATGCCGAAGAGGTTGATCGACCCCATGACTTTCTTCAGCACTGACAGGCCCGGCAGGCCGCCCTCGTTGGGGGTGACGCCGGGGTCGTAGGCAAGCTGCACGACCGTGTCGAATACATGCATTAAAAGAGCTCCTGTTCGGTTTGCGGCTGGTGGAAGGCCCGCCTGGTTCAGGGCGGAGAAGGGGGTTCATCAGAGGACGCGGCGTGCGGCGAGGATCTCGCTCTTCCAGGACGCGAGCGTGACGATGCGGACCACGTCGCCGGTCCTGGGGGCATGGATGACCAGGCCCTCGCCGATGTACATCCCGACGTGCTGGGGAGAGGCGGCCGTGCCCCCGGTGAACAGCAGGTCGCCAGGCTCGAGGGCACTGACCGATACGGCCTTGCCCTCCTTGACCTGCGTATAGGTCGTGCGGGATAGCGTCACCCCGGCGGCTCGGTAGGACTGCTGCATCAGCGATGAGCAGTCGCACCGGCCCATCGGATCCTGACTGTGCGCGTCAGTACAGCTCCCGCCCCACTGGTACGCGGTGCCGAGTTGACCCATCGCCCAGCGGATCGCAGTCCTCGCCTTCGCCGACGCGTCGGGCGGGATCGCGTACCCGTCGGGCACCGCCCCTGCCGGGATCGGACCGAACGCCGAGCCGTCCGCGCCGGCACACGAGGCAGAAGCTGCTGCGAAGCCGTTCCGGCTGGCGACATGCCCCTCTCCGGAGTCAAGGAGCGGGGCCAGCGCCTGCTGGAGCGCGGTCGCCAGCGGCTCCCACTTCGCGTAGGCGTCCGGGAAGCTGCTGCGCTGCACGGCCTGCGCGGCCTGGGTGACGGTCAATGACTCCCAACCCGAGACCTTGCGCAGGCGCTCGTAGAACTTGGTCGACGCGTACACCGGATCGAGGATCTGCTCGACCGTGCCCCAGCCCTGCGACGGACGCTGCTGGAACAGGCCGACGGAATCCCGGTCGCCATAGGTCAGGTTTCGCAGACCGCTCTCCTGCAGGGCTGTCGCCAGCGCGACGACCTGACCGCGGGCCGGTATCTTCATCGCGATCCCGGTCGCCGTGATGACCCGGGCGTTCGGAATCTGCTTGGCCGGCGAGGATAGCCCCGGCATCGAGGCGTCGGAGCCGGAACCACCGCCCAGAATGTCCTCCACCTTCTCGGCGACCGCCGCAGTATCGATGGACGCTGCGGCACCGGTCTGACAGGCGGCCGTGGCAACACCGCTCGCTGCGAACAGCACCGGCGCGGTCAACAGGAGCGGCCCGCAGGCCAGCAGAGCGATCGCCGCACCGGTCTTCTTCAAGAGACCGGCCCGATGTCGCCCTGCCGGGTCGCCGCCGAGCGAAGGTGCGGGGGTATCTCAGGCATGGCAATCTCCACGTGCTGCGCGACGGAGCGGTGCAGGCGGCCGAAGGGGCGGCAGCCGTCACTGCGCCGTCCGTTCTCTGCCGACGGGTGGGCTGAGGGACGTGGAGCCGGTGCAACACCGGCCCCACGTCGGGATCGAGCGCGGCAGCAAGCCGCGCTCGTAATCTCTTGAGATGCATGGGGACTCCAGAGAAACGAGCCAGGCCCGGTGGACGTGGCGGCGTGAGGAAATGTGGAACATGCAGGTCAGAGCCCGGTTCCTTGGCCGGGCTGGCTGACGGGGCGAGACAGTAGACGCGCATTCCGGCCGCACCAAATGACCACAGCCGCCAGCCGGGGAGCGCGAACGCCGTCGGACTAGGTACGGCCGTGATCACCGGCTACTGTCCGGCGCGTTCGTCCCTCTCCCCGGAGAAAGGCCCGCGCTCTTGAGCTACACGCTGCACCGCGGCGACGCCCTAACAGTCCTGCAGACCATCCCCGACGCGAGCGTCCACGCCGTCATCACCGACCCGCCCTACAACTCCGGAGGCCGTACCAGCGCCGAGCGCACCAGCCGCAGCGCCCGGGACAAGTACGTCACCAGCAACAGCGCTCACGAACTCGCCTCCTTCCCCGGCGAGAACCGCGACCAGCGCAGCTACCGAGCGTGGCTCACCGACCTGCTCACCGAGTCCTACCGGGCCTCCGTCGAGCACGCGCCCGCCCTCGTTTTCACGGACTGGAGGCAGCTGCCCACCACAACAGACGCACTCCAGATGGCCGGTTGGACTTGGCAGGGACTGATCCCGTGGCTCAAGCCGGCCAGTCGCCCGCGCAAGGGAGGCTTCAAACAGTCCGCCGAATTTATCGTCTGGGGCACTAAGGGACGCCTCGACAACGCTCGAGACCTCTACCTCCCCGGCGACTTCACCGCCTCCCAACCCCGCAAGGACCGCGTCCACATCACCCAGAAACCCATGGACGTCATGCGCCAGCTCGTCCAGATCTGCCGCGAAGACGGCACCGTCCTCGACATGTTCACCGGCAGCGGCTCAACCGGCATCGCTGCACTCCGCGAAGGCCGCGACTTCATCGGCATCGAACTCTCGGACCACTACGCCGAGATCGCCGAGGAACGACTGCGCGCCGAACTCACCCAGCAGGACGTCGAACTCGCAGGACCGGAGGCGTGATGTCCAGATTGACTGGGCAACCACCAGACTTCAGAACGGCGGGCCACCAACAACACGGTGGCCCGCCCTCTTCCTTGCAGACGCCACTCTCTCTCGAAGGCCGCCATGATCAGCGGCCGAACACGCTCAAGATTCGCCGCCGAGCCAATACGAACCTCCAGGCCACCGGTGCCGCGACGACCGAACGCCCGTACGGTCAGCGCTGGGACGTAAACCGTCGGTGATCTCGCGTGAGGTGGCCCGCAACGGAGGCCAGGGTGCCTATTCGGCACAGGCGGCCCAGGATCGCGCGGACGCGCAGCGCCGTCGGGTGAGGGCCGCAAAACCGGAGGGCCTCGAGTACCAGAAGCTCGCAATTGCCGGCGCCAGCGACGGCATCCTCCCGCGCACCGCTCTCATCTCGCACTGGTCTCGCTGCTGACCGAGCGAGGCCCGGGCCCCACGGCGTCTGCCTGCGCCCTCGGCCTGGGCGGCGCGGGCCAGAAGCTCGGCCAAACCTTTACGCCGCTCTGGTCCGCCGCACATACGTCACCAGTCGCACGTCGCGCGATGCACGCACGATCCTCAAGTCACACGATCAAAAAACCTTGTTGGATCGGCGAGAGCTGGTCAGGAAGTCGCCAGGCGCTTGCGCACTTCGGCCATTCGGGCTGAAAGGGCTCTCTTTTCACGCGCCCTCACGTTCGCGGACCCTGAAAGGGAGGGAAAAGCGCGCGGGCAGTGCCGAGGGGAGCCGCGATGTCCGGACCGCTCTATGTTCCCGTTCTGCCGGCTCGGCCGCATGCGGCCGAGGCCTATCGACGTCTGCGGCCGGACGTCCGGGCCGCGCTCATGCCACTGTGGAATCTTCCGCCACTGCCTGCCGTGGCGCCGGCAGGGCTACACCGCGCCGTCCGGAAGTTCGTCGACCCGGTGAGCGGGGCCCATCGACATCATGGCGGATGGATCGACGCTCCCTTCGCCGAGGACGCGCAGATCTCCTCGCTCGCCGACGCCCTGTTCGTCTATAGCGAGCTGGGCCGGCTGCGCCCGGTCACGGGGCCGGAACGGACCGAGGCGCAGCAGACCGCGGCCCTGGAGACGGCCCGCAGTTGCGACGGTGTCGGCGTCCGCGTGCGCGTCACGACGGAGTGGGACGGTGACACCGCCGAAGCCGTTCGCAGCCTCCTGGCCCGGGCAGATCCGGCCGTGCCCGTCGATCTGCTGCTGGACATGAGCAGCGTCCTCGGCGACCGGCCCGACGCGGGCAAGGAGGCACTGCGCGCCCTCGACGCGCTGGTTCCCCTGACACCGTGGCGGACCGTCTCCGTTCTCGCAGGAGGATTCCCCCGCGTCACGGGCGACATGCTGGAACACGGCTTGCGGGAAGAACCTCGCACCGACTGGCACATGTGGCACGAGGTACGGGCGAGCGGCCGCGCCTACCTTCCGCTGCTCGGGTACGGCGACTACGGCGTGCAGCCTGCCGGCGCTCTTACCCAGGCACCGACGCCGGACAGCAAAGGAGGCCCGCCCTGGGGCGTTCTCCGTTACACCACCGAGCGCTCTTTCGTTCTCTGCAAGGTTCTGGCTCGGGGAGCCGACCGGATCGCGGTCAACCGGCGGGCGGCCCGGCAGATCCTCGACCTGCCCGAGTTCAGGGGAGCGACCGCCGGGGCCGGAGAGTGCTGGCTGCGCGCTTGCGCGGACGGGCCCGCCACATCCGGAGAGGACACGGGCGGACCCACTGAGTGGCTCTGGGCGGGCAACGTCCAGCACATGACTTACGTCGTCCGGTGCCTCCCCATCAGCTGAATCGGCCGGGGCACGGCTGGGCTCAGTCGAACAGCAGCGTCAGCATCTTCTCGCCCGCCAGGATCCGCCACGCCGGCACCCGCACCGTGCGGCCCACCGGGCAGCCTTCGCCCCGTAGCCGCCGGACGACAGCCCGATCAGCAGGTCCCCTCGCGTGTGGATCAGCCGCAGGTGCCGTGCCGGGTCACCGCCGGGCGGCGGGCCGGGGTCGATCAGTACCGCCGTGTTCTTCCCGGCCTCGGTGAACAGCAGGTCCACCGGGTGTCCGCCGACCATCGCCGCCCGTTCCACTTCGGTGATCCCGCGCGCGGCGAGGTACTGCTGGAGCCGGTCGGCGAGCCCCTCGCGGAACCCGGTCACCGAGGTGGCCGTCACCACCGGCACGCCGTCCTCACCCGTCCGCCCCAGCGGCATCAAGCGACTCGCGAGCAGCGTCGGCAGACCGCTCTGCCCCTGCCAGAACGCGTGACCGCCCACGGTGATCAGCTGCGACTTGGCCCGGGTGACCGCCACATTCCACAGGTTGACCTGGCTCGCCACCCAGTGCGCCGTCCTCGACGGCGTGTTGTGCGTGGCCACCGGGCTCAGCACCATCACGTCGCGCGGCCCGCCCTGGAAGGCGTGCACCGATCCGACCCGGACCCGATCGTCGTCGCGCCACATCCGCGCCAGTGCCTCCTTCTGCGCCCGGAACGGCGTGACCACCCCCACCGTGGCGTCCTGCGGCAGCCGCGCCAGCAGTTCGTCCACCACCCGCCGCACGGCCTCCGCCTCCGCCGCGTTGCGCCAGGACCGGGTCGTGTCCCTTCTCGTGGTGTAGCCGATCATCCGGCGGTCGTGCTGGTGGTGTTGGGTAGCGCGGGGGCGCCGTGCTGATCGGCTGCGTGGTACGAGGAGTACACGTGGTACGTGAGCCGGTGGCCCTCCAGATGTGCCGCGCTCAGCCCGGCCCTGACCCGCGCCTGCTGTTCCTGCTGCGGTGACACGCCGGGGATGTGCCCCAGTTGCATGGGGTCGCCGATAATCAGCGCTCGGCGCGCCCGGAACAGCAGCGGCAGCACGGACGGGATGGAACACTGGCTCGCCTCGTCGATGACGACGAGGTCGAAGAGTTTTGGCGTGAGTTCCAGCTGGCGCACCGAATGGGTGCTGATGGCCCACCCCTTGATGTGGGCCATCAGGTTCCTCTGGCTCCGCTGGTAGCCCGAGCGTCCCCGCAAAGCCTGGAGCCGCTGGCCCATGAGCCCGCGTGCCCTCGCCAACGCCTCGGCCGACACTGCCCGGGACAGCTCCGCCGACAGTTCGGACAGTGCTTCCGCCGTCGCGAGCCGCGACTGCCTCAGCCGGTCCTCGTCCTATCCCGTGTGCCGGGGTACGAGCTCCCGCACCTCCTGTTCCACGGCCACCGCGTCCGCCAGCGACTCCAGCAGCTCGGGCGGCACCGGCCGCTCGGTCGCCCACGCCGGCCACGACGGCCGATCCCCGTCCGGGACATCAGCCCCGGCCGAGACCAGCGCGCCGAGTGCCCGTCCCCGGCGCCACGGGCCGAGCAGCCACCAGCTGGTCCGGGCCACCTTCCTTGCCCTGTCCTCCCAGCGCCCCAGGACGCCCACGCCGTCCTCGTCGGCCGCCCAGACGCCTTCCAGGAGCGGCAGCGGCAGATCCAGCGCGGCCGCCTGCTGCTCCCGGTTCCGGAGCAGTTCCAGCAGCCGCTCCTCCTCGCCGACGCGGCGTGCCGCCTCCGCCCGCAGCCCGTCCGCCGTCCCACGGGTGTTACGTAATTCCCCGCCCACGGTCGCCGATCCGCGCCGCGGGGCCTGGGCGGGCTCACCGAGCAGCTGCTCCAGCTTCGCCGCCTCCCGCTCCAGAGCCTCGGCATTGCCTGTGCGCATCAGCAGGCCCGGCGCGATCTGCGGTTGCAGGCACTGGGACGGGGAGATCGAAGAAGAGGCCGACTGGCTGGCCGGTAATCTCTTCATCACTAACGAGGCGGAGTGGTCCATCGTCAGGCGTGGGACCAGCCCTGAGGCAGCGATGCTCCAGTTCGGAATCGGCAGGCGCACGTTGACCTGGTGTTTGAACATGAATGGTGCGCGTGCCCGCCGTGTCCGATCGGCCAGTTGAAGTGCCCTGCGTCGGCATCAACACGTAAGGTCGCCGGAAGCGCGTCCTCATCGCCGCGCGAGCACCCAGGTCCAGCCGTTCCCGGATTCGGACCCGGTGCCTATCAGCAGACGCTGCTCATATGAGGGCCAGCGTGTCGAGGCGAGCACGCGTGAGCGCGACGTAGAGGGCGCGATGGTCGGCCTGTGCAGGGTCGAGGCCGAGCGCCAGGGCCGATGCGTCTGCCCCGCTCAGCCTTATGCCTACTGTGTTCCACTCGCGCCCCTTGGATTGGTGACAGGTCAGGCCAGGCACTAGCTGGTCATCTCCAAGCCGCAGTTGTAGACGAGCCAGTGCGCGGAGCGGCTTGCGCGCGTGCTGTTGCGCAGCGACCGCCGGAATGCGGTCGGCCAGGGTGTCTGTCAGGCTTTCCCACACCAGCGATGGCGGGGTGCCGCCTTTGAGGTGAGTGACGGCTTCCTGCAGGCAGGGGCGGAGGGTTGTCGCTAGATTTTCCTTCTCCAGGCCGAGTGTGACCAGAGCATCGTGCAGGAACACTGCCTGCAGGCCGAGCGCATTCTGAGTGATCTCGTTGAGGAGCAGGGTGCATATCGCCTCTTGGACCTGACCAACGCGAGGCTTGATGGCGAGGGGAAGGACGTGTGGATCGGAGTCCCACAGAGTTTTCCATTTGTGTGCAAGGACTACGGTAGTTGTCAAGTCAAATGAGACGTTTACATCGCTATGAGCTTTGTGGTTCGAGTTGCGCTCGTTTGTTGGGGTCGTTGATCCAGACCTGGCCGGGTATCTCGGGTGGTTTCGGTCGTCGGGCGAAGCGTTCGGGGCGGCGTTCGTAGGCCTCGGCGAGGGCGACGGCCCGCTGGTCCCTCACCTCCTGGGCGGTGCCGAAATGGACCGAGGCGGGAGTGTGCAGGCCGATCCCGGAGTGCCGGTGGTCGTGGTTGTAGTAGGTGATGAACGCCTCCATCCATTCCCGGGCGTGCGCCAGGGAGTCGAAGCGTTCGGGGTAGTCGGGTGCGTACTTGGTGGTGCGGAACTGGCTTTCGCTGAAGGGGTTGTCGTTGCTCACCCGGGGACGGGAATGACTCCGGGTGACACCGAGGTCGATCAGCAGCTGGGAGACCTTCTTGCTGGTCATGGACGTGCCGCGGTCCGCGTGGACGGTGTGGGGCACGATGCCGTTGCGCTCGATGGTCTCGCGGATCAACTCTTCGGCCCGCTCGGCCGTTTCAACCAGTTCGACGGTGTGCCCGACGATGTAGCGGCTGAAGATGTCGATGATCACGTAGGCGTGGTACCAGATGCCTTTGGCCGGGCCGGGCAGCCGCGTGATGTCCCACGTGAACACCTCCGAGGGCCCGTTCGCGACCAGCTCGGGAATCGTCCTGGGCGGGTGGGTGGCCTGCCGGCGGCGTTCACCGTTCTGCCCGGCAGCGGCCAGGATCCGGTACATCGTCCGCTCCGAACACCAGTAGTTCCCCGCGTCCAGCTCACGCGCCCACACCTGGGCGGGCGGCAGGTCGACGTACTCCGGCCGGTTTCTCGGGGACGGTGCGGTCTTCGGCTTCGGGTTGAGGTGACGGTAGTGGGTGGCGCGCGACCGACCGGTCAGCCGGCAGGCAGCCGTGGTCCCCAACTGGCCCTGGACAACCGCGAACGCCTCGTCGATCACCGGCGCGGCGGCGTGCTTCAGTCCGCGCTCTCGGAGAGCAGTTCCAAGAGCGCGTTGGCTTTTCCCATGACTTCCAGGGCTGCGTCGCGGCGGGCCAGGTCCTTCTCCAACTGGGCGACCTTCTTGCGCAGCCGTTCCAGCTCGGCCTGCTCGGCCGCCTTCTTCGGACGGGCGACAGAGGTCCGCTGGTCGGTCAGGGCGTCCAGGGCGCCGGCCTCGCGGGCCTGGCGCCACTCGATCACGTGCGAGTGGTACAGCCGCTCACGCCGCAGGATCGCGCCCTTCTCCCCGGTCGGGGCGGCGTCGTACTCGGCGACGATCCGCAGTTTGTACTCCGCGGAGAACGTCCGCCGCTTCGGACGGGGCGCCGGATCCGATCCGGAGCTACGGGGGGTGGTGCTGGCCATGCCGGGGTGTACTCCTGTCTCGCCCTTCCAGCCTAACCCGGCAAAGCGGGCGTCTCAGCCGAGGCTGTCAGAGAGGGCTTCGGGTCAATTGTTCGCTGGGCTTCCTCGACGAGGTGCTCGTTGCCCGGAGTGATCGCCGGCTCGAGGGTGGGGTGGCTGATGAAGGCTTGGACAACGGAGGCATCGTGCTCGGCCAGCCACTTGGGCGTATCGCGCGCGCTGTCGAAGGGGAGGTCGCTGTCGCTGTCACGGAGGATGGCCAGCTTCGTGCACAATTCCGCCCCCGGTGTAGCCAGGAGATGGGCGGCCCATTGGCCTACCTTGGTGCCCACGGGGACGATGCTCAGGGCATCAATAAAGGCTTGCTTCGCTTCGTCGTCGGCTGCCCAGGCGCGGCCGAACTCTCGCACCACGGCGCCTTCCGTCACTCCTTCGACCAAAAGCAGGCGCTCGGCGAAGAGTGCCGATGAACGGCTCGCGTCGAGGTGCAGTCTGGCCATGCGCAGCGTGGCATCGCGATGCTGGGGCGGGACGACGTCCTTGACGCAGCGACTGATGCTTCCGTGGCTGGTGCGACGCACGACGACGAGCTCCGCAGGGTCGCAGGCGGTGATGATGTCGGTCGCGTGACTGGTGAGGATCACCTGCAGCTCGGGTCGCGATTTGACGGTTCTGCGCAGGTAGCGGACCAGTGAGTGCTGTAGCTGGGGGTGGAGGTGCGCCTCGGGCTCCTCGATGATGACCGTTGCGTGGAAGGGTGCCGTGGAGAAGAAGGAGTCTTCCTCGGAAGCCGCTTCGGCTTGTGCTTGGGCCAGGTTCTCGAAGGCTTGCCTCGCCTGCTCCTCCTCGGAGAGGGACCCGTGATCGCCGGTTCCTTCCGGCGAGTTCGGCGAAGCGAGGGGGACTTCGTTGGAGTCGGGTATTGCAGCCAACGTCACCGCAGTATGCAGGAGGTTGACATACCCCAGCCCGGAAACTTCCAGGGGACGGGCTGCCGAGCGGCCTTCGATGACGGCGAGCATAATTTCCAGGACGCGCGCGAGGTAGGTGTCGTCGATGACCTGGCCGCGGACGTAAGGCCATTGCCGACTTACTCCGGCAGACAACCTGCCCAAGTGTTCGCCGATCCGTGCCTCGACGGCGTCGATCAAGCTATCTTTTGCAAGGTCCTCCAACAGCTGAGAGGCACGGGCCCGTAGAGCCACCAGGTTGCGGCTGCCGTGGAGTTCCTGCTGCCGCGCCCGTAGCAGCTCGACCAGGATGCGTACCTCGCGTCGAGCCAGTTCGTCCAGCGGATGACGCCAGGCGGGAAGGTAGATCAGTTTGAACTGGTCAAGCTTCCGCGTAACTCCGTGGCTGTTGGTCAGGCGGGAGGTGACCGTCCCCAGTTGTCGGTGAAGGGAGACACTCCAGGATTCAGCGTCTCCACCGAGGCGCCGGTGCCCCGTGGTGTGAAGCTCGCGGCCAAGCCGCCCCTCCGCGTCGAGGTCGTCTCCCAGCGCATAGGTGATATCGACGCTGCGCTCTATGCCGGCATCAGGTGATGCCAGGACAGCTGAAGTCGGCCTCGGTAGCACGGGAAACCGGCTCCCTGGGTGTGCGAGGTAGAGCGCGTCTGTGAGTGTCGTCTTGCCCGCGCCGTTCGCACCGATCAGCACACTGAATCTGCCGGGAAGGTCGCAGCTCATTGGAGTCTCTGCGCTCGCGCGCAGACCGCTCACCTCGACACGGCTCAGATGCATGCCAGATCCCCCGATCGACTCGGTCACTCTGCGAACATCATCGCTCAGTGATGCGCTGTGCAGCCCCCTCTTTTGATCGCTGTGCCACCTGTCCCGCGGGCGTCTTGCACTGCCCGTCGTCGATTGAGGTATGTGTGCCCCCTTCCCGCTGATGCCTCCCCGGCTGCTCGGCTGGCACGGTCTTGTGCCGGGATCAACGAGTTTTCGCCGAAGCGGCTTGTGGTACGAGCTACGCGCGGATGTCGGCACGACTCTCGGCATGCAGCCCCCGCCGTAGGGCAGTCACCACCTTCTGCGCGAGCCCATCGGAAACCTCGAAGATCACGTCCTGCAACGCGGAGGGGGCAGCATGCGGCCAGAAGAGGAGCGCCCCTTGGCGCTGCTGGCGTCTCCGCCACTCCAGAACGTCCACGTGGGCAGAACCCCATGATGGACCTGCGCAGCGAAGGCGTCGAACTGCACGCCGCCCGAGTGGACCCCGGGGGGCCTGCCACCGGACCCAGCGGCCATCCACGGTGCTCCCCGTCCGCGTCGGCCAGCGGCACCCCGCCGACTAGTGCCGCATCAGGCAACGTTCGCCCTGTCCACGATCTCGCGGAGTCGTTCGTCGGCGGCGTGCTTGTTCCGCCAGATGATGTAGCGGCGGATCATGCTTCCCTGCTCCTTGTGGCTGGCGTGGTCGGTGCCGTCCAGCGCGAAGTAGCGCAGGGCAGTGAACTGGGCCTCGATCCGGTTCAGCCAGGAGCTGTTGGTCGGCGTGTAGGCGAACTCGACGTTGTTGCCTGTGGCCCAGTCGCCGACCCGGGTGTCCTTCTTGGTGGTCAGGTGCGGGGAGAAGTTGTCGAGCACGATCGCGATGCGGATCTTGGGCGGGTAGAGGCTGCGCAGGTAGCGGCAGAATTCCAGGAACTTCGTCCTGTTCTTCTTCGGTTTGATGTGGCCGTAGAGCCTGTCGTTGCCCAGGTCGTAGGCGGCGAACAAGTGCCTGACTCCATGCGGGCGGGTGTAGGTCGCCCGCCGGCGTGGTCTGGGTTCCCGGTCGGGATCCTTGTGCCGGCCGCCGCGCTCGGCCCACTGCCGGCCGGGGTGGGGCTGGAGGTTGAGCGGCCCGAACTCGTCCATGCAGAAAACGACTTCGGGCTCGCCTTCCTCGGGTATGACCTCGCCGTCGGCGATCGCGTAGAGATGCTCGACGCGGGCCTTCTTGGCCGCGTAGTCCGGGTCGCGTGAGGTCTTCCAGGTCTTTATGCGTTGAAAGGAGACGCCCTCCTCGCGGAGCAGGACCCGAAGGCCCTCGTGGCTGATGTCGTCGACCACCCCCTCGGCGACCAGGAAGTCGGCCAGTTTGGCCAGGCTCCAGGTCGAGAACGGCAGGCCGTGCTCGGCCGGCTTGGACTTGGCGATCTTCTTGATCTCCCGACGTTCTGGGAGGGTGAAGGTTCTCGGCCGCCCACCCTTGTACTTGGGGTAGAGCGAGTCGAAGCCGTCGGCGTTGAAGTTGTGGAGCACGTCCCGGACGCGGTCCGGGCTGGTGAATGTCACCTCGGCGATCTTCGCCACGGACATGCCCTGGGCGGATAACAGCACCATCTGGGCCCGCCGCCAGGTCACCACTGAACCGCTGCCTCTTCGGATGATCCGCAGCAACCGCCTGCCCTCGTCGTCGTCAATCTCCCGGACCCGCACACGTTCAGCCACGTGATCATTCTGGCCGTCCGACACCGCCCAGCGCAGCAAATCGAGCGATGCGTCACGACAGGGCGAACGTTGCCTGATGCGGCACTAGTGTCCTGCGCCTGAAATCGCAGGCTTAAGTCTCTTGCTGATTCTGGGTGGCTGGTGGAGTGACCTTGGTGAGGTAGTCGGCGAGGGATTTGAGGATCTCGTCAGCGGTCTTGGTCCAGGTGAAGGGCCTGGGGTTCTCGTTCCACGAGTCGATCCAGGCCCTGATGTCGTCCTCCAGCGCCTTCACCGAGGTGTGGACGCCGCGGCGAATGAGCTTGTCGGTCAGCAGGCCGAACCACCGCTCGACCTGGTTGATCCAGGAGGAGCCAGTCGGAGTGAAGTGGACATGGAAGCGGGGGTGCTTGCCAAGCCAGGTCTTGATCTCGGGGGTGTTGTGGGTGGCGTAGTTGTCACACACCAGGTGCACATCGAGCCCGGCGGGAACCGCCTTGTCTATCGTGAGCAGAAACTTCTTGAACTCGACCGCCCGGTGGCGGCGGTGCAGTTCACCGATGACAGTGCCGTCGGCGATGTTGAACGCGGCGAACAGGCTGGTGATGCCGTGCCGCAGGTAGTCGTGGGTGCGGCGTTCGGGCATGCCGGGCATCATCGGCAGCACCGGCTGGGAGCGGTCCAGCGCCTGGATCTGGCTTTTCTCGTCCACGCACAACACCACGGCCTTCTCGGGCGGGTTGTGATACAGGCCGACGACGTCGACGACCTTTGCGACGAACTGCGGGTCGGTGGAGAGCTTGAAGGCATCCTGCAGGTGCGGCTTGAGGTCGAACTTCTTCCAGATCCGCCCGATGGTGGACTTCGACAGCCCGGTGCGGGCGGCCATGGAGGCCCGCGACCAGTGCGTGTCCTGGCCCGGGGTGGATTCCAGCGTCGCGACGACAACGTCCTCAACCTGGTCGAGCAGGATGGACGGCGGCCGACCGGGCCGCGGCTCGTCGACCAGACCGTCCAGCCGCCGCTTGACGAACCGGGCTCGCCAGCGGTTCACCGACCGCTCGCTCACACCGAGTTCGGCCGCCACCTGCTTATTCGTCCCGCCCTCCGCGCACCGCAGCACGATCCTCGCGCGCAGAGCCAGGAACTGCGCGGTCTTCGCGCGCCTCGCCCAACGCGTCAGCAGAGCCCGTTCGTCATCGCTGAGCACCAGCTCCGACTTGCGCCGGCCCGACCGCGGCTCATCCGTAAGTCCGGCCATCCGCCCAGCAGTAAACCGCGAGCGCCACTTCCTCACCGTGTCCGCGGTTACCTTGAACTCCGCCGCCACACGTGTATTCGGCTTCCCGTCCGCGCACGCCAAGACGATGCGTGCCCGCTCGACGAGACGGGGTGCCACCGCCCCGCCCGCCCAGCGCAGCAACTCGGCGCGCTCCTCATCGGACAGCACAACTTCGACAGCACGAGGACCCCGAGACATGAAAACAGGCTACAGACTTAAGCCTGCGATTTCAGGCGCAGGACACTAGGTCCAGCTGACACAGGTGCATGGGCGCCTGGCGCTGCAAGCGGCGGTACTGGCGCGGATGCTGTTGTTCCTGCGGGCGGACCAGGCCATTGCGAGACAACACCCGGTGCACCGTCGCACGGGACGGCGCCGCATCCAGCCCGCGGCCGGCGAGCTCGTGGGCGATGCGGCGGGCGCCCCACCGGGGGTGCTGCGACGCAATTGGCAGATCATGGTCTCGACTTCGGCCGACAGCCGTGTGGGACTGGTCCGTGGCCGCCGAGGCCGGTCCGTCAGACCGGGCATGCCCTCCTGCTCGAACCGCCGACGCCAGGTGTGCAGTGTCTGACGGGAGGTCCCGTACCGGGCAGCCACTTCACCGATCGGTGAGCCGCCGAGCACTTCACGGACAGCGCGGTAGCGGTACTCGGCCAACTGCTGCGGATCCATCGCGCCCACCGGAACGTGCCAGCCTCGCCAGTGAGCGAGGACCAACGATCAGCCCGTCACGTCAACTATGTCCAGTAGCACGAATGGTTAAGCATCTCTCGAGACCTCACACCGACACCCCGGGCACGAGATGGTCGACCATACGCATCACGTGCCGCTCCACCGAGAGCGGATAACGGCCCGCGGCGACGTCCAGCCCCGGGCGGCTCCACCCCGGCCCCTCCACGAGCACCGACGTGGCCCCACCCTCACCAAGGGCGGCAACTCGCTCAGTCATCGCACCCGCAGTATCCGATCGAGATCGTTCGGTGACTCCTACCTGCAGCAAGTACCCCGCGGGCGAGCTGGCTTCCAGCCCGTGTGGGCGGCCCGGCTGCCGCTCTCCGGTCGCCCCGGTGGGGTGGGAGGCCGAGTCTCGGAGAGCCCGGCGAGCAGGGCCGTCAGCCCTGCCATCGTCACGCCCAACACGACGAACGAGAACCAGGCGTGCTCCTGTAACCACCCCAGCCAGCCTGGCCATCGACTCATCGGACACGGCGTTCGTGACGAGCCCGACCAGCATTGTGGTCACAGCGCCGCCTGCGGCGACGACGGCGATCGCGATTCCGCGCCGGAGTCTCATACGGACGCCCCAGCAGCCGGGGGAGTGGCCGATTCCCTCCTGGTGCCGCTGATGAGGCACCACGCACTGCCAACCGGCCTGGTCACGAAGGCAATCCCCGAGTACGACGCCTCAACTTCCCTAAAGGAACAGTCCTCGTAGACTTTGGTCAGGGGCGCGTCTGAGCCACGGCGTGCGCCAGCTGCCGCAAGGCGCGCTGGCCCACGGCCACCGCACCATCTTCAGAAGTCCACGCAACCTCTGATGATCACGCGGTGGCTGCTTCCCTATCGGCCCTGGCCACGAACTGTCAATCGGCTCGGGGCCTATTCGGCCTCGCAGGTCGTGGCCTCGGATCCAGTCGGTTTTGTAGACCTCGTGCCGGTACTCTCGCTCTTCTTGCCCGCCTCGATGGGGGCGTAGCGCCGCCGTTGCAGCTCATCGCGTTCAACGTCCGGGATCGTCATCGACTCGGCAAGCACGGCGGCGAGCGCGTCCACTTGAGTGTTGTCGATGTCAGCGTGGAAGAGCCACCGGATGTTCTCGTCGCGCGTGATGAGGTCGATCGCCAAGCGCGCACTTCTGTCCTGTGTGGTCGCTGCTCGGACGTATCGCACTCGGTCGATCGGGATGTCTTGACCGATCTCGCCTTGCTCAAGGAACGCGTTCGTCTTGGCCGTGATGATGCGGCGATCCGTGACGGCGACCAGTGCCTTTACCGCGGCCTTGTCCCTTGCTGCCGCCAACTTCTCCTTCGCTCCGCCGAGGATCGCAGAAAAGGGACCGAGGGCATCGAGCTGATCGGGGAAGCCGAGGACACGTAGGGTCTCACCGTCCTCGAGGAGCCATCGCAGGATGCGAAGGTACGGCTCGAGATCCAGCGATTCGGGTGCGCAGACGACGCCCGGAGCCTCGAGCGGAGGGGCCGGCGGATGGAGAGCATCGGCAAGAGGCTCGATCGTCTCCAGAAGACGGGCGGAGGTTTCGCGGGCTGCCTTCACGTCCTTCCGCTTCCCCGGCAACGGCCATGCGTCGGGTCCGGGGAGCTCGGCGATGATCCGCAGCTCCCGCGTCAGCGCGTCGACGAGGCTCGTCGTCTCGGCGAGAGCGGAGTCGAACTCCGCGCGAGTGTCGCGCGCGATGACCTCGGCGTACTGCGCCTCGGCGGCGTCTTCGCGTCCAGCGGCTCTCGCCCTTGCAGCGCGGAGCGCGTGATACCCGGTCCATGCCTTGACGGAGGACAGGAGGGCGTAGGCGTCGAAGACGATCGCCTCGGCGTTCGTCTGCAGATACTCACGGTGGCTGCGTGCGTCGGGCCGACCGATCTGCCTGACGTGGTCGCGGACGTTCCCCTGGTAGAGCTCAAGCTGCTTCTGCAGCAGCGCTCCACTGCCCGCGACGTCCTCCCACAAGGACGTCGGGACCGATTCGATCTCTCGCGACTGGTCGACCGCGCGATCGATGGCGGCGACGAGCCCCGTCAGTTCGGCCCACTGATCCTTGCGGATGGTGGTGAGGACCTGACTTGTCACCGCGAGGTTGGTCCTGACGAGGCCCGAGACCTCACTCAGCATCATCTGAAGGGCGACCATGGCCAGCGCCGGCCCGAGCGCGGCCGCGGTCTGCGCCTTGCTCACCGCATTCGCGGAGTAGAAGCGGGCCTGATGCAGGATGCGGCCAGGAACCATCACCGCTCCGAGGTTCCCGCCGTCCTTGACGGCGAGCGTCGCGCCGCTCCTCAGCAGGGCCTGTGCCGTGTCGCCGATCCTGTAGAGCCCCTGCACGCTGGCGAACGCGTTTCCGAGATTGCCGACCACCGTCGCCGCGTTCCCGATCGAGGCGAGGATCGCTGAGATCTGCTTGCGGTCGGCCGCCGGCACGATCCCGAAGTCGATCAGGTCGGGCTTCAGCTCCGGAGGGACCTCACCGGCGACGAGAGCCACCCCTGGGAGCACCTCGACCAGGACCGTCGACGCCGTCGTCGAGTCGATGTCCGAGTTGGACGTCGGATCGTCCACAACAGGTGAGTCGGTGGTACTGCTCCGGCCGTTCTCCTCAGGCTCGGCGGTCTCCATCGAGTCCGAAGGATCCTGCATGCGATCTCCTCCCCGCAGGCGCACGCAACGGCCGGACGTCGTCGGCGTTGACTGCCGAAGTCTACGGCTCGACGCCCTGCGGTTCAGCCCGAATCCACCGGGCGGATTCCGGACTGGCTGGTGCCAGTCATGGGTGCACCCGGCGGCGCAGAACCGCTCCAGAAGAGGCTCATGCTCGTTCGCCGGTGGCGAGGCGACGCTGAGGTGCAGCGTGGAAAAACCGACCGCGATGACACGGGTGCCGAACCGGTGTTCCCAGTCGGGGACGACCGCGGAGAACTTCGCTGTGCCGTTTTGGTAGTTGCAGGTCCGGTCCAGCCCGCGGCAGTCAACGCCTCGGCACCGGACGCTGCGGCGACCAGTCCCAGACGTGTCTGTGGGCAGTCGGCGAGGAACGCCTGCGCAGACTCGGCGGCCAGATGGTCGGGGTTCGTTGCCGTTGGCCGGCTGGGCGCGAGGCCGGGCCAGGTCTGTCCGAAGGTGGCCGTGACGGCGAGGCGCCTTTCGGCGTCGAGCATGTCGTCTTCGTCTGGCAGATCTCGATCTGCTCAGACGCCATCATCTGGTGAATTCCCGTGAACAAGAAAATATCTGATGTGGCGTCACCCGCATCGCTAGCCTTGATTCGTCACAGCGAGCCCAACGGGCCCGCCCGCACCATGCTTCAGGACGACCGTGAAGATCAAGCGCGTACGCATCGAGAACTTCTGCTGTCTGCACAAGGTGGACATCGCCTTCGATGAGATCACCTCGTTCATTGGCCCGACCGGCGTGGGCAAGTCCACTGTGCTCCGCGCACTCGATTGGTTCTTCAATGGTGAAAAATCGGTCGCCCTCACCACCGAGGACATGCACTCGGCGGTGGCGGCCGACGGCAGCGAGCGCATCTCGGTCGAGGTCGAGTTCGACGGTCTGACCGAATTCGACCGTACCGCTCTTGGCCGGTATGCCCCCGACGACGCTAGCACCGTCAGCATCTGGCGTACCTGGGACAACGGCGAGGACAAGATCACCGGCAAGGCCCTAGCGTACGCGCCCTTCGAGGAGATCCGGAGCGTTGCCGGTGGCGCTATGCCGAAGCGCAGGGCGTACAACGCGCTTCAGGTGAGCGACCCCGGCCTCGGCCTACCGAGCGTTGGCAGTGAGAAGGCCATGAATGAGGCCATGCTGGCTTGGGAGCGGGACCATCGGGACCAGCTCACCGAGGCCAAGATCGAGGACACCCACTTCTTCGGGTTCGCCGGGCAGAGCAAGCTTGCGGAACTCGTCGACTTCGTCTTCGTCTCCGCCGACCTTCGCGCGTACGAGGAGGCCGACGATCAGAAGGCCTCCGCCATCGCCCGCATCCTTGATCATGCCGTCGACCGCACCGAGGCCGACGCGCAGCTCGGCGAGATCGAGGAGAACGCTCAGCGCGCCCGCCAGCTGGTCCACGACAACATCTACGGACCGGCCCTCAAGGACGTCTCCGCCGCACTCTCCGCCGAGGTCGCCAAGCTCACCACCGGACGGCAGGTCATCGTGACCCCGACCGTACGGGCGCCGAGGCCGGCCAGGACCGCGTTCCAGGTGAGCATCAAGGACGGCGGGGCCGAGACCTCCGTGTCCCGGCAGGGGCACGGATTCCAGCGGGCACTGATCATCGCGGCGCTGAAGTATCTGGCCGACCGCAGGCGGCCGGAGAGCGGGACTCGGACGCTGTGCCTGGCGGTCGAGGAGCCGGAGCTGTTCCAGCATCCGCCGCAGGCGCGGACCTTTGCGAAGGTGTTGCGCGAGCTAGTGACCTCGTCTCCCCAGGGGCGTACGCAGGTGATGTACGCGACGCACAGCCCGGTCTTCATCGACCCCGCCAGCTACCACCAGGTCCGCCGGCTCACTCGTGACGCCGGAGCCGAGCACCCGGTCACCAGGGTGAGGCAGGTGACGGAGGACGAGCTGTGCCGGTCGCTGGAGGGGCTGGTGAAGGAGGGGGCCGTCCGGCGGCGCACTGGGGTCGCGATGGCGGGCTCACTCGCCGAGGCGTTCTTCGCCCATGCGGCGGTGCTGGGCGAGGGAGCGACCGATGGCGCGCTGCTCGAGGGCTGTGCTGAGCGGAACGGGGTCAACCTCGGTGCCGAGGGAATCACCTTCGTCGACGTGACCGGCAGGGACAACCTGCTGCTCAGCCACGCGATCCTCTCGGCGATGGGCGTGCCCTGCCATGTGGTCTTCGACGGTGACGCCGGTATGGAGGAGCGCAAGCGCGAGTCGGTTCGGCATCTCGACGAGGAGAACCGGAGGGAGAAGGAGGCAGCCTTCGAGCAGCAGGCTCGCAAGATCGCGGGGAGCAACGCCGACTGCGATCTACGACCCGCCGCAGCCTGGCAAGGCGATCCTGATCGGGTTGGGCGCGTTCGTCTCCTTCACCACGGCCGTGACCGGTTACTTCAAGTACCGGGAGCGGGCGTTCAACCTCCAGCAGACCGCCGACGCAATCGAGCAGCACGTCACCGCCTACGACCTTGCTATCGCGCCGTACAGTCAGGCTGAGGAGTCGGCGAATCTGGAGCGGCTGGCCGAAAACGTCGAGACGCTGCGGGTGGAGCAGCGTAAACGCGAGCAGCAGCTAGAGCAGCCCCATCAAGGGCAGCACGAGGTCATCTGACCGGACAGCCGCTCGTCCGCGGCTGGGAGCTCTCCCATGCGGATCGCACATCATCAGGCGTGTACTCGAAGAGCAGAGCAGTGTGCTTGCAGGCAGGCTCGAAGCACCAGTGGCTGTACCCGCGGCATCCCCATCCGAGTGCGGGCCGGGCCCGCTTCTGTGTCCGCTCGGCCTCACCGCGCAGCCCGACCGCTAGATTGCTGTGAACGCCGCACCGACGTGGTCCAGGTCTTCCCGAACCGTGACTCGGTCGTCCGCCTCGCTAACGCGGTCCTTGCCGAGCTCCACGACGAATGGATCACGACACGAGACACGACCTTGTATGGGGCGACTCCTCCGCGGCGGTTACGCTGACGGTTGTCATAAGGGAGTTTGGCGGACACCAACCGGGATAATCCGAACAGGAAGGTCCGCCTGTCGTTCCTGGGTTGAGGCGGCGCATTGTGGCGACTGTAGCCCTATGTCCGGCCACTCCAAGCGAGCTTGGGGGCAGTGCGGAAGGACCGCCCGCGGAGACTGTCTGGTCTCGCTGTAGATGCACTCGGTCATGACTTTGGTGACAGTCGGCTGATCGGTGGCTGGCCGCCGAGCGCAGTGTGTCGGCGGCCAGTGTTGTAGAAGTGCAGCCGGGGCGCGAGTGCTGCGGCGCGTTCGGTGTTGCAGACGAAGACCTGGCGGTAGGCCCGCTCGGCCTGCAGGTCCGGTTGAAGCGTTCGGCCTTGCCGTTGCCAACGTCCTCGCGTACCAAGCCCGCCACCACAGCCTGGAAATTCGACTGAGCGATGCCGAACTACGCGAGGAGCGCGAGGCCTGGCGGCGGGCGGGATTCGAACAGCTCGACACCGAGGGATTCCGGGCCTGTCTTTCGCGGAATCAAATCGGGATTATCCGAGCCGAGGGGTGCCATTGACTTTCCTCGGGTAACGAACTGGTCGTGGAGGTCAGGTGCTCGTCGCTGGAGAGGGTGAGTTCTCCTTGGTCGCACCTTGGGTAATCTGGAAGTTCATCTTCCGCACGTATTCGAGGTGACGCTGGCTGACGTACTGATCCGGTGCTCCCGTGAGACCGAGGCCTTACATCACGGGTGAAACTAGTGCCGATGTGCGTACCGTGCTAAACTTACTGGCAGTTGCAGTTGTGGTTCCCGAAACTTCAAGTGCCATGGCGACCGTATGTCGTCGGGCATTTTTGTATCTCCGGTGCTTATCCGGACGGGGTTCATTGTGGCAACGCACGGGTTCACACGGTGTGGGCCCGCGGGCACTGCCCCCAAGGGGATATGACATGGCTACTGGCACCGTCAAGTGGTTCAACGCGGAAAAGGGCTTCGGCTTCATCGAGCAGGACGGCGGCGGCCCGGACGTCTTCGCCCACTACTCGAACATCGCCACCCAGGGCTACCGTGAGCTCCAGGAAGGCCAGAAAGTGAACTTCGACATCACGCAGGGCCAGAAGGGTCCGCAGGCGGAGAACATCACTCCTGCCTGACGTCGAAGCGTATGAGGTATCTGGGGTCCCGTCTTGTGGTGGGGCCCCAGATATTTGTTTTGTATTCCGATGGAATTCTTCTAGTCTCGCATTCGGCTCGTTCTTGCAATTCATCCGGTCGTTCCTGTCGGGAATTCCTCGTGCGCGCCCTGTCGAGGAAGGTTCTCCATGAGCCGTTCAGCTCGCACGAATGACCGTTTCCGCCCACAGGCTCAGGGGCGCCCGGGCGCCAGTCCAGGCGACACCGGGCGCCGTCCCTCCGCACCACAGGGGGAGTTCGCGCTGCCGGTCACCGTCACCCCGGCCCTGCCCGCGGTCGCGACCTTCGGTGAACTGGACATGCCAGTCGAGTTGCTGAAGATGCTCACCAGTCTCGGCCTGAACGAGCCGTTCCCGATCCAGGCTGCCACGTTGCCGAACTCCCTCGCAGGGCGCGACGTTCTGGGCCGCGGGCGCACCGGATCGGGCAAGACGCTCGCCTTCGGCCTGGCGCTCCTCGTGCGCACGAGCGGGCAGCGTGCCGAGGCGCGGAAGCCGCTGGCCCTGATCCTCGTCCCCACGCGCGAGCTGGCCCAGCAGGTCACCGATGTGCTCACCCCGTACGCCCGGTTGCTGAAGCTGCGGCTGGCCACTGTGGTCGGCGGCATGTCGATCGGCAGGCAGGCCGGCGCACTGCGTGCCGGGGCCGAGGTGGTCGTCGCGACTCCTGGCCGCCTCGCGGATCTCATCGAGCGCAAGGACTGCCGCCTGGACCGGGTGAACATCACCGTCCTGGACGAGGCCGACCAGATGGCGGACATGGGTTTCATGCCGCAGGTCACCGAACTGCTGGACCAGGTACGTCCCGACGGCCAGCGCATGCTGTTCTCGGCCACGCTGGACCGCAACATCGATCTCCTGGTCCGTCGTTACCTCCATGACCCGGTCGTCCATTCGGTCGACCCGTCGGCGGGCGCGGTCACCACGATGGAGCATCACGTGCTGCAGGTGCACGGCGCCGACAAGTACGCCACCGCCACCGAAATCGCTGCCCGCGACGGGCGCGTGATCATGTTCCTGGACACCAAGCACGCTGTCGACCAGTTCACCAAGCACCTGCTGAGCAGCGGCGTAAAGGCCGCGGCGCTGCACGGTGGCAAGTCGCAGCCCCAGCGCACCCGTACCCTGGCACAGTTCAAGACCGGCGACGTCACGGCGCTGGTGGCCACCAACGTCGCGGCTCGGGGCATTCACGTCGACGACCTCGATCTCGTCGTCAACGTCGACCCGCCCAACGACCACAAGGACTACCTGCACCGCGGTGGCCGAACTGCCCGCGCCGGCGAGTCCGGCAGTGTCGTCACGCTGGTCCTGCCCGGCCAGCGTCGGGACATGGCCCGTCTCATGTCCGACGCAGGCATCAGGCCGCAGATCACGCAGGTCCGCTCCGGCGAGGCCGAGCTGAGCCGCATCACCGGCGCCCAGGCTCCCTCCGGTGTCCCCGTCGCCGGCAGCGGGCCGGTCGCTGAGCGCCCGAAGCGCGGCGGTGCCCCTTTCCGTGGTCTCGGCACCCGCCCGGGGCGGGCCGGCGGCGGTGGCGAGTCTCGCCGGTCTACTGAGGCCCGCCAGATTGCCGAGGCCCGCAAGGCCGCCCGGGTCCGTCGTGGCGCATAGGCCGGCAACGGTCCCCTCGTACGCTGTGTGCGTGACTCAGGCTGGCTTGCGCCACACGGAGATGTGCTTCGCGGAGTCCTGGGTGAACGGCGCCCCGTCCCAGTCCGCGACGCGTCGTTCCAGCTCGAGCCCCGCGATCCGTGCCATCAGGTCGAGCTCCGCCGGCCATGCGTACCGGTGCAGGGAGTTGTTGCGGCGGTAGCGGCCGTCGTCGCCGTCGCGGGTGAAGTGGTGCGAGACGAGAATCTGCTCGACCAGGTCGAAGGTGTCGAAGCCGAGATGCCGCTCGGAGACGTCGAACGGCACCGAGACCTGCCCGGGCGGCAGGAACCGCAGCGGCGGTACGCCCAGCTCGATGACGAATCGGCCGCCGGGCGTCAGGTGACGTGCGGCGTTTCGGAAGCACTCGACCTGCTCGTCCTGCGTGAGCAGGTTCGTGATGGTGTTGTAGACGAGATAGACCAGGGTGGACTCGCCAGGGACGGCAGTCGTGGCCATGTCCCCGATGGCGACCGGGAGCGTGCCCTCGTCGATCTTGCGCCGCAGGACCGCCGCCATGTGCGTGTACGCCGGGCCGCGGCGTAGCAGTCCGCGCCCCCGGACGCGGCGGTGGACCTCAGCGACGTAGGGCGACTCCGTCGGTGCGTGCGACAGCGAACACCGCGCGCTCGACGGGCGTGCTCCTGCCCCGGCGTAGGGGGTGCCCGTCGCCGTCACGCCGACGGTGGCCGACGTTCTGCCCGAGGCGAGGTCGGGAACGGCCTGTCGCCATCAGGAGCCACCGGCCGGCTCGCGCTGAACGATCTGCGTCCTCTGCTGGACCCTCGGAGTCACTCGGAGTCACTCGGAGTCCCGGCGGCCCAGGCCTGTCCGCACGAGACTGCCGAGTACGGCGGAGCCCGTCGTTCACCGTGCCGTGCGGGAATGGCGTCAGCGGCGCGGGCGCTCCAGAGTGAGCAGCAGGCCCTCGACCGCGCCGGGCCCTATACGGCCCTTGACGTCGGCGGACGTGATCGCCTTGAGGGCCCAGCCGTCCTCGGCGTGCTTGTTCAGAACCTTCTCCAGCTTGTCGCTGTCCAGTGCGTCTCCGATCAGTGACTCGCGGAAGGTGATGACCTTGTATTCGAGTGCGTAGGGGTTGCTCATGGCTGGGGCCTTCCCGTGGATGGACTGCCTGACGGAACCGGGGACAGCCAATCACCGTTCGACGTTGCCCCACACGGCGGGGTGGGGGTCATGTCATCGGGGGAGTGCCCCTATCTCTTTCGTCAAGGGGCAGGGTGGCTGTTCTGTAGTGTTCAGGCGGTTTGGGGGATGGGGTGTGGTTCGAAGAAGGTGCCGTCGCGGAGCATGGCGAACAGGACGTCGACGCGGCGGCGGGCGAGACACATCAGGGCCTGTTTGTGGCGTTTCCCCTCGGCCTTCTTCCGCTCGTAATAGGCCCTGGACGCGGGGTCAGCCAGGGCCGCGAACGCGGAGAGAAAGAAGGCCCGTTTGAGTTGCTTGTTGCCGCGCCGGGACGGGCTCTCGCCGCGGATCGAGGATCCGGATCTGCGGGTGACGGGGGCCAGGCCCGCGTAGGCGGCGAGGTGGCCGGCGGTGGGGAAGGCGGATCCGTCACCGACATCGATGAGGATCCTGGCTCCGGTCCTGACGCCTATCCCCGGCATCGACGTCAGGAGCTCGGAAAGAGGGTGGGCCTCCAGCAGTTCCTCGATGCTGGAGGCCAGTTGTTTCCGCTGGTCCAGCAGCGAGGTGAGGTTGGCGGCGAGCTTGGGCACGATCACCGCGGCCGCATCCGTGCCCGGGACGACCACGGTCTGCTCATCGAGCGCCGTGAAGATGTCCTCGACCAGGCGCTCGGCCATGCGCGGGGCCTTGGGCCGCAGGATGGTGATCAGCTGGCGGCGGCCTGCCTTGCGGATCGCCTTGGGCGAGCCGAAGCGTTCCAGCATCCAGAGCACGGCCGGGTGCTGGATGCGCGGGCCGAGCACCCGCTCCAGCGAGGGGTGGATCTGGGTCAGCAGGCCCCGCAGCCTGTTCGCGATTCGGGTGACCTCGCCCGCCAGGTCGTCGTCGAAGCCCACGATCATCTGCAGTTCGGCGACGGTCTCGTCGTCCAGCTCGATGGAGCGGAGCGTGTGCGGCATAGTGCGGGCAGCGTCCGCGATGATCGCCGCGTCGCGGGCATCGGTCTTGCCCTCGCCCGGGTAGAGGTCGGCGATCCGCCGCATTGTCAGGCCGGGCAGATAGGCGACCTTGCAGCCCGCATCGCGGGCGACCGCCAGCGGCAGAGCGCCAATCGAGGCGGGCTGGTCGACGACCACGAGCACGGTGCCGTACTTCGCGGCGAGCTTGTCCAGCATGGCCCGCAGCTTCGGCTCGCTGTTGGGCAGCGGCTTGTCGACCACGGTCTTCCCGTCGAGCCTCAAGCCGTGAGCGTGGTGCTCGCCCTTGCCGACGTCCAGCCCGAGATAGACGCCGATGTCGCTGATGTCGATCACGTACTTCCTCCAGGGGAAGGTCATGCCGCCCCGGCCTCGACGTGGCACCAGCTGCCGGCAACCACGTTACGCAGAGCCTTGCCAGACGGGCTGGCGCTCGTGCCCCTATCAGCGGTCGACCGGTGCCTCCCGGCCCGGTGACACCACCCCCCGGGTCATGGTCGACAGGGGGCAAAAGTCATGCCGGGCCCGGAGGCCGGGAGCCCCGAGCCCGGGGCCACGAAGAAGGTAACGGGGGCGAGGAGGGCTATGACGCGGTGCGCAGTGAAGGTGGATTACGTGATAGTCGAAATCCTCGGTGGCAGGCGTTGGCGATCATGCCCTCGGTGGTCTCGACGTGTGGCGGCTCAACCGAGCACTGAGCCGGCGCCTTCCCGCGCAGAGCGACGCCCGGGGCAGACTCCCGGCGGTGGTACGCGGAGATGCCTGCATCACTGCGCGCGATCAGCGGTGCAGGGAGTGAGGCGAGTTCCCGGCGGAATCCCGTCCGTTCGGCCACGCTCTGGAGCGCACGCTGGAACTGCTTGGGCTGGCCACCCCCTATCCGAACGTAGCCGAGGAGCACCAAGGTGCTCCCTATCGCGTCACTCACCAACAGCACCGAACAAGGCCCGAGTAGGGCCAGCACGGCGGTGAACGCATCGACCGTCTCCCGCCATACCTGCATGGACGGGGAAGTACGCCTCCGCGGGACCGTCGAGCGCCATCTCGGGAATCGAGACGGCTGCACTCCTCACCGCAGCACCGGAGACGGCCCGCGGCCAGCTGTCGAAACCATCGCGAGCGTGGGAGCTAAGCCGCCTTGGATTGCGCCGCACGTGTGCCCGAGGCGGGCCCCTGTACCTCCTCGAGCAGGAAGGTTTCGTCTTCCCCGAAGTCCGGGGCTTGGAAGGGGTTAGTCGTCGGAGGCGGCGATGCTGCAGTGGAACAGCGGGGTTGCCCTTCCGGGGCAGAGAACAGCGACGTCAGATCGATGAGAGGTCTCCCTTTCGTTACAGGTCCCTGAGGGGGCCTGGTGGTGCCGTGACAGGGCACAGCGGTCCTACAGCTTGGTCATCTTGGCGTACGGGCTCAAGATCCGCATTTGCGCCGAGCCGAAATCCACGAGCGCCGCGATTCCATCCTCGATGCCGATCACCCGGCCGAGGCCGTACACGTCGTGTGTGACCTGGTCGCCCACGGCGAAGTGCTTGGGGGCGGGCGTGACCGGGGCCTTGAAGGGGCTGGTAGGCAAATGACGCTTCGGTGCAGCAGGCTTTGTCATTGCCCCCAGTATGCGCCTACGAACTGCGCTGGTGGTTGACTCTCAGGGGCAGGAGTAGTTGAACGTTGGACTCCACTCCAGCATGCGCTGAGCCTGCCGACCGGTCGGCAGACGGACGGGGTCGGGCGGTTCGGCCTGATAGGCGACCGAACCGCCCGTACCCTTGGTGGTGTCTACGGCGTCACATAGCGGGCGCCAAACACTGGAGGCAATACCTCGTGCTGATTGCTCAGCGTCCGTCACTGACCGAAGAGGTCGTCGACGAGTTCCGCTCCCGGTTCGTCATCGAGCCGCTGGAGCCGGGCTTCGGCTACACCCTCGGCAACTCCCTCCGCCGTACCCTCCTGTCGTCGATCCCCGGCGCTGCTGTCACCAGCATCCGCATGGACAGTGTCCTGCACGAGTTCACCACCGTGCCGGGCGTCAAGGAGGACGTCACCGACCTGATCCTCAACATCAAGCAGCTGGTCGTCTCCTCGGAGCACGACGAGCCGGTCGTGATGTACCTGCGCAAGCAAGGCCCGGGTCTGGTCACCGCCGCCGACATCGCGCCCCCGGCCGGTGTCGAGGTGCACAACCCGGACCTCGTCCTCGCCACGCTCAACGGCAAGGGCAAGCTGGAGATGGAGCTGACCGTCGAACGCGGTCGCGGCTACGTCTCCGCCGTCCAGAACAAGCAGGTGGGCCAGGAGATCGGCCGTATCCCGGTCGACTCCATCTACTCGCCGGTGCTCAAGGTCACGTACAAGGTCGAGGCCACGCGTGTCGAGCAGCGCACCGACTTCGACAAGCTGATCGTCGACGTCGAGACCAAGCAGGCCATGCGTCCGCGTGACGCCATGGCGTCGGCCGGTAAGACCTTGGTCGAGCTGTTCGGTCTCGCCCGTGAGCTGAACATCGACGCCGAGGGCATCGACATGGGCCCGTCCCCGACGGACGCCGCCCTGGCCGCAGACCTCGCGCTGCCGATCGAGGAGCTCGAGCTCACCGTCCGCTCCTACAACTGCCTCAAGCGTGAGGGCGTCCACGCGGTGGGTGAGCTCCTGGCGCGCTCCGAGGCGGACCTCCTCGACATCCGCAACTTCGGTGCGAAGTCGATCGACGAGGTCAAGGCGAAGCTGGCCGGCCTGGGCCTGGCACTCAAGGACAGCCCGCCCGGATTCGACCCGACCGCCGCTGCCTTCGACGCGGACGATAACGGGAGCACGGGTTTCATGGAGACCGAGCAGTACTGAACGCCGCGCCAGGTCGTGGGGGAGCCAGGAAGGCAGAGGAGCCAGCGATGAGCACCGGCCGACCGCACCCGGCTCCCCGAGGGCCCACCGGCGGAGATACAGACGTTGGCGGGAACGTCGCGCTCGCCCGCACCTCCATGCGCAACCACCTGCGGGCCGTCTTCAGCGACATCGAGCGCATCCGGGCCCACTCGCCCGAACTGTTCGCCAACGACCCCTCGACGGTGCCGGTGCGCCGCAACGTGGCGGTCTGGGAGTAATCCCACGAAGAGTCAGGCTCGCGTCGGCACATCCCAGCGGACGCGCAGCGCCGGGGGCTTGCGGAAGACCAGGCCTCTGGGCGCGGTGGGCGAGGCAGGGTCCAGCCGGAGGCCGGGGAGGCGGTCGAGGAGCGTGAGGAGGCAGGCGCGGGTTTCGAGGCGGGCGAGGTGGGCGCCCAGGCAGAAGTGCCGACCGTGGGCGAAGGCCAGATGGAGGCGGGAGCCCGCCCGTCGCACGTCGAAACAGTCGGGGTCCTGGAAGACCTCGGGGTCACGGTTCGCGCCGGCGAGCGAGACGACGACCAGATCGCCGCGGCGCACATCGGTGCCGCCGATCGTCACGTCGGCGGTGGCGTAGCGGTCCACGACCGCCGCGGCGGGTTCCAGACGGAGCGATTCTTCGATCGCCGCGTCGACCAGGCCTGGATCGGCTTGCAGGAGAGCGAGTTGGTCGGGATTGGCCAGCAGGTGCAGTACGGCGTTGGCGATCATGCCCTCGGTGGTCTCGATGCCACCGAACATCAGCACGGCGGCGTTGGCGACCACCTCCGGCAGCTTCAGGCGCTCGCTCTCGGCCGCCGCGACCAGCAGTGACGCCTCGCGTCGTGCGATGACCGTCGCCTCGACGCTTCCTCTCAGTCGGTCGAACGCAGCCGCTCCGGCGGGGTTCGCCGGCCGGCCGGCGGTGATGTCGTTGACCGTGCCCACGATGGCGTCGTACCAGGACAGCACCGCCTGGGCGTCGGCGTCGACGAGGCCCAGCGACTCGGCGACTACGGCGACGGCCAGGGGCCCGGCCACCTCCCGGCGTAGTTCGGCGCTGCCGCGCGGCCGGATGGTTTCCACGAGCCGTGCGGCTTCCTCTTCCACGAACTCGGCGAACCGGTCGTGCACGTCCCGTGTGCGGAAGGGGTCGGTGAAGGGGTCGCGGTGCCGCTTGTGCTCGGCGCCTTCTGTGGAGAGCATGCTCGGGCCGACCACCTGGGCGGTGGAGAAGCGGGGGTCGTCCACCGTGAAGGTGGCCGCGTCGCGCATCACACGCAGCGCGAGATCGCGCCGGGTCACCAGCCAGCCGCCCAGCGCGGGAAGCCAGGAAACCGGTTCGCGGGCGCGCAGCAGGGCCAGTCGAGGGTGGGGGTCCTCCTCCAGCTCCGCGAGCGTGGTCGCGGAGCCGAGCGGAAACCGGCGCGCCGTCACCATAGGAGCTGCTCCTGTTCCTGTTCCCGGAATTCCGGCCCCGTCCCGGAGCCACCCCATCAGAGCGTATGCGCCGCCCCTTCACAGAACGCACACTTAGTCCCGATCAGCCCTTTAAGTTTCAAGCGTTACGCTCGCCGGCAGTCGAGTAGCCGAGGGATCCTCACCCGTCGCGGCACTCGCTACCCCCCACCAGGCACAGGAGACTCGGCGTGTATGACGGCGACGTAGTGGTGATCGGCGGCGGCTATGCGGGCGTCCGCCTGGCGAAACGGCTGGACGGGACGGCGCGGGTCACGCTGGTGGACCGCAAGGAGGTCTTCTTCCATCGCATCGCCTCCCTGCGCGCCGGCGTACGCCCGGAGTGGACGGAGAGTCCCTTCATTCCGTACGACCGGCTGCTGCGCAACGGTCGTGTGGCCGTGGGCAAGGTGGTCCGTATCGACACCGCGGAGCGGCAGGTGGTCCTGGCCACGGGCGAGCGGCTCCCGTACGACGTGGTGGTGATCGCCACCGGCGCCGACTACCCCGAACCGGCCCGCTTCACGGGCGCCACCACCGAGGAGGCGGCCAAGTCGTTCGCCGAGCATCAGCGGAACATCGCCGCCGCCGATCACATTCTCGTCGTCGGCGGCGGGCCTTCCGGCGTCGAGCTCAGCGCCGAGATCCGCCTGGCCCGGCCGGACGCCCGGGTCACGCTCGCCCACTCCGGGCCGGCGCTGCTGCACACCACCGGCAGCGCACGGGCCGGACGCATGGCCCACGCCTGGCTGGAGTCCCAGGGTGTGGAGGTGCGGCTCGATTCCTTCATGTCTCCTGGCAACGACTTCGGCACCTATCGCGACGCGCAGGGAAACGTCATCGACGCCGACCACTCCTTCTGGGCGACCGGCACCACCCCCAATACGCTCTGGCTGCGCCTGGCCGGGCACGGGAACTGGCTGAACGGTACCGGGCATGTGAAGGTCGACCGGATGCTCCGGGTCGACGGCCGGCTGGACGTGTTCGCGGTCGGCGACGTGAACGACGCCACCGAGCTCAAGATCACCCCTATCGCGCTCGCCCAGGCGGAGCTCGCCGCCTACAACATCCGCGCCTACCTGAACAGTTCTGGCAGGCACCGCAAACAACCCCGCTTCTACCGGCCGATCCACCGCACTCCGCTCATCGTGCCGTTCGGCCCGGCCGACGGAGTGACCATGCTGCCCGTGCCGGGTGGCGACACCGCGGTCCTCGGCAGCCGCACCTCCACCCTGGCCAAGGCGAAGACCCTCATGACCCCCTATATGAGGCGACAGCTCGGGTACACGGCGGCCTGATGCACAGCCGCGCCATCCCGTCGTCCGGCCGCGAGTGAGGCGATGACTCGGCGGTCCCGGATACCGGCCGCTGCGGACGGCGTGGGAGAGGGCCCGCCCGCCTCCACGGGATTCACGCGCGCACGACAGGATGGCTTGATGGACCCCAGGCCTCTCAGCGCCCGGCCGCCCTCGCCGAACGCGTCTCAGAGCAATTGGTCGATGGTGATCGGCAAAGAGCGGATACGGCGCCCCGTCGCGTGGTGCACGGCGTTGGCGATGGCCGCCGCCACACCGACCAGGCCGATCTCCCCGATCCCCTTGGTGCCGACCGGCGTGGCCGGGTCCGGACCGCCGACGAAGAGCACCTCCATGTCGGGAACGTCGGCGTTGACGGGCAGCAGATAGTCGCCGAAGGTGGCGTTGGCGATGCGCCCGGTCCCGCGATCGGTGGCGGTGTCCTCGAACATCGCCTGGCCGATTCCCCCCACCGTGCCGCCGATGATCTGGCTGGTGGCAGTCTTTTCGTTGAGGATGCGCCCGCCATCGATCGCCGAGACGACCCGTGCCACCCGCAGCAGGCCCAGGTCGGGATCCACGCGTACCTCGACGAACTTGGCTCCGAAGGCGCCCGCAGTGGCCATCCCCGTTCCATCGCGCTGAGGCGGCGTGCTCCGGCCGTCGGCACTGAGCTCCTCCAGGCCGTGACGGGCCAGGATGTCGGTGTACGACTCGCCCTGCTCGGGAGCGCCGGTGAGGTGGATGCGGCCTTCGGAGACCGTGACATCGCCGAGTGCGGCTCCGCGCAGCGGCGAGTCCGGGTCGTCGCGGACCACGTTGAGGAATTCCTGTACGAGGTTTTGGCAGGCGGCATGGATTGCGTTGCCCAGGGCCCCGGTGAGGCCGGATCCGCCTGCCTGCGGGGAATAGGGCATGTCGGAGTCGCCGAGGTCGAAACGTACCCGGGTGGTGTCCAGGCCGAGGAGTTCGGCCGACAGCTGCGTCATGACCGTGTAGGTGCCCGTGCCGATGTCGGTGGCCGCGCTGCGTACGTGGGCCGATCCGTCACGGTGCACGGACGCACGCGCCTGGCACGGGACTTGGTAGTGGGGGTAGGAGACCCCGGCCATGCCGTAGCCGACCAGCCAGCGGCCGTCGCGCATCGAGCCCGGTTGCGGGCTGCGGCGCGACCAGCCGAACCGCTCGGCTCCCTGCAGATAGCACTCCCGCAGGGCCTTGCTGGACCAGGGGAGGCCGAGCAGCGGGTGCTCTTCCGCATAGTTCCGCAGGCGCAGTTCGAGGGGATCGATGCCGAGTTCGTGGGCGAGCTCGTCGAGGGCCGACTCCAGGGTGAAGTTCCCCTGCGCCTCGGCCGGGGCGCGCATGGAGCCCGGGCTGGGGATGTTCACCCGTACCTGCCGGTCCCGGGTCACGACGTTGGGGCAGGCGTACGAGAAGGCCGAGCAGGCGGACACGGGTTCGTAGTCGTCGTCCTCCATCGCCACCGTCGACACGCCGTCGTGCTCGATGGCGGTCAGGTTCCCGGCGCGGGTGGCCCCGATTCTGATGTGCTGGACGCTGTTGGGCCGATGCCCCACGGCGGTGAACATCTCGGGCCGGGTGAGTACCAGTTTGACCGGTCTGCCCACCTCGCGTGCAGCGAGCACGGTCAGGATCACATGAGGCCACACCCGCAGCCCGGCGCCGAAGCCACCGCCGACGTAGGGAGCGAGGACCCGGATCCCACTCTCAGGGATCTTGAAGACCGCTGCCAGTGAGGAGCGAACGTTGTGGGGCCACTGGGTGGAGTCGTGGACCGTGAGCGAGTCGCCGTTCCAGGAGGCGATCGTGGCCATCAGACCGAGCGGGTTGTTGGTGTTGTCCGGGGTGGTGTAGGTGCCCCCGACAACGACGTCCGCCGCGGCGAACCCGGCGCCCACGTCGCCGCGTTCGGAGTCCAGTCCCCATGGGTTGGTCAGGACCTCCGCCCGGGGGTCGTCGATGTCGAGCAGGGCCTCAGTCGGGTCGTACTCGACTCGCACCAGCGTTGCGGCGTGCCGTGTCTGCTCCGCGGTGGTGGCCACCACGACGGCGACCTGCTGTCCGTAGTGGAGGATGCGGTCGTCCTGGAGCGGGGCCGGCGGGGAGGAGCCCAGCAGCGACATCGGCGCGCGTTCCAGCCTCGGCGAGTTCAGGTGGGTGATAACGGCCAGCACGCCTGGTGCGGCGCCGGCCGAGGAGGTGTCGATGCTGCGGATCCGTCCGGCGGCGATGGTGCTGCGCACCAGGGCGGCGTGCACCAGGTCGGGGTAGCCGAAGTCATTGGGGTAGGGCGCCTTGCCGGTGACCTTCAGCGGCGCTTCCACTCGTTCCAGGCCCGGGCCGACGACCCTGGGGGCTTCGAGAGTGGTCATGACGGCGCTCCTGCCACGCTTTCGAGGGTGCGCACCAGGGTGCGCTGGGCCAGCTCCACCTTGAAGGCGGTGCCGGGCAGCGGACGGGCCCCCGCCAGGGCGGCCCGGGCCGCGGTGCGGAAGGTGTCGTTGCTCGCGGGCGCCTCACGCAGGACGTCCTCGGCATCCCATGCCCGCCAGGGAACGGTGCCGATTCCGCCCAGCGCCACACGCGCTTCCCGGATGAAGCCGTCCTCCTGCACCAGGGCCACCCCGGCCGACGTCAGCGCGAACTCGTACGACACCCGGTCGCGGACCTTGATGTAGAGCGAACGTGCCTCACGCGGGAGCAGAGGGATCTCGACCGCGGTGATCAGCTCGCCATGCCTCAGTACGTTCTCGATGTGCGGGGTGTCACCGGGTGGGAGGTAGAACTCGGTCAGCGGGATGCTGCGTGCACCGCTCGCGCCCTGAACGCGGACGACGGCGTCGAGAGCGGTCAGGGGAACGGCGAGGTCGGAGGCGTGCAGGGCGATGCAGTGGTCACTGGTGCCCAGAATGGCGTGCATCCGGTGGACACCTGTGATGGCTGCGCACCCCGAACCGGGAGTGCGCTTGTTGCACGCCTCGACAGTCGGGTCTCTGAAGTAGCGGCACCGGGCCCGTTGCAGCAGATTGCCCCCGATCGTGGCCATGTTGCGAAGCTGGGTCGAGGCGCCGAGCAGGAGGGCCTCCCGTACGAAGGGCAGCCGCTCTCTCACGACGGGATCGGCGGCGAGCTCCTCCATCGTCGTCAGTGCCCCGACTAGGACAGCCGAGTCGGTGTGCGTGATACCGCCCAGTGGCAGCCTGCTGATGTCGACGATCCTGTCAGGACCCAGCACGCCGTCCTTCATGAGATCCAACTGAGTGGTGCCACCGGCGAGATACGAGGAACCGGGATCGGCGCTCACGGCGGCCACGGCTTCGTCGGCATCGATGGCGCGCATGTAGGTGAACGGGCGCATTGTCACGCCTCTCCGGCCACTTCGCGAATTGCAGCGCGAATGTTGGGATAAGCGCCGCAGCGGCAGATGTTGCCGCTCATGAACTCGCAGATGTCCTCATCCGAACCCGCTCGTCCCTCGGCAATAAGCGAGATCGCCGACATGATCTGCCCTGGAGTGCAGTAACCGCACTGGAACGCGTCATGTCGGGCGAATGCCGCCTGGATGGGGTGCAACTCGCCGTTCTCCGAAAGGGATTCGACGGTGACGATTTCACGCCCCTCGTACTGGGCGGCAAGCGCCAGACACGACACCACGCGTTTCCCGTCGGCCATCACCGTGCAAGCTCCGCAGGCGCCCTGGTCGCACCCCTTCTTCGCCCCGGTCAGGCCCAGATGGTCACGCAGCGCGTCGAGCAGGGTGACACGGGCGTCGAACCGCAGCCGATGGCTCGTGCCGTTGACATGGAGGGTGACCTCGACCTGAGGAACTTCGGGTGATGCGTCGGCGGACGGGCTTGCCGGGACGTCGACTCGGCTCATGGCGCCTCGATTCCGGGTTATCCGATCAGGCCCCTGCTCACAGAGCGAACACGTTCCGCCGATGCTATCCCGAAAAACGCCTTATGTGCCATGTGTACCTTTTTAGGTTTTCATGACGCCCCGGCGTCGGCACGAACTTTTGTCAGGAAAGCGTTCCGCGGGGCTGGTCGTCGCGCTCGGCCTTCTTCTCCTTGATGCGCACCGCTTCCTTCCGGACCTCGGCCTGGGTGGCGCGCTCCTTCTCCAGCCAGTCGGGACGGTCCCTCTTCAACTCCTCGATCTGCTCAGTGGTGAGGGGTTCGGTGATTCCACCACGTGCGAGACCCGAGATGGAGATGCCCAGCTTCGCCGCGACCACCGGACGGGGGTGCGGGCCGTTGCGCCGCAGCTCCTGCAGCCACTCGGGCGGATCGGCCTGCAGCGCGTTCAGCTCGGCGCGCGAGACGACACCCTCCTGGAACTCGGCGGGGGTGGCCTCGAGGTACACACCCAGCTTCTTCGCCGCGGTCGCGGGCTTCATCGTCTGGGCGGTCTGGTGCGACTTCATGGTGTCCAGGGTATCGAGCGCCTGCGCGACCTCCGACCACGACCGGTGACGGGCGACCGGTAACCTGGCGGAGTGACAGGCTCGGAAGACTCCCCTTCGTTCCGGCTCGCGTATGTCCCGGGGGTGACACCCGGCAAGTGGGTGCGGATCTGGAACGAGCGGCTGCCCGAGGTCCCCCTCACCCTCATCGGGGTGACCGCCGCCGAAGCGCCCGATGTGTTGCTGGGCGGCAGTGCGGACGCGGCTTTCGTACGGCTGCCGGTCGACCGCACGGTCCTCAGCGCGATCCCTCTCTACACCGAGACGACGGTGGTCGTGGTTCCGAAGGACCACGTCGTGGCGGCGGTCGACGAGGTGTCCGCCGAGGATCTGGCCGACGACATCGTGTTGCATCCCCTCGACGACGTCCTCGACTGGGAGCGTATGCCGGGACGGCCGGCGATCGAGCGCCCCGCCACGACGGCGGACGCCGTCGAGCTGGTGGCGGCCGGAGTGGGACTGCTCGTGGTGCCGCAGTCACTCGCCCGCCTGCACCACCGCAAGGACCTCACGTATCGGCCGGTGACGGACGCCCCCGAGTCGCGCGTTGCGCTGTCGTGGCCGGAGGACGCGACCACCGACCTGGTGGAGGACCTCATCGGGATCGTCCGCGGGCGGACCGTCAACAGCTCCCGGGGTCGCCGCACGACCCCGGCCCCGACCCCGGTTCAGCCGAAGCGCAAGCGACCCGATTCGGGCGTCGCAGGGCGGAAGCCCGCAGCCGGCAAGTCGACCGGCAAGAGTCCCCGCAGCGGTTCCGGCGGCGCGAAAGGCACCAAGCGCGGGAAACCTCGCCGCCGGTCGTAGTTTCCGTGGCTTCCGTCGCTTCCGGGCGGATACGTCAGGACGGAGTCGTCGGAGCGAGCGCAAGCCACTCGAACGCGGCCTGCGCGGTGAACTCGCCCTGCCCGCCCCGGAAGAGCAGCCCCGCCGTGTTGAACCGGGCGTCGTCCGCCTGCGCCGCGACGTAGGGGATCGCGATGCAACGCATGCCCGCCGCATGCGCCGCGGCGGCCCCGGGCGCGGCGTCCTCCACAACCACACAGCCCGCCGGTTCGGCGCTGATCCGGCGGGCGGCCTCGAGGAAGACGTCCGGTGCGGGTTTGCCGTGCGCCACCTCGTCCGCCGATACGACGACGGGCAGCAGGTGGGTCATCCCGGCGCCGGACAGGATCGCCTCGATGGCCTCGCGAGAGGACCCCGAGGCCACGGCCATCGGCACACCCGCGTCGTGCAGCCGCTCCACGAACTTCCGCATCTCCGGGTAGACGGGCGTGGAGACCCGGGCCAGTGCCAGGTAGCGGCGGTTCTTCTCCGCCAGCAGCCCGTCGAGCGGTGCCATGAGCCCGTACCGCTCCTTCCACAGAGCGATCGTCTCCTGCGTGCCTATGCCGACGTACTGCTGGTGGTCCTCCCAGGTGAAGTCCGTGACGCCGTGCTGCGCAAGAACATGCCGCCCCGCTTCGAAATAGTTCGGTTCGCTGTCCACGAGTGTTCCGTCGAGATCGAATATGACCGAGGTGGTGGCTGCCTGGCTCATGCGGTTCAGCATGCCAGGGAGTGGGGGAGGGGGCACGGGCGGCTGAGGGGGCGCGGACGGCTGAATGGGCCCGGGTGGCTGAGAGGGTACGGGCGCGGTCGGCGAGCCGCGCGGTCAGCGAGCCGCGCGAGCCGAGCGGCCGATCGACTCCACGAGCGGCAGCAGACGATGCGGCACCCGCTCGCGCAGCGCCACCTCCGTGCGTGTGCGCACCACGCCCGGCACCTGGATCAGCTGCTGGATCACGTCCTCCAGGTGCGCGTTGTCCCGCGCCACGACCCGCGTCAGCAGATCGCCACCACCGGTGATCGAGAACGCCTCGATGATCTCCGGCACGGCGGCCAGCGCATCGCCCACCTCGTCGAGATGCCCCTGAGTGACCTCGATGTGCACAAACGCGAGCACCGGATGGCCGAGCGCGGCGGGGGAGAGCGAGGGACCGGTACCCCTGATCACCCCGTCCCGCTCCAGCCGGTCCAGCCGGGCCTGGAGGGTGCCCCGTGCGATGCCGAGGATACGGGCGTACTCGCGAGCGCTCGTGCGGGGCTGCTCCAGCAGCAGCCGCAGGATGCGGGTGTCCAGCTCGTCCACGGCCATGGCCCGTGGGTCTCCTCCCGGTCGGCGAGCAGCGCATATGACGGTACCAATGGCTCAGTCGAGATCCATGACATGGCCAGACGGTCCAGTCCGACGAAGAAGCCCGACCCGTGCACCCCGCCGCTGCGCGCCCTTGCGGAACATCCCGGACGGGCAGTCCGTGCGTGTTCCCGCAGGTGACAAAATCGGTGTTCCGGGTGGTGCCGTACTGCGATCATGGGGCCGGAACTGACACCCAGTCCGCAAGGAATCGCTCGCCATGCCTGTGCCTGCCGACCCGACGGTGTTGCATCCGATGCCCGAGCAGCCGCGGGTGGTGTTGCTCAGGCCGTTGGTGAAGTCCCCATTGATCGAGGTCGGGGAGTACTCCTACTACGACGACCCGGACGACCCGACCGCGTTCGAGACGCGCAACGTGCTCTACCACTACGGGCCGGAGAAGCTGGTCATCGGCAAGTTCTGCGCACTGGGCACCGGAGTGCGGTTCATCATGAACGGCGCCAACCACCGCACGGACGGCCCCTCGACCTTCCCCTTTCCCACCATGGGCGGCTCGTGGTCCGAGCATTTCGACCTGCTCACAGGCCTGCCGAATCGGGGGGACACCATCGTCGGCAACGACGTCTGGTTCGGCTACGGCTCGATGGTGATGCCCGGCGTGCGGATCGGACACGGCGCGATCATCGGCTCCGGCGCCGTGGTGACCTCAGACGTTCCCGACTACGGGATCGTCGGCGGAAACCCTGCCCGTCTCATCCGCACCCGCTACAGCGACCAGGACATCGCCCGGCTGCTGGCTGTGGCCTGGTGGGACTGGCCCGCGGAGCACATCACCGAGTACGTGCGGACGATCATGTCGGGCAGCATCGGCGACCTGGAAGCCGTTGCCCCGGACACCCGCCGCATGTAACGCGGGCACGGGAGTTCCCGCGGACGACTCGGCACCCCGCCGCACACCCCTCTGCGCGGAGGCCGTCGTAATTGCAGTGCTGAGCAGCCCGGGGGCGGGATAGAGTCATGAGCATGTACTTCCATCAGATCTACGGCTGACACGGACGGGGCCGCGCCCCGCTTCCGCCCCGCATGCCCATGTGCGCGCCCCGACCGCAGAGCTTTTCTCTCGGAGCGGTTGGCGCGCCGGCTTGCGGTGTCCCTTCCGCCGTAGACCTGAAATGAGTGATCTTCCATGTCCCGTCGCCGCGCCCACATCGCGATGGTCGGCATCCCCGCCGTCAGCCACGTCCTGCCGAGCCTCGAGATCATCCGAGAGCTGGTCGCCCGCGGCCACCGGGTGACCTACGCCAACGACCCGGCGGTCACCGACCTGATCGCCGCCACCGGCGCCGAACTCGTCCCCTGCACCTCCGTGCTGCCCGTCGCCGACAACAACTGGCCCGACGACCCCATCGCCGCGATGGACCTCTTCCTCGACGACGCCATCCAGGCCCTCCCGCAGTTGCGCGCCGCCTACGACCACGACCGTGCGGACCTCTACCTGTACGACATCGGCGCCTACGCCGCGCGCGCCCTCGCCGAGACGCAAGGCCGCCCCATCATGCAGCTGTCCCCGACCTTCGTCGCCTGGAAGAGCTACGACCAGGACGTGGCGGCGCACCTGTGGCAGTTGCCGGGCGCCGACGCGTACCGAGCGAAGTTCGCGCAGTGGCTCACCGACTGCGGGGCGTCCACCACCGACGTCGACGCCTTCTCCGGCCGGCCCGCGCGGGCCCTGGCCCTGATCCCGCGGGCGATGCAACCGCACGCCGACGAGGTCGACACCGACTCAGTGACATTCGTCGGCCCCTGTCGAGGCCCGCGTGGGGGTGAGGGTGTCTGGACACGTCCCGCCGATGCCGAGAACGTCCTGTTGATCTCCCTGGGCTCCGCGTACACACGCCGACCGGAGTTCTACCGCCAGTGCCTGGCGGCCTATGGCAACCTGCCCGGCTGGCACGTCGTACTCCAGATCGGCAAGCACACCGACCCGCGGGAACTCGGCGACGTCCCGCCCAACGTCGAAGTGCACACCTGGGTGCCTCAACTGGCAATTCTGGAACAGGCCGACGCCTTCGTCACCCATGCGGGAATGGGCGGCAGCAGCGAAGGGCTGATCACCGGTGTTCCGATGATCGCCGTCCCACAAGCCGCCGAACAGTTCATCAACGCCGACCGGCTCGTCGAGCTTGGCGTGGCCCGCCGCATCGACACCCCGGACGCCACCGCCGAGACCCTGCGCACCGCCCTGAGTGAACTTGTCTCCGACGCGGAGGTCACCCGCCGCTCGGCGCTACTCCGTGCCGAAGCGCGAGCCGAGGGCGGCACCACGCGGGCCGCCGACCTCATCGAGGACATGCTGGGCTGATTGCGAGGCGCTGGTCACCGTCCCGGTGGGCTGCCATGCCTCCATGATCCATCCGAATCCCGGCCGTGGGCTGCAAGCCGAGGGCGGCCCGGGCAGCTCATTGGATGCCGACGTCGTGAGTGGTTCCGTCGGCGATGGCTTGGAGTTTGTCGGGGTTGGCGACGTTGTGGATGGCGGTGATGCGACCGTCGGCGTCGAGGTCGAAGGTGACAGTGGCGATCACGCGGCCCGGGCCGCTGAACAGCATGCCCGGACCGCCGTTGATCTCGACGAGTTCGGCGTTCATGTCGGCAGGCTCGGCGCCTTGGTAGGTGATGGTGCCGATGGCCCCGAACCAGGCGGCCACGGTCTCTGCGCCGACGACCGGACGCAATGCCTGGCGCCGTCTGCTTCTCGTCTTGCTGACGGCCACCAGACGCAAGTTGATCTCCGGTCCGTGACATGGGGTCGATGTGATGAGCGACACAGTCGCCTTGGCGTGGTCCGCGATCCGTGCGATCAGCTCAAGAAGGCTTCGGGTGTCGGCGCCACAAATACCCAGGGGGGGTATAGTGTGGGTGTATCGGCAGGGCTCCGGACGACCGGCCTGTCCCGCAATACGACACGCGCAATACGCACGGACCTGAGGAAGAAGCCATGACCTCCGAGAACGTCACCACCGTCTACAAGGTGTCCGGCATGACCTGCGGCCACTGTGAGAGCGCTGTTTCCGAGGAGCTCTCCGCGCTGGACGGCGTCACCGCGGTCAAGGCCGTCGCCGCCTCCGGCGAGGTTACCGTCACCTCCGCCGCCCTCCTCGAAGAGGAAGCCGTGCGCGCCGCGGTCGACGAGGCCGGTTACGAGCTCGTCGGCCGGGTCTGACAGCTCCGCCGGGCCTGACAGTTCCGACGGGGCTGTCAGGCCCGGGAACGCGATGTCGCTCCCGCGCCGGGACGTGCCGCTCCGCTGATACGGACGCCGTGCGCCCGGCCTCTCCCAGGAGATTCGCCCATGACCAGCACGGCTCCCGAAAAGGCCCTTTCCGCTACGGCACCCGCGCCCGCCTCCGAGGTCGAGCTCTCCATCGGCGGCATGACCTGCGCGTCGTGCGCCGCCCGCGTGGAGAAGAAGCTCAACCGCATGGACGGTGTCACGGCGACCGTCAACTTCGCCACGGAGAAGGCCAAGGTCTCCTACGGGGCAGAGGTCGAGGTCGCCGACCTCATCGCGACCGTCGAGAAGACCGGCTACACCGCCGAGGAGCCGCCCCCGCCCCCGTCCGAAAACGCAGGCGAGGGCGAGACGCAGACCATGTCGGCGGCGGACAGTGAGCTCGTGTCTCTGCGGCAGCGGCTGTTCGTGTCGCTGGCGCTCTCCGTGCCCGTCGTCCTGATGGCGATGGTCCCGGCCCTGCAGTTCGACAACTGGCAGTGGCTGTCGCTGACCCTGGCCGCTCCGGTCGTCGTCTGGGGTGCCTTCCCGTTCCACAAGGCGGCCTGGACGAACGCCCGCCACGGCGCCGCGACCATGGACACGCTGGTGTCCATCGGTACGCTCGCCGCGCTCGGCTGGTCGGTATGGGCGCTGTTCTTCGGGCACGCCGGGATGCCGGGCATGCGGCATGCGTTCGAGTTCACCATCTCCCGTACGGACGGCTCGTCCTCCATCTACCTGGAGGCCGCGGCGGGCGTGACCACGTTCATCCTCGCCGGGCGGTATCTGGAGGCGAGGTCGAAGCGGAAGGCCGGCGCGGCACTGAGGGCGCTGCTGGAGCTGGGCGCCAAGGACGTCTGCGTACTGCGGGCAGGCAGGGAAGTACGCATTCCTGTGGCGCAGTTGGCCGTCGGCGACCGCTTCGTCGTCCGTCCCGGAGAGAAGATCGCGACCGACGGAGTCGTCGTGGAGGGCGGCTCCGCGGTCGACGCCTCGATGCTGACCGGCGAGTCCGTGCCGGTGGACGTGACGGTCGGCGATGCCGTCACCGGTGCCACGGTGAACGCCGGCGGAAGGCTGGTCGTCGAGGCGACCCGGGTCGGCGCCGACACCCAACTCGCCCGCATGGCGAAGCTCGTCGAGGACGCCCAGAACGGCAAGGCCGAGGTGCAGCGCCTCGCCGACCGCATCTCCGCGGTCTTCGTCCCCGTGGTCATCGTCATCGCGCTGGGCACCTTGCTGACCTGGCTCTTCGTCACCGGCGACCCGGCTGCCGCGTTCACCGCGGCCGTCGCCGTACTGATCATCGCCTGCCCCTGTGCGCTGGGGCTCGCGACGCCGACCGCCCTCATGGTCGGCACCGGGCGCGGAGCCCAGCTCGGCATCCTGATCAAGGGCCCGGAGGTGCTGGAGTCCACCCGGCGCGTGGACACCGTCGTCCTCGACAAGACCGGGACCGTGACCACGGGCCGTATGCAGCTCCAGGACATCGTCACCGCCCCGGGCGAGGACGAGCGTGAACTGCTGCGGCTCGCGGGCGCGCTGGAACACGCCTCCGAACACCCGATCGCCCAGGCGATCGCCGCGGGCGCCGTCGAACGGACCGGAAGCCTCCCCGTCCCGGAGAACTTCGAGAACGTCGCCGGTCTCGGCGTCCAGGGTGTGGTCGAGGGACGCGCGGTGGTCGTCGGGCGCGAGAAGCTCATGGAGGACTGGGCCATCGACCTCCCCTGGGAACTGGCCGAGGCCAGGGCCGCAGCGGAGGCGGGGGGGCGTACGGCGGTCGCGGTCGCCTGGGACGGCAAGGCGCGCGGCGTCCTCACCGTCGCCGACGGGGTCAAGGAGACCAGCGCCGAGGCGATCGCCGAACTGCGCAGGCTCGGCCTGAAGCCTGTCCTGCTGACCGGCGACAACCAGACGGTCGCCGACTCCGTCGCCCGGATGGTCGGCATCGACGAGGTGATTGCCGAAGTCCTGCCTCAGGACAAGGTGGCCGTGATCAAGCGGCTGCAGCGCGAGGGCCGCACGGTCGCGATGGTCGGCGACGGAGTCAACGACGCGGCCGCCCTCGCCACCGCGGACCTGGGCCTGGCGATGGGAACGGGCACGGACGCGGCGATCGAAGCGGGCGACCTCACGCTCGTACGCGGAGACCTGCGGGTGGCCGCGGACGCCATCCGGCTCTCCCGCAGGACGCTGGCCACCATCAAGGGCAACTTGTTCTGGGCCTTCGGTTACAACATCGCCGCACTGCCCCTGGCGGCGGCCGGCATGCTCAACCCGATGATCGCGGGCGCCGCGATGGCCTTCTCGTCGGTCTTCGTCGTGACCAACAGCCTGCGGCTGCGCTCCTTCACGTAGGACGCGCAGGCCGACGGTCGCGGCCGTGGCGGCCCTCATCTTGAGGCCCAGCCCGCAGTCGGCCCAGGTCGGCGTCCGCACCGAGCCGCCGCACCGGACTTCCCTGGTCGCGGGCGGGGTGCCGACGACGCGACTTCAACTCTGGTTAGGTACGGTCGGATGCCGGAAGGTGATCCCGGGTCGGCCCGGGACGGAGAGCGGAAGGTGCACATGAGCCGGTACGTACGTGCGGGAGGGGCCCTCGGGCACCTGCTGCTCGTCGTCGTGCTCGCGTTCGGCGTCTTCGCCATGCACACCCTCGGGCACCCGGACGGATCGTCCGGTCATGGCGCGGCCACCGCATCCCACGCATCGACGATGGATGGGGCATCCGAGGCTCACGACACTGCGGTCACCGCGGCTGCCGCAGAGCCGAGTCACGCGATGGCTTCCTCGCACTCGTCGTCCGGGGACTCCGCAGACCATCCCGCCATGGCGATGGACATGCTCTCGCTGTGCCTGGCGGTGCTGCTCAGTGTGTATGTGCTCGCCGCCCTTCTGAAGGCCGCGCTCGCCAGTCGGCCCGACTGGCTGGCGAACCTCCTCGCTCAGGCGACCGTCGCCCAGCGGCCCAACCCGCCGCCACGCGGCCCCGATCTCACCCAGTTGTCGGTCCTGCGGCTGTAGGCCGAACCGCCTCGCGGGCGCGCACACCAAGCGCCGCCCCGCGATGACGCGCACGCCAAAACAGCCAGAGAACCGACATACGAGGTGAGATCGACCATGACTGACCGTACTCGCGCCTTCCGCCGCAAGCCTGCCCGCCGCATCGCTGCCGTGGGAGTCGTGGCGGCCGGGGCCCTGCTGCTCGCCGCCTGCGGCAACGACGACGACATGAGCGGCATGGACCACGGCAGCTCGGCTGCCGCATCGGCGACCGCCGAGCCGGGCAACAGCGCATCGGCCGCGGACTTCAACGACGCGGACGTCAGCTTCGCGCAGATGATGATCCCGCACCACCAGCAGGCTCTGGAGATGGCCAAGCTGGCCGACGGCCGCGCATCCGATTCTGAGATCAAGGAACTGGCCGCGCAGATCGAGAAAGCCCAGGACCCCGAGATCAAGACGATGGAGGGCTGGCTGAAGTCCTGGGGTAAGCCGACCCAGGCGGAGTCCATGGACCACTCCGGCCACTCAGGAGACTCCGGGGACTCCGGCATGGACGGCATGATGTCCGACGAGGACATGAAGGAACTCGAGGCCGCGAAGGGCACGGAGTTCGACAAGATGTTCGCCCAGATGATGATCGACCACCACGACGGCGCGATCAGCATGGCCGAGGACGAGCAGAAGAACGGCAGCAACGCCGACGTCAAGAAGATGGCCGACGCCATCGTCGAAGGCCAGTCCGCCGAGGTGAAGCAGCTCCAGGGCATTCTCGATCGGCTCTGATCCTCGGCGCACCGACCGTTGCGGTCACACGCTGACTGCTTCGGTCACGCGCTGACTCCTTCGGTTCCACACTGACCGCCCCGGGCTCTACCGGCCACGACCGGGAGGCCGGGGCGGTCCTTCGTCTGGACGAGTCTGAACGAAGCAAAGTCGATCTTGCCTGCCTTCGTGGTCCGTTGGCCTCCTGCCGGTGCAGCCCAAAGGCTCGAGGCTGCGCCAATGGCCCAGTGATTCTTGCAGCGCTTGAGCCACGAGGCCCGAGGATGCTGTGATGTACCCGTCGATGGCGCTGCGGATCCCGCGGCGCCTTCTTCATGTCCGGAAGCAGGAGGGGCGGGAAAGTGCTGAAGAGGGTGTTCGTGGCTCCGGACCCGGGGCGGCTGCGGCTGCGCAGCGCCACTCGGGCCGTCGCCGGTATCGGGTCGGCGGTCGCTCTCTGCGGCCTCGCCGGTCACTCGCTGGCCGCGGCTGTCACAGGTGGGCTTGCCGCGCTGCTCGCCCTCTTCACGGTGACCGACGCGACGGTGCGGGGCCAGGCGGTCACGACCGCGCTGATGCCCGCCGTCGGCTTCCCGGTATTCGCCCTGGCGGCGGGGCTGCACGACCATCCGGTGGCGCGGGACGTGGCCTTCCTCGCCGTGGTCGGCGCGGGGGTGTACGCCCGGCGCTGGGGGCCGCGCGGGCACAGTCTCGGCGTGTTCGCGTTCATGGCCTTCTTCGTGACGCAGGTCCTGCATACGGTGCCGGGCCAACTGCCGGAGCTGTACGCCGCCGTCACGCTGTCGCTGCTCGCCTCATCGGCCGTCCGCTTCGGCCTGTGGTGCTATGAGCGGCGGCTGCCTCCGGCCGTCGTTCCGGCACCGCAGGCCGGCACGGGTCTCGCCCGGCCGACGACCCGCCAGGCGCTTCAGGCGACCGCCGGCGCCGCCTTCGCCCTCATGGTGGGCGAGCTGCTGTCCGATCAGCGCTGGTACTGGGCCGTGGGCGCCACCTGGTGGATCTTCGTCAACACCGCATCCCGTGGCGAGACGCTGGTCCGGGGCTTCCGCCGGGTCGTCGGCACGCTGATCGGCATCGGCCTCGGTCTGCTCCTCGTGGTCCCGCTACAGGGAGCTGCCATCCCCACGGCGGTCCTCGCCGCAGTCAGTGTCTTCGGCATCTTCTACACGGCCGCGGTCTCGTACACCTGGATGATGCTCGCGGTGACGCTGCTGGTCGACCTGCTCTACGGGCTTCTGGGGGTGCTGGATCCCGGCCTGCTCGCCGTGCGTCTCGCGGAAACAGGCGTGGGGGCGCTGGGCGCGGCGCTCGCCGTACTCTTCGTGCTGCCGGTCACCACCCATGCCACGACCGACGCCTGGATCCAGCGCGCCCTGCGGTGCGTACACGAGTGCACCGCCGAGGCCGCGGCGCGCCTCGCGGGCTCGGAGACCGCCGACCCCGCCACGCGCGTCGCCGAGCTGGAGCTGTTGCTCGCCAGGGTGCGGCTCTCGGTCTCACCGCTGGTGCACCCGCTGAGCCCGATGCACGCCCGTAAGAGCCGGGCCCGGCAGGTGCTGGCGCTCCTCGACGACTGCGCCCGCGAGGTCCGCGGGCTGGCCTCCGTGGCCGCCGATCCCGAGGCTTCCCACGATGTCCGCCTCGCCGCCGCCTGCCTGCGCGTGGAGGCCGCCGTGGAGACACTCACCGCACAGCGCACCGCGCGGGAGTCGGCGGCCGTCGACGCCTCCGGGGCGCGCCACCCCGCAACCGAACCCGCGCTCGCCCATCTGCACGGCCTGGAGCGCGCACTGACCGCGCTGGCCGCACCGCTGCGCACCTCACCGCGGTCGCCGCTCGTCGGGGCCTGAACCGGGGGCCGGCGGCCGGGCGTGCTCGGCCCGACAACCGTCCCCATGTGAGCCGACGGGGTTACCGCATGCCCGTGGCTGCGCCATCCGGCGGCGTGCGTGCGTGGGGATCCATGCCCTTTCGGGGGTGCTTGGTCTAGACCGATGGCTGTCGACTGCTACCGTCGGCGCCAGCACCGGCAGGGGCGCGGTGAGGGCCAGCAAGCACCGGCAGTGAGAGGGGAATGCAGTGGCAATGGGCGGCAGGCGCGCCGGACGGGCATACATCGGATCGTTCACCGCAGCCGGGGGCAGGGGACTCATCGTCGCGGCTGTCGACCAGGACACGGGTGCGCTGACCGAGCTGAGCGCCGCCGACGAGATCGCTGATCCCTCGTATCTCGCGCTCTCACCGGACTCGACCGTGCTCTACGCGGTCAGCGAGACGGCCGACGGCTCGGTCACCGCATATCAAGTCGCCGGAGGCAGAGCGGAGTTGGTCGGTTCTCCGGTGCCGGTGAAGGGCGACGGCCCCACGCATCTCGCCGTGCACGCAGGGCATGTGCTGACCGCCAACTACGGCTCCGGCAGCGTCACCGCCGTGCCCGTGAAGGCCGACGGCGCCCTCGCCGCCGCCCCGTCCAGCCTGCTCCGACACGAGGGCTCGGGGCCGCACCCGCAGCGCCAGCAGGCGCCGCACGCCCACCAGGTGGTGCCGGATCCGACCGGCCGCTGGGCGGTCAGCGTGGACCTCGGCACCGACTCCGTGCGCATCTGCTCCCTCGACGGCGAAGGGGAGTTGAGTCTCTGGCGCGAGGTGGCGCTGAGGCCCGGGTCCGGGCCGCGTCACCTTGCCTTCCACCCGCGCGGCGATCTCGTGTACGTGCTGAACGAGCTGGCGCCGACCGTGACCACGTGCCGCTGGGACGGGGACGAAGGCCTGCTGCAGCCCCTCGGCGAGACACATGTGCTGCCCGGTGCGCCCGACGGTGATGCCTATCCCTCGGAGATCGTCGTCGCTCCCGACGGCCGGTTCGCCTGGACGGCCACCCGCGGCGAGGACGTCATCTCCGTGCTCGCGCTCGACGGTACGGGCGAACGTCCGCGGTTGCTGACCACCGTGCCGTGCGGCGGGCACTGGCCCCGGGACCTGGCCCTCGACCCGTCGGGCCGGTATCTGTACGCCGCGAACGAGCGCTCCGGTGACGTGACCTGGTTCCGCATCGACCCCGAAACGGGCCTGCCGCGGCGGGCCGGCTCGATCGAAGCGCCCGCCGCTTCCTGCGTGGTGTTCGGCTGACAGGGGCAACAGCGCAGTAACGGCGAAGGCCCGCTCCCCGGCACCGGGAGCGGGCCTTCTGCGCGTACGGTCAGCGCACCGGTGCGCCCGTCGGCTGCGGGGCGATGCCCAGCGCCGTCGTGTACTTGGAGAGCACGAGCTTGCCGATCGCCGGGTACGCACCCAGCGCCTCCGCGGCCGCGCAGCCCGCTTCCTTCGCCGCCGCGTCCAGCAGCTCCGGCTCGATCTCCGGGCCGATCAGATACGGCGCGAGCGCCAGCTGGGCCGAGCCCGAGGAGCGCAGCTGCTCCGCGGTCGCCGCGATCGAGCCCTCCTCGTCCAGGGCCGCGGCCATCACCGGCACCGCGAGGCGCGCGGCCAGCAGCATGCCGGTGATCCCGGCGGCCTGCACGGCCTCGGTGCCGCCGACGGACGCGAGGATGATTCCGTCCGCGGCGGTCGCCACGGTGAACAGCCGGGCACGGTCGGCACGGGCCAGACCGGCCTCGGACAGGCGCACGTGCAGCGCCTCCGCGAGCAGCGGGTGCGGGCCCAGCACATCGGTCAGCTCCGCAGCGGCACGGCTGTCCATCAGGGCCTGGCGGATGCTCCGCAGCAGCGCGCTGTCGGGGCCGGCGAGCAGCGGCACGACGACCGCCACCGGGCCGTCGGGCGGCGCGGCAACGCTCGCACCGGCGGCAACGGCCTGCTCGTAGCGTGCGGTGCGCTCCTGGGCCGCGTGCGCGAGTACGGACTGGAGCGCGGGGTACTCGGCGTCGTCCCCGTCCACGAATCCGATCCGCGCGTCCAGGCCGGGAAGCTCGGAGCGGGCGATGCTCACGACCTCTTCGGCGAGGCTGCGCGCGGTGGCGCTGGGAGTGCCGGGCACGGCGAGGACGAGCGCGGGCGCGCCCTCGGGAGCCGCCACGGGCTCAGGGCGGCGGTGCCGCCCGGGCTGGCGGGGACGCGGCATTCGTACAGGCAGGCCGGATGCGGGCCCAGTGGGGGAGCTCATGGCGCCGCATGCTACTGGCTTCTTGGGCTCCCCTGTTCGGGGAGGGTGCAGGTGAGCGGTATCCGTCCTGATTTGTCTTATGGGTTATGTGGGGATCGGTTGCACGGGCTTCGCCGCGGATGGAGCATGTACGGATTCATGCGCGTGTGGTGGTGTATCAGTGCCTATCGAGTGCTTCAACTCGGCGTCGTGACCATCGGCGCAGCGAGGGTCCTTGTCCGGTGGGGTTTACGGCGGGGATTACGCCGGGGCCTGAGCCAGGATCGCTCAGCAGGAAACGGCCGCTCAGCATCGAGCCTTACGGCGCATCGAGCCGTACGACGCACAGCAAGTGCTCGTCATGCGGCAGGGCCGGCCGGTCCACGGCGAGGTCGACGGCCATGCGTACGGCTCCGTGCAGCGGGTCGCCCTCGGCAGGCACCTGGCGCGCTTGCGGAAGCAGCTGGGCGAGTTGTGCGCGCAGGGGCGCGAGCAGGGGCTCACCCATCTTGAACAGGCCGCCGGTGAGGGCGACTTCGCTCTCGCCGGATTCCGGGCAGACGGCTGCAGCGGCCTCGGCGATATGGCGCGCAGCGTCCTCCAGGATGCCCGCAGCCACCGGGTCGTCCGCCGCACACGCGGCGACGTCCGGAGCGAACGACGCGAGTACCGCGGGCCGGTCGGCGCGGGGATAGAGCTGCGCGGGCAGCCCGGCCACGGGTCCGAAGACCTTTTCGGCATGCGCAAGCAGAGCAGGTGAGCCACCGCGCCGCCCGTCGGAGGCGCGCATGGCCGCCTCGAGGCCGGCCCGTCCGATCCACGCGCCGCCGCCGCAGTCGCCGAGCAGATGGCCCCAACCGTCGGCCCTGCGCCAGCTCTTGAGATCCGTGCCGAGCGCGATCATGCCGGTGCCGGCGGCCACGACCGCGCCGGGCCTCCGGCCCAGGGCCCCGGCGTACGCGGTGACGGCGTCGGCGGCGAGCGCGAGGCGCCGTACCCCGAGTTCACGCGCCAGCGCGGCGGGCAGCTCGGCGCGCAGCCGGGCGCCGAGGGTCGCCATCCCGGCGGCCCCGATGGTCACGGCCCCGATGCCGTCGACACCGGCCTCCCGCATCAGCTTCCTGGCCATGGGCACCAGCTGCTCCAGCAGATGGTCCGGGTCGATGCCGCCGGGCCCCGTGCGAACCGGTGTTGTCGACCCGCTGCCCGAAGGCGCGACCGTGCCCGTGCCGCTGAGGACCGCAAGGGCGGCCCGCAGTCCGGAGCCCCCGGAGTCGACGCCCAGCACGGCCGACGGCGCGTCGGCGTCTGTCACGGCCGACGGTGCCCCAGCCTCCGTCACGACACCACCCCAGCCTCCGTCACGACACCACCCCAGCCTCCGTCACGACACCGCCCGCCGGCCCGGTCTCCGTCACGGCAGCCGCCAGTCCACCGGCTGTGCGCCCTGCCTGACCAGCAGTTCGTTCGCCCGGCTGAAGGGGCGGGAGCCGAAGAAACCGCGGTCCGCCGACATGGGGGAGGGGTGCGCGGACTCCACCGACGGCAGATCGCCGAGCAGCGGCCGCACATTGCGCGCGTCGCGCCCCCACAGGATCGACACGAGCGGCCGGCCGCGCGCGACCAGCGCACGGATCGCCTGCTCAGTGACCTCCTCCCAGCCCTTGCCGCGGTGCGCACCGGGACGGCGCGGCGCCGTGGTGAGCGCCCTGTTGAGCAGCAGCACGCCCTGCTGTGACCATGGCGTCAGGTCACCGTTCGACGGCTGCGGCAGCCCGAGGTCGGTACCCAGCTCCCGGTAGATGTTGATCAGGCTGCCCGGCAGCGGCCGCACCTCCGCCGCGACGGAGAATGACAGCCCCACGGCATGTCCCGGCGTCGGGTAGGGGTCCTGCCCGACGATCAGGACGCGGACGTCGTCGAAGGGCTGCTGGAAGGCGCGCAGGACATTCGCTCCGGCCGGGAGATAGGTGCGTCCCGCGGCGATCTCCGTGCGCAGGAAGTCGCCCATCCCGGCGATCCGTTCGGCTACGGGTTCCAGCGCCTTCGCCCAGCCCGCTTCGACGATTTCATGCAAGGGTCGTGATGCCACGGGGCGTCACTCTACTGGCGCCCCGACCAAGGCCGAACGCGCAGGTTACGAGCAGACATGACTCCAGGGCCCTGGCCACCGGCGCGTCCGCTGAGTCACCCGTGACGGATCGTCCGCGACGTACCCGTCATGCGCGGCCCGCCCCCGGCCATGCGGTACGCCGCAGGCGCTGCCCGCGGGCGTGACCCCGCCATACAAGGCGTGACCCCGCCTTGCGCCCCGTCATACCCGCACGAGTGATCACCCGATGACCGCTGCCCGTACGCACAGCACATCCGGCAGATGCGAGGCCAACTGCCGCCAGCTGTCGCCGTCGTCGGCGGATGCGTACACCTCCCCGTTGCGATTGCCGAAGTAGATGCCCGCCGGGTCCGCGCCGTCTGTGCACATGGCGTCCCGCAGCACCACGCCGTAGTGATCGCCCTCGGGGAGCCCGGCGGAGAGCGGCTCCCAGTTCTTGCCGGCGTCGGCCGTGCGGTAGACGCGACAGCGACGGCCGGCGGGCACGCGGTCCACGTCGGCGTTGATCGGGAAGACGTACGCCGTGTCCGCGCGGTGCGGGTGGGCCACCGCGGCAAAGCCGAAGGTGGATGGGAGGCCCTCGCCGATGTCGGACCAGTGCGCGCCGGCGTCGTCGCTGCGGTACACCCCCCAGTGGTTCTGCAGATACAGCCGGTCCGGGTCGGCGGCGTCCTGAGCGATCTTGTGCACGCACTGCCCGAACTCGGGGTTGGGCTCTGGAAGGAAGACGGCGGACACACCGGAGTTGGACGGCGCCCAGCTCTCGCCGCCGTCGTGGGTGCGGAAGACGCCGGCCGCGGAGACGGCGACCGTCACGGCGCGCGGGTCCCGCGGATCGGTGACCACGGTGTGCAGCCCCTCGCCACCCCCGCCCGGCGCCCACTTCGACCGCGTGGGGTGCTCCCACAGCGGCCGGACCAGCTCGAACGTCTCGCCCCGGTCCTCCGAGCGCCACAACGCGGCCGGTTCCGTGCCCGCGTACACCACGTCCGGCTCGGCGACCGCCGGATGCAGCTGCCACACCCGCTCCAGCGAAGCGTCCGTGTCCGGGGGGAACTTGATGGCGGGCCGGATAGCCTCGGTCCAGGTCGCGCCCAGGTCGTCGGAGTGGAAGACGGACGGGCCCCAGTGCGCACTGTCCCCGCCGACGAGGAGTCGCGGTACCGGCCGGCGCGTATCGATCGCGATCGAATAGACGGCCTGGGCGTTGAAGTAGGGACTGTCGTCGAACTCCCAGGCGCCACCGCGCCGTCGCCCGATGAAGAGACCCTTGCGTGTGCCTACGGTGAGCAGTACATCGGTCATGCCAGACCACCTCCGGGACGTCGTTGTCTCAGCTACGGGCCAGTCTGCACCTCACCACTGACAGTCACCCCCGTATGCGTTGTTTCCGCAGGTCAGACCGGTCATGCTGGGTGCGGAAGCCGCGCGGGACCGCTTCCACGGCCGGGCGGTCACGTCGGTACCCGTCGCGCCACCCGTACGCGGGCCGCCCCCGGCTCACGCCCGCACCTGGACGAGCGCATGCGTACCGCTGGTGCGCCAAGGGGCCCCGCTCCCGTCGAGCTCCGTCAGCGTGGCGGCTGTCAGTCCCGTGACGACGTCCGACTTCAGCGTGCGCAGTGCGGCGACAGGGCCGGGGAAGTAGGCGGTGACGTCGGCGAAGGGTGTGGTGGCCGGCCAGTGCCGGTCGCCGACCAGCCGGCGGTAGTTGAGGTCGCCCTTCATCACGGTCACCTTGGCCGAGGCGAAGTCCCGCCGGAGGTCCTCGTGCATCTCGGCGTACGGAAGGGGCGCGCATGAGAACGGATGGGCGAGGAGGGCGAGTCGGCCGTCGCTGATCGCATCCCGCAGTCGGCGCCCGACCTCGGACGCGTATCCGGCTGCCGCTGTCATCCGGGCCAGGCACGCCAGCAGGTCGGCCGTCGTCGCGTCGGACACGTAATAGGGATACGGCTTGAGGTGCACGCTCACGGACGAAGCCCGGCCCGTGGTGATCAAGTGGTCGGCGAGCACCAGATCCGGCAGCAGCTCTGGTCCGGCGTTGTCGGCAACGAGGCAGATCCTGCCCGGCGAGCCGGACGCCAGCAGCTCCCAGAACGCCCGTGTGTCGTCCACGACGAGCCCGGTCACACGATCGCCGAGGCCGCTCTCGCCAGCCGAGATGCGGAAACCGAGATCGGCGCGGTTGCCCCACAACGCCGCATGCAGCAGCGTGACGTCCTGCTCATCCGCTGCGAGCTGGGGAATCCGGTCGAGGGCGGACAGCTCCTCGTCCACCTTGGTGCTCGTGAGCTCGGCGTTCTTGAACGGCGCGAAGGGGTCGATCCCCTGCCAGGGACCCGGTACGAAGTAGCGCAGCGCGGCCAGCAGCTTGCGGTAGAAGAAGCTCTCAGCCCACAGGAACGGGACATCCGCCCAGCGGCGGCCGACGTGCCCCTCGCCCCACTGCTTCCACTGCGCGGCGCCCGGTTCGGAGTCGTCCAGCGGCTCGATCACGCCGTCCTCGGCGGTCTCCCGCAGCAGGTCGTCGAGGGCCTTCTGCAGCTCGGGCGGATAGGGCGTGGCCCGTCGGACGCGTTCGATCAGCGCCGGATGCCGTTCATGGAGAACACCCCACGGGAAGGAACCGACGACATTGCTGACGATGACCGGGGCGGCCTTGGAAGAGGGGTCGGGGACGGGGGCGGGCTGGGTCATACTCCGTGAACTCCCTCTGCGGGACGGGTGGGAACGGCTGACAGCAGTCTCTGCCATTCGCCGCACGCATTCCCGTCCCGCAGCCGCTCGCCACTCCGGCGAGCGGCTGCGGCCGATCGGCCGTGTGGTCGGACCGACCGGTGCCGCGTGGATCTATGCTTCCACCGGCTTGCGTCCGGCCTCCGCGGAAGTCTCCCCGGACGTGCTGTCGGCGTCGGCGGACGCCGAACCCGACGCGCCCCCGCCGACATGGTTGAACAGCAGGTTCAGCGCGATCGCCGTGATGCACCCGGCGCTGATACCGCTGTCCATCACCGTCTGGAACCAGTTCGGGAAGTGCGCGTAGATGTCCGGGACGCCGACCGGCAGCATGCCGACCGCGACGGACACCGCCACGACGGTCAGATTGTGGTTGCCGCGGAAATCGACCTGGGCCAGCGTGCGCAGACCGCTCGCCGCGACCGTCCCGAACATCACCAGACCCGCGCCGCCCAGCACCGGCGCCGGAATCGCCGCGACCACGGCGCCCAGCTTGGGCAGCAGCCCGAGCAGGACCAGGATGCCGCCCGCGGTGGCGACCACCCAGCGGCTGCGCACCCGCGTCATGCCGACGAGGCCCACATTCTGCGCGAAGGCCGTGTAGGGGAAGGTGTTGAAGACACCGCCGAGGACCGTCGACAGTCCGTCGGCGCGCAGTCCGTCGGCGAGCGTGCGCGGCTGGATCTTCCGGTCGGTCATCTCACCGACCGCAATGAAGTCACCTGTGGTCTCGGTCATCGTCACGAGCCCCACGACCAGCATCGAGACGATCGCCGACGCGTGGAAGGTGGGCGCGCCGAAGTGGAACGGCGTGCTGATCCCGACCCAGTCGGCGTCCCCGACCCCGCCGAAGTCCGTGAAGCCGAACGGCACCGCGACCGCCATGCCGACGGCGATGCCGACCAGGACCGCGATCCGGCTCAGGAAAGCTGGCGCGAACCGCTGCACACAGAGGACCACGGCCAGTACGAAGGCCGCGAGCGCCAGGTTCTTCGGCTCGCCGAAGTCCTTCGCGCCGACGCCGCCCGCGGCCCAGTTGCCCGCAACGGGCAGCAGCGAGACGCCGATGATCAGGATCACCGTGCCGGTGACCAGGGGCGGGAAGAACCGCAGCAGTTTTCCGAAGACGGGCGCGAGCAGGATCATCGCGAGGCCGCAGACGATCACGGACCCGTAGATCGCGGGCAGGCCGCCACCCGTGGTGCCGATGAGCACCATCGGCGACACAGCTGCGAACGTGCATCCCTGCATGATCGGCAGCCGCACACCGAAGCGCCAAAAGCCCACGCACTGGATGAGCGTGGCTATGCCGCACAGCAGCAGATCCGCGGTGATCAGATACGCGAGGTCCGCCGGCGGCAGCTTCATCGCACCGCCCACGATCAGTGGTACGGCGACCGCGCCCGCGTACATCGCGAGGACGTGCTGCAACCCGAAGGCGGCGAGTTGGCGGACGGGTGGGACCTCGTCGACGGGATGCACGGGTGGTGCTGTGGACGCCATGGGCACTCCAAGGGCCGGGGGGAATGCGGGTGACTTGAACTGCACGCGACCGTAATCGCCTTAAACAATTTGTTGATTACAGGCTCGTTGCCTGGATGTGTCAAGGCTTCTGGACCCGTCCGCCTGCTCAGGCCCACGGGCAGGCAGCGGCAGACGCTCGCGGCGTCCCGCGCTGCGCACAGGTTCGGCTGTTTTGTCGCCGAGATACCGTTCCCCGGGCTCCCGCTGCCGCGCTAGCGGGCAGTCGTAGCCGCCCGCGCAGCCTCCAGAAGTGACTCCCAGTCAGGAATCTTCACCGGCCCGCGCCCGAGCGAGGCGCCGAGCTCGGCCTCCGCCCGTTCGATCGCCCGCCATCCGGACCACTCGATCGGCTGCAGTCCCCCGGCGCTCAGGACGTCGAGCGGATCGGGCAGCGCGCCCCGTCCGGCAAGAGCTGGCGCGTCCTCGAGCAGCGAGGTCACCGTCTCCTTGGCGCAGGGGCGGTTGGTGCCGATGACGCCGGTCGGTCCGCGCTTGATCCACCCGGCTACGTACTCACCGGGCGACACCTGGCCGTCGCGCAGGACACGCCCGCCCGTATGCGGCACGGTGCCGCGCTGGGAGTCGAACGGCAGCCCGTCCAACGGCACTCCGCGGTAGCCGACGGAGCGCAGGACCAGCTGCGCCTCGATGTCCTCGTACCGGCCCGTGCCCCTGACCCCGCCAAGCCCGTCCGGCACGGTGCGTTCGAAGCGCACGGTGCCGACCCGGCCGGCCGACTCGAGGAGTTCGACCGGGCGCAGGAAGAAGCGCAGGTGGATTCGGCGGGCGCGCCCCTGCGGCGGCCGTTCGGCCCAGCCGCGCAGCACCTCGATGTTGCGCCGGTTCGCGGCGGGCAGCCCGGAGGGATCGGTGTACGCCGGGTCGAGCGCCAGTTCCTCGGGGTCCACGACGACCTCGGCGTCCGGCAGCCCCCCGAGCTCGCGTAGCTCCTTGGTCGTGAACTTGGCCTGGGACGGGCCGCGCCGCCCCACCATGCTGATCTCCCGTACGCGGCTGGCGCCCAGTGCCCGCAGCGCGGCCTCGGGCATGTCGGTGGGCCGCAGTTCGTCGGCGCCGCGGGCCAGGATGCGCGTGACGTCCACGGCGACGTTCCCGACGCCGATGACGACGGCCGACTGTGCCCCCGCGACGAATCCGTCGGTCGTGGTGTCCGGGTGTGCGCTGTACCAGGACACGAACTCCGTTGCCGACCAGCTGCCGGGCAGCTCCTCGCCCGGCACGCCGAGCCTGCGGTCCGTCGCGGCGCCCACGCAGTAGACCACCGCGTGATAGAGCTCCCGCAGCCGCGCGGGGGTCACCCCGGCCGGGCCCACCTCGATCCCGCCGAGGAACCGCACGCGGTCGTCCTCCAGAACGGTCCGCAGATTGTTCTGCAGCGACTTGATCTTCTCGTGGTCGGGGGCGACGCCATAGCGCACGAGGCCGTACGGGCAGGGCAGGCGGTCCAGCACATCCACCCTGACCTCGGGCACCTGGCTCTGCTGGACGAGGCTCTGCGCGGTGTAGACCCCGCTCGGACCCGAGCCGACCACAGCGACCTGGAGCACGGCGGAGCTCCTTCCACGAGGGAACGGTGGCACCTCATCGGTGAGGTGACTGCGCGTACCTCCAGCATCGCACCGCGGCACCCCTGAGGGGAGGTGCCGCCGCACACCGGGGGGCATGGATCAGGACAGTTCACGCATCCGGTTGATCTCGCTGGTCTGCTGTGCGATCACATCATTGGCCATCTCTTCGATCTGGATGTTGTTGCCCTGTGCGAGGACATCCGTTGCCATCGTGACCGCGCCGTCGTGGTGCGTGATCATCAGTTTGAGGAAGAGCTCGTCGAACGCCTTGCCCTTCGCCGCGCGCAACTCCTTCAGCTGCGCCTCGGTGGCCATGCCCGGCATGGCGGCATGGTCATGCCCCTGCTCCTGCGGCTCCTCCGAGCCCCCGTTGGTCTTCAGCCAGCCCTTCATGGCGCTGATCTCCGGCGCCTGCCCGGAGGCGATGCGGCTCGCGAGGCGCTTCACCTTCGACGACGCGGCGCGGGTCGGTGCGAGGACGGTCATCTCGAGGGCCTGTTTGTGGTGCTTGATCATCATCTGGGCGTAGGCGAAGTCGGCCGAGTTGGGGGCGTCGTCCGATCCGTTCTTCTTCGCGGCGTCCGCGGCGGACAGCGTCTCGGCAGCCTCGCCGGGCTTTCCGGGGGCGATGACGGAGGGGCCCGCCGATGTCCCGGCGCCCTTCGCCGAGCCGCCGTCGGACGAGCCGGAGTCGCAGCCGCCGAGCGCGACGACGGCCACGGCCAGAGAGGCCGCGACGATGGCAGTGCGCAAGGGCGACATACGGCGGTAAAGCACTGCAACCTCCAGTGGCGCACGGTGAGTTGGAAAACCGAATACCGTCCTAGCACGCTTCCGGGCACTGATGATCAAAGAGTTTCGTTACGAGTTCATTGCCCTCTGTTGATCTGTGCATGATGAAGACGATACTGCGGGGGTGCCTGATCCGTTCACTCGTGAACGGCGACTAGGGAGGAAGCAGTGACCCTGTTGAACGACCCCCGAACGCGGCGCAGACGCCTCGGAGTTGCCGCCGCAGCGGCCGGCCTCTTGGCCGCGCTGCTCACGGCCGCCCCCGCGGCTGCGACGCCAGACCCCGGCGACGCTCCCGCCGCTGCCGAAGGCGTATCGAAGAGCGAGGCCGCCGAAGCCGAGGCGGCCATCGAGAGCGGCGAGATACCCGGGCAGGACGAGATCGTCCACTCCGACAACATCGAGCACCTGGCCAACGTCCCCAAGGAGGCCTTCACCGGCCTCAACTCCGACCTGGCCTTCCAGGGCAAGTACGCGTTCGCCGGCAACTACGACGGCTTCCGCATCTTCGACATCAGCAACCCGAAGGCCCCGAAGACGGTCTCCCAGGTGCTGTGCCCCGGTTCGCAGAACGACATCTCCGTCTCCGGGAACCTGCTCTTCCTCTCGACCGACTCCTCGCGCAGTGACAACTCCTGCAGCAGCACCACGCAGCCCGCGACGGAGAAGTCGTCCTGGGAGGGCATGAAGGTCTTCGACATCAGCGACAAGGCCAACCCGAAGTACGTCGCCGCCGTCGAGACCTCATGCGGCTCGCACACCCACACGCTGGTTCCCGAGGGCAAGAACGTCTACATCTACGTCTCCTCGTACTCGCCGAGCGCGACGTTCCCCGACTGCCAGCCGCCGCACGACGGCATCTCCGTCATCAAGGTGCCGCGCAACGCGCCCGAGAAGGCCGCGATCGTGAACTTCCCCGTGCTCTTCCCGGGCGACGGCCCTGACGGCGGCGGCAACCCGGGCGCGCCCACCAACCCGGGCGTCTCCAAGACCACGGGCTGCCACGACATCACGGTCCTGCCCTCGAAGGACCTCGCGGCCGGTGCGTGCATGGGCGACGGCATCCTGTTCTCCATCAAGGATCCGGAGCACCCGAAGGTCATCGACCAGGTCCAGGACAACGTCAACTTCGCGTTCTGGCACTCGGCGACCTTCAACCAGACAGCTGACAAGGTCGTCTTCACCGACGAGCTGGGCGGCGGCAGCGGAGCCACCTGCAACGCGGCCATCGGCCCGAACCGCGGCGCCGACGGCATCTACGACATCGTCGGCAAGGGCGACGACCGCAAGCTGGTCTTCCGCAGCTACTACAAGATCCCGCGCTACCAGGCCGACACCGAGAACTGCGTGGCCCACAACGGCTCGATCATCCCGGTGAAGGGCAAGGACCTGATGGTCCAGGCGTGGTACCAGGGCGGCGTCTCGGTCTGGGACTTCACCGACTCGTCGAACCCGAAGGAGATCGCCTACTTCGAGCGCGGACCGCTCACCACGGACGCGATCACCATCGGCGGATCCTGGTCGGCGTATTACTACAACGGCTACATCTACTCGAACGACATCGCCAAGGGCTTCGACGTCCTGAAGATCAGCGACAGGAGGACCGACCCGGCCAAGCGCGTCCGTCTCGGCGAACTCAACGTCCAGACACAGCCGGACTACTTCGACTGATCGAGTCCGGCTGACCGATCCGACCGGTCAAGGCGCATCGGTCACCGGCTGATCGACCAACCCCATGGCACGCGTCCCGCCGGGCGGCTTCTCGCCCGGCGGGACACCCAGTTCCCAGTCCAGCCCGTACCGCGTGAACAGCTCCGCCCGCAGCGTCGCCGTGGGCATCGGCGCCCCCGGCAGCAGCTCCGCGAAGACCGCGCCCATCAGGAGGGCGCGCAGCACTGGATAGTCGTGATCCACGTCGCTCGTGCCGTACCGCTGCACGGTGTCGCGCAGCAGCTCGGCGAGCCGCTGCTGCTCGGGGCATCGGATGAATCCCTCCGCCTGCAGGATCCCCGCCATGTGGGACCGCATCAGCCGCGGCCGGTCCTCGGCCAGCCCCAGAATCGCGTCGATGGCCCGGGCCAGCCGCTCACGTCCGTCCTCGGTCCGCGGCTCACGCTCCAGCGCCTCCTGGAGCGTGCGGTGCATCAGCCGGTGCACGGCCGACTGCAGCAACTGCCGCTTCCCGGGGAAGTAGTACGACACCAGGCCCCGCGCGGATCCGGCCCGGTCCGCGATGTCGCCCAGCGTCGTCGCCTCGTATCCGCGCTCGCTGACCAGCTCGACCGTCGCCTGCAGCAGCCGCTCCCGGGACCGTCGGCGCAATTCTTCATTGACCGATGCGCTGCGCGGGGACATCCTGTACTCCTGCGTTGACTGGCTCCGAGCCAATATACTCAGAGAGTCCGAAAGCAGCCCTCAGTAGGGCCCTTTCGGTATGTGGCTGTCCGCATGGGCGACGCGGGGGATCGTCCATGCGGACAGTGGCGCTTTCGGGCCGGTCGGTATGGGCCTCGAGACCTCCTGGCACCCACGCTTCCAGTCTCGCGCGCAGGGCTCTGCGTGCGCCCCTCTGGTGCCGGAGGAGATTCGCAGACCGGACCCTGTGCAACGCGTCAGCCGACCATGTCCAGCACCGGCCGCAGTCCGTCAGGCCGGTCCGCCGCCGGCAGATGCTCCACGAAGTGCACCGCGCAGCCGAGGGCGGCCGCGCCGCCGTCCGCGCGCCGGTCGTCGCCGACCATGAGCGTCTCCTGCGGGATCACGCCGAGCGCGTCGCAGGCGGTTGCGAACAGCCGCGGATCGGGCTTCTGGATGCCGTGCTCGTACGACAGGACGTACGCGCCGACATACGGGTCGAGGCCGTGTTCCCGGAAGATCGGCCGCAGATCCCAGCCGATGTTGCTGACCACTCCCACGGCGATCCCGCGGCTCCGCAGACCCTCGAGAACCTCGGCGGCGTCCGGATAGGGCGCCCATGCGGCGGGAGTCATGTGCCGGTCGTAGAGGGCGTCGTGCAGGGCCGGGTCCGGCAGCGGCACCTGGCGGGAGAGCCCGGTGTAGGCGGCCCGGTGCAGTTCGGCGGTACTGTCGCGGGTGGCCCATGCCCCGGTGAGGTGCTCGGGCACGTGCTGCGGATACGAGCCTCCGGCCAGGGCGCCCGCGTCCTCCAGGGCCGCGGCGGTGCGGAGCAACTCCGGCTCCGGGAGCGTCATTCCTGCCTCGTCGAGCACGGCACGCAGCCATGATTCGCTGGACTCGATACGGAACAGGGTCCCGGAGAAGTCGAACAGCACGCCTTTGATCGTCATGGGGCCGATCTTTCGCGCCCCTGCCTCATCCGGTCAAGGACGGCCCGAGCCGCGCGCACCTCCCGACCGCGCCCTTCGCGTCACTTCGCGTGCGGCAGTGCCTCTTCGCCCGCGATGACGTTCGAGTGCGGCATGCCGCTCCTCGCCGCCATGAACTTTCCGTAGGACGTGATCGCGAGCGTCACCATCAGGGCCCCGAGCAGCCAGCCGGCCAGCACGTCCGACGGCCAGTGCACGCCCAGCCACACACGGGTCAGCCCGACCCCGACGACGGACACCACGGCGAGGACCACCGCGGCCCGCCACAGGGCGCGCCCGGCGCCATACAGCCGCAGCAGCCACAGCAGCAGCCCGCACACGACTGTCGCCGTCATGGCATGGCCCGAGGGGAAGGCCGCGTAGTGGGCGGAGTCCACGGGGTCGGGCCACACGGGCCGTTCGCGGCCGACCGCGGCCTTGAGCGACTGCTGCACAGCTGTGCCGAGCGCACATGTGCCCGCGACCCATAGGGCGAGCCACCATGCGCGGTACCGCCAGATCAGCCACACCGTGGTGGCGGCACACAGCGCACGCATCGTCCAGGGATCCCACACCCAGTCGGTCAGGATGCGGTTGACCTGCGTGAACTCCGGTTCGGAGGCCGCCCAGCGGTGCGTGGTGCGCGAGATGCCGCTGTCGAGGTCCATGAGGGGCCCCCACTGGAGCACGACCAGCAGGACGAGTAGCGCCGAGGGAACGGCGAGGGCCAGTGCGGCGCGCGCGGACCGGGTTTCCGGTGTGCGGCGAGTGCGGGGCGGGGCCTGGGGTGGTGCGGGGTGCATGGAGCGATCCTCGCCGACGGCCGGGCCCGAGGGCCAACTCCGGAGCACGTGGGCCGTGTCATCTCAGCGCGTGCAGACCAGGCACGAACGCCACCAGCAGCGGCACGACGGGCACCAGGGCGGCGGCCGCGGTCAGCTGCAGCCGACGTCCGGCAGTGAGCCGCGCCGGGGGAGCGAGCAACCGGTGGACGCGCTGCGGCACATGAGCCTGCGGAGTGGGGCACGGGCCGAAAACGCCTCGGTCCTCGTTCAGTTCGACCAGGGCCAGCGCGATCGTCAGGCGTCCGAAGCGGCGCGAGGCGACGTCGTCCGCCGCCAGCTCGACCAGCCGGTGCATCTCGTCCCGGAAGGCAGAGAACACCGGCACCTGCGGAAAGCCGTTGGCCAGCGCGGCAGAGCAGTGCAGTAGCCAGTCGTGCCGGGCCTGGGCGTGTCCCTGCTCATGGGCGAGTACGGCATCCAGCTGCCGCCCCTTCAACCGGCGCAACGCCGCCGTGGTGATGACCAGTCGGGGCGCCGCACCCGGCAGCCACCAGGCGTCGGGGCGCTCACCCTCCAGCACCACCAGCCGGTCGCTGCCCGGCTCCTCGCCGGGCAGTAGCGGTGCACGGACGATTAGTTCGGCCCGCCGGTTCCTGCGCCGCGCCCGGGCCCGGGCGATCTCGCTGGTTAGCATCGCGGCGGTCCACACGCCACCGCAGGCCAGCAGCACGGCGGTCGCCGCGGCCCAGGGTCCCGTGGCGCCAAGGGTGTATGCGGCCACGACCGAGTGCGGCGCCGGCGCGAACACATGGCCGCGCACAGCCTGCCAGGCGGCAGCGGCGCTGAGCGTCATCGACAGGGCGCAGCACAGCAGGACGGCCGCCACGACGCACTGCCACACCCACAGGGCGACCACCGGTTCGCGTTCCGCCCAGTCGGACCGGGCGAGGAGCCTCGGGGCGATGACGGCGGTCAGGGTGCCGAGCAGCAGCAGTGCCGCGGGGACCATCATGCGCGCCAGCCTATGCAGGCGGCGGTACCCGAGGTAATGGGCCGTCGCCGCAAGTGACGTATGCCACGGGCGGATACGGGCCTCACCGGGTCGTCAGAGCGTGAGCAGCATGGCCACCATGGCGATGCCCATCGACAGCCGGCACGCCCGGGCCAGCTCAGGCCGGTCGCCCCACGCGGCCGGCACGGGACTACGACCTCCGTGACCTGCTGCCGCCGCCATGGGTACGAGCCGCACGCCCGCCCACAGCACGTACACGGCGAAGTAGAGCAGCAACGCGCCCGTGAGAGGCGGAACGCCCGCCTCGCCATGACCGGCGTGCCCCTCGGGCATGGCCGCCATCACCGCCGCCATGTACGCCATGGCGAAAGCGCCCACCAGATGGTGCAGATGATGCGGCCTCGTCCGGGCCGCCCACAGGGCGTGCAGCGCCGCGGCGCCGAACACCGCCGTGTAGAGGAGCCAGGTCCAGGGCGGCGGGGTCAGTACGGCGGCGGGCATGCTCATCACCGCCATACCGAAGCCCATGAGCGCCTCGCCGCCCGCCGCGCGACGCTGATCCTCGACGCCGCTGCGCATGCGGAGCAGACAGTACGCTCCGGCCGCCGCACACAGCGCGACGAGCAGCCAGCCGGACGATGCCGGTCCGTGCACGGCGTACCTCCCCGCTCGACGATGTCGGCGAGTAGATGCCCTGGGGCAGCGGGGGCGCATACAAGCGCACAGGTGTATTCGAGGAGCACTCGGACATACACGGATCGTCTCGGATCGTTTCTGAATGTTTTTCTAGTAAAACATCTGCTAAACTTGTCTCCATGAGCAGCGCAATACCCCACCCCCGACCCAGGCGCGTCCACCGGCTGCCGCTTGCCGGCGTTCTGCGCCTCGGCAAGTCGCCCGACATCTGGTTCAAGCGGGCCTGGAGCGTCGCGATCTCGGCCGCGATCCCGGTCCTGACGCTGCTGGCACTCGACCGGCTCGACCTCGCCATGTACACCATGGCCGGTTCGTTCTGTGCCCTCTATGCGCACAACCGCCCCTACGCGGCACGCGCGCGTGCCCTCTTCTGGGTCGTCGTCGGCATGGTCGGGGGTCTCGCCGTCGCCCTGGTCGCCGCCTCGCTCACGAGTTCCGCGGTGGTGCTGGTCACGGTCGGAGCGGTGCTCGCCGCCGTGCAGAAGATCGTCTGCGACGCGACGCGCCTCGGCCCGCCCGGCTCGGTGATCTTCACGTTCATCAGCTCCGCGGCGCTGTTCGCGCCGCAGACGCTCGGGCAGGTGCCCGGGCACATCGCGCTGGCCGTCGGTGCCGGCGCCCTCTCCTGGGTCATCGGCATGGCGCCTGCGCTGGTCCGGCCGCACGGGCCCGAGCGCCGCGCCACCGCCCACGCCCTGAACGCCGCGGCCGCCTACGTCGACACCAAGGGCACCGACGCCGGCCATGAACGCGCGCGGGCCGCCGGCGCCGCCGCCATCCACGCGGCCTGGGAGTCGCTGATGGCCACCGGTGAGCGCACCGCGGCGCGCCGCGCCCTCGAACTCCTCGTCGTCCGCGCTGAGGTCGCCCTGGCCGCCCCCATGGCCACGGACGCGGGCCAGCTGCGGGCCTGGGCCAAGGGCCTGCGCGGCACCGGATCCGTACCCCGCCCGCCCGTCATGGTCGGCGCCGCAGACGAACTGCTCGGCGTCGACGTGGAAGTCGCAGGCGTGAAGCCCTCGCTGTGGCACCGTATCGGCCCCTGCTCCCCGCTGCTGCCCATCGCCCTGCGCTGCGCCATCGGCTGCGCGGTCGCCGGATACGTGTCCCTCGCGCTCGGCATCGGCCGCCCGTACTGGGCCATCGTCACCGCCGCATCCCTGTACCAGGCCAACGTCACGCTGACCTGGAAGCGGGGCGTGCAGCGCGTCGTCGGCAATCTCGTCGGAGTGCTGCTGTTCGCGGCGATCGTGCCGGTCGCGCACCTCGGCCATGCGGCGCTCTCCGTGTGCTTCCTCGTCGTCAGCTGGATCGTCGAGTGGCTGATGGGCCGCAACTACTGGCTGGGCAGCGCCTTCGTGACGCCCATGGCGCTGCTCATCACCGAGTTCGGGCAGGTGCAGCAGACCGGCGAGCTGGTCTCCGACCGCGTCGTGGACACGCTCGTGGGCGCGCTGTTCGGCATGATCGCCGCCATCGCCGTCACCAACCGGCGCGCGGGCGACCGTATCGAGGGGGCCCTGACGGCCGCCGACCGCGCCCGCGAACACGCCGAGCGCACCCTGGCCAACCCGCACCCCACGCCCGGCGCCCTGGAGACGGCCCGCCGGGGGCTCGCCGCCGCCGTCGTCGCCCTGCGCGACGTGGCCGACGCCGCCGCAGGAGAATGGTGGCAGCGCGCACTGCCCATGGAACAGGTGGTCCTCGCCGAGCAGGCCGGACACCGCACGCTCGCCGCGTTGGTACGACGGCAGGGGCTGCACGCGTCGGAAGGTGCACGGACATGACGACAGCGAACGGCCGGACGGCGGCCGACGACACCGTCGCCGTGGTGGTGAGGCAGTGGCAGTCGGTCCATCCCGGCGCGGACACCGGACCCATGGAGATCATCGGCCGCATCAACCGCTGTGCGGCGCTGCTGCAGCAGGCCGAGGACGCGCCGCTGCGCCGGGCCGGACTCACCCGGCCCGAGTTCGACCTCCTCGGCGCACTGCGCCGCACGGGCCGCGACCTGACGCCGGGCGGGCTCGCACGCGAGACCTTCTCCTCCGGCGCCGCCGTCACCAAGCGCCTCAAGCAGCTGCAGGAGCGCGGCCTCGTCGAGCGCCACGGCGACGCCCGCGACCGCCGCGTCGCCCATGTGACGCTCACGGACACGGGCCGCGACCTGGTCGACTCGGTCCTCCCCATGCAGCTCGGGTACGAGAAGGACGTCCTCTCCGGCCTCGACCCCACGGACCAGCGCGAGCTGAGCGCCCGCCTCGGAGAGCTGCTCCGCCGCCTGGAGGGAACGCTGGGCGGGCCACGCGCCTGAGGCCCCGCGCCACGTGAAGCGACTGGTCCCGTCCGGGAACCGGGTGGTGGCCGCCAGCTGTCAGATGCCGGGACGGTAGCGGATCGGATGATCGGCGGGCACTTCGACGACGCAGATCCTGATGCCGTCGGGATCGGCGATCCACATCTCGATCAGCCCCCACGGCTCCTTCTGAGGCGGCCGCAGCACCTCCACACCGCGCTGCCTGAGCTGGTCGTGGGCGGCGGCAGCGTCCGCGACCTGCAGCCACAGCTCCATTCCGGGGGAGGGCGGGGTCTCGGAGCGGCCCGCGACCTCGAGGAAGCCGCCGCCGAGGAAGTAGACCGTGCCGCGCTCCGGTCCCGTGCCGAACTCGCGGTAGACGCCCAGGCCCAGCTTCTCGCCGTAGAAGGCCCGTGAACGCTCGGGGTCCGTGGGCCGCAGCAGGATCCTGCTGCTCAGTACATGCACCATGCAGCCGCACCTTAGCCGCGCGTTAGGCTCATCGGAGCCCGAGCCGCACCAGAGATCGGAGAACCGCCCCATGGAGACCGCCCCGCGCCCCGACACCGGTGACCTGGCTTTCAGGGAGGCCACCGACGCCGACGTGGACGCGCTCGTCGCGCTCATCGAGTCTGCGTACCGCGGCGACTCCAGCCGGGGCGGCTGGACCACCGAGGCGGACATCCTCGAAGGGCAGCGCACCGACCCCGAGGGCGTCCTGGCCGTCATCAAGGCGCCCGACAGCCGACTGCTGACCGTCGAACGCGACGGCTCGATCATCGCGTGCTGCCAGCTGGAGCACCGGGGTACGAGCGCGTACTTCGGGATGTTCGCCGTCCGGCCCGACCTGCAGGGCAGCGGCCTGGGCAAGGTGATCATCTTCGAGGCCGAGCGGACCGTCCGCGAGGAGTGGGGCGCGACCGAGATGCAGATGACGGTGATCTCGGTGCGCGAAGACCTCATCGCCTGGTACGAGCGGCGCGGCTACCGCCGTACGGGTGAGATGACACCCTTCCCGTACGGCGACGAGCGCTTCGGCATCCCCCAGCGCCCCGACCTGCAGTTCGAACTGCTGGTCAAGCCGCTCGTATGACGATCACGCGCTGAACCGGCCGGTTCAGCGCGACTGTCACGCCGTGAACCGCCGCGGTTCGCGTGACCCTCACGCAGCCCGTCGCCCGGTTCACGTGACCCTCAAGCGGTGAACCGGCCCGTGCGCTTGATCTCCGGGTAGTCGGTGGTCGCCCCGTCCAGCTCGAACGCGCGCACCAGCCGCAGATGCTCCTGGGTGTTCACGACCCAGCCGATGATCCTCTGGTCCGCCTTACGGGCGCGCTCCACGACCTCCAGCGTGAGCCGGCGGATGTTCAGTACGAGGGCGGCGGCCCCGACCGCCGTGGCGCGGTCCACGACGTCGGTGCCGTAGCGGCTGGCGACGAGCGCCGTCCGCACCCCTGGGACGAGACGGGAGATCTCGGCGATCGCCTCGTCGTGGAACGACAGGACCTCGACCCGGGAGACGAGATCGCGCCGGTGCATGACATCGGCGAGTGCGCGCGCCGCCGCGATGTCCTTGATCTCCGCCTGCAACGGCGCCCCGACGGCGTCGAGGACCTCTTCGAAGACCGGGATGCGCTCGCCGCCGCCCGCGTCGAGGAGCCGCAGCTCGTCGAGGGTCTTCTCGGCGATCGGGCCCTTGCCGTCGGTCGTACGGTCGACGTCGGCGTCGTGCATCACGACGAGCGCGCCGTCCTTGCTGAGATGCAGATCGAGTTCGATCACGTCGAGGCCCGCGCGTTCCGCGGCGATGAAGGAACGGAGGGTGTTCTCGGGCTCGAGGCCCATGACTCCGCGATGACCGATGGTGAGGAAGTTCAAGGTGGACTCCGCTTCCGTCGACGGCGGCTCGGCTCCCGCACGGCGGCGGCCCCCGCCCCATCGCAGCCCGGAGTAGGGGAGTGCCGCGCGGCCAGACCGCAGCCTAACGGCCCGCCTCCGCGATGGAACCGCTCCGACGCGGGTCGGTGGAAGCGTTCGCTCGGGTGCCGACGATCCCCAGGACGATGGCGGTGATGGCGGCGGCGACGAGGACGGTGCGGGTGCTCATGACTGCCGGGCTCCAAACGGTGGGAGGGGAGGAACGCGGCCTGTCCTACCGGCCGCCGCCCCGTCACCGCGAGCCCTGTCACCCCTGGGTGGGCGCGTCCTGAACAAGGGTTGACGGCCGCCGGACGCGCTCGCGACTGGGAGAGGCTCGCTCCGGCGGCCGCCACAGAGATCATTCCATCGAGTATGTCACAAATCGTCTCCCGCATCGGAGTGTCACAGAAGAAAGACCTGTTTGAGGAGTGGTGTGCAGGAGAATTTTCGGTCACCTCGCCTTGATGGTCGAAGCGTCTGAACATAAGGTGTGCCTACGGAAGGTTCTCCCGTGGAGGATGGGTCATGACGGAAATTCTTGTGCAGGCGGTCGTGGAGGAACAGGATCCTCCCATGGGCAGGGTGGTGGAGCACCCGGCTTGGCCCGTGCTCAAGGGTGCCGTGGAAGAGATACGTCCGTGGCAGGCCAAGGACGGCTCGATCGACTTCGCGGCCGACGGCGCACCGTCGAAGGCCGTCGCCGAGCTCGCCGTCGACCGCGTGGTCTGCGCCATCGAGCAGCTCGCCCCGCTCCTTCCGCACGACGCCGCCTATCACCGCGCCCTGGTGAAGGATCTGCGCCGCTGGGCCGACGGCGGCTTCCAGATCCCGGACTTCCTCGACTCGCTGCTCGCCTTCCAGCCGGCCGCGCACCGCGAGGACGGGCTGCAGCACCTCGTGGTCTTCCCGATGTACACCCAGAACGGCAACCCGGACCGCAACCTCGAAGCGGTCGTGCTGCGCATGGTGTGGCCCGGCTGGCTCGCCGAGCTGGAGCGCACGCGCTACGACAACCCGCTGTTCTGTGGCATCACCTTCGAGGACTTCACCTCGGGCTACGACACCAACTCCGCGGTGCTCTTCCCGGAGACCATCGCTGTGCGCGAGGCGCCCGAGCGGTTCAGCTGGGGCGGCATATTCTGCGACCGCGAGGCGGCCCGTTTCCGCCGTGTCACCGCGGCCGCCGTCGACATCCTCGGCCTCGACCTGCCCGACGACATCCGCGACATGGTCGCCGACCAGGACCGCTGCCAGCAGGCGTTCGTGCTCTGGGACATGGTCCACGACCGCACTCACAGCCACGGCGACCTGCCGTTCGACCCGTTCATGATCAAGCAGCGCCAGCCGTTCTGGATGTACGGCCTGGAGGAGCTGCGCTGTGACCTCACCGCCTTCAAGGAGGCCGTGAAGCTCGAGGCCGACGGCTTCCCACAAGGCCGCGACGTGCAGTACGCGGTGCTGTTCGACCGTATGTTCCGCTTCCCGGTGACCGGTGAGCGCATACGCAACTACGACGGGCTCGGCGGCCAGCTGCTCTTCGCGTACCTGCACAAGCACGACGTCGTGCGCTGGACCGACAACAAGCTGCACATCGACTGGGACCGTGCCCCGCAGGTCACCAACCAGCTGTGCGCCGAGATCGAGCAGCTCTACCGCGACGGCATCGACCGGCCGAAACTGGTCCACTGGTTCGCCGGGTACGAGCTGGTCTCGCGCTACCTCGCCCCGCACCCCGGATCCCGCTGGGCCAAGGGCCCCGACGCCCTCGACCTGACGCAGCCTCCGCGCAAACTCGTGGATGACGTGCTTCCGGACGAGTTTCCGCTCAGCATGTTCTATGAGGCGCTCTCCAAGAAGCTGAAGGACGTGATCGCCTCCACCAGGGGCATCACAGCGGACAGCGCCGAGCGGATCGCCGCGTGAGCGATCACGTCCACAACACTGCTCAGGAGGCGAGGATCATGGGGAACGGGGCTCTCAGCGGTGCGGTGATCGCGGTCGCCGGTGCGGGCGGACCCGCCGGACGTGCGACGCTGGTGCGGCTCGCCGAGGCGGGGGCCACCGTCGTCGGCTCGGACAACGACCCGGAGCGACTGGCGGAGGCCGTGGACGCGGCACGCTACGGACACGGCGGCGCCAGCGTCGTGGGGGACACGGTCGACCTGCTCGACCTGGGGGCCACCCATGACTGGGCCACCCGCATCGAGAAGGACTTCGGCCGCGTCGACGGGCTCGTACACCTCGTCGGCGGCTGGCGCGGCAGCGAGACGTTCACCAGGACGAGCCTCGACGACTGGGACTTCCTGGAGTTGCTGCTCATCCGCACCGTGCAGCACACCTCCCTGGCTTTCCACGAGGCGCTGCAGCGCAGCGACCGCGGCCGGTACATCCTGATCAGCGCCGCGGGCGCGAGCAAGCCCACCGCGGGCAACGCCGCCTACGCCGCCGCCAAGGCCGCCGCCGAGGCGTGGACACTGGCCATGGCGGACTTCTTCCGCAAGGCCGGGGGCACCGAGGGGCCCACGTCGGCGGCTGCGATCCTGGTGGTGAAGGCGCTGGTGCACGACGCCATGCGCGCCGAGAAACCCAACGCGAAGTTCGCGGGCTTCACAGACGTCAAGGAGCTGGCCGAGGCCATCGCCGGGCTCTGGGAGCGGCCCGCCCAGGAAGTGAACGGACAGCGTCTGTGGCTCACCGAGAAGCCGTGAACCCTTCGAAGACCGACGCCCGGCGTCACCACGACCCGGAGATCCGCGGATTCGCCAGCGACAACTACGCGGGCGCCCACCCCGACATCCTCGCCGCCCTCGCCCTCGCCAACGGCGGTCACCAGATCTCCTACGGCGAGGACGACTACACCGCGCATCTGCAGCAGGTCATCCGCAGTCACTTCGGTGCGGCCGCCGAGGCGTTCCCGGTCTTCAACGGCACGGGCGCGAACGTCGTGGCGCTCCAGGCGGTCACCGACCGCTGGGGCGCGGTGATCTGCGCCGAGAGCGCGCACATCAACGTCGACGAGTGCGGCGCGCCCGAGCGGGTCGGGGGTCTGAAGCTGCTCACGGTCCCCACGCCCGACGGCAAGCTCACGCCCGAGCTGATCGACCGGCAGGCGTACGGCTGGGACGACGAGCACCGCGCGATGCCGCAGGTCGTCTCGATCACGCAGAACACGGAACTCGGCACCCTCTACACGGTCGACGAGATCCGCGCGATCTGCGAGCACGCGCACGCCCACGGAATGAAGGTGCACCTCGACGGGTCCCGGATAGCCAACGCCGCCGCGTCGCTCAACGTCCCCATGCGGGCGTTCACGAACGCGGTCGGCGTCGACATCCTGTCCCTCGGCGGCACCAAGAACGGGGCGCTGTTCGGGGAGGCCGTCGTCGTCCTCAACCAGGACGCCGTCAGCCACATGAAGCATCTGCGCAAGCTGTCGATGCAGCTCGCCTCGAAGATGCGGTTCGTGTCCGTGCAGTTGGAGGCGCTGCTCGCCAAGGACCTGTGGCTGCGCAACGCCCGCCACGCGAACGAGATGGCGCAGCGCCTCGCCGAGGGCGTCCGGGCCGTGCACGGCGTGGAGATCCTCTACCCGGTGCAGGCGAACGCGGTCTTCGCGCGCCTTCCGCACGACGTCAGCGCCCGGCTGCAGAAGCGCTACCGCTTCTACTTCTGGGACGAGGCGGCGGGCGACGTCCGCTGGATGTGCTCTTTCGACACGACCGAGGACGACGTCGACGGGTTCGTGGCGGCGCTCAAGGAGGAGATGGCGCGCTAGCGGCACGGCCATGGCTGTTGATGCATAGATATACGGTCGAACGAAAAGTCATTGACTCTCGGTCGGCCGTATTCCTATGCTCTGCGGGCATGGAGCTGATCCAGGAAACCCCTGACCTTTCGGCCTATTTGGCCGCTGGCGACGTCATCGACCATCACCATCCGCTGGTGCGCGAGACGGCCGCGCGTATCGCCGCCGGTGCGGTGGACTCGTATGCCTATGCGCAGGCCGCGTACGAGTTCGTGCGCGACGAGATCCCGCACTCCGCCGACAGCGGCGACCTGCGCGTGACCTGGCGTGCCTCCGACGTCCTTGAGCAGCGCACCGGCATCTGCCACGCCAAGGCCCATGCACTGGCCGCGCTGCTCAGGGCCGAGGATATCCCGACCGCGCTGTGCTACCAGAGGCTCGACATGGTGCACGGGCTGATCGCCGTACGGTTCCGTGGCGCATGGCACCGCCAGGATGCGCGTGGCAACAAGCCGGGAGTCGACGCCCAGTTCTCCCTCGACGGTGAGCGCCTCGCCTTCGCCCTCGACCCAAAGTCCAATGAGATGGACTATCCAGTGCTGTACGCTGAACCTCACCCGGCCGTGCTGCGTGCCCTCAAGGACGCCTCCGACCGGGAGCACCTGTGGAAGACGCTTCCCACCGCACTCTGAGGCAAGGCAGACAATGACCCTCACGCTCACCGTGTCGGACGAGGTCCGCGCCCTGGCCCCCGGCTTCACCCATGTCGCCGTCGAGGCGTACGGCCTCGTCAACGGGCCCAGCACCGACGCCACCTCGGCGCTACTGGACGACGCGGCCCGGCGTCTCACGGAGCGCCTCGGTGGGCGCGCCCCGCACGAGGACCCGCACATGACCGCCTGGCGCGAGGCCTATACGGCGTTCGGTGCCAAGCCCTCGCGGACCCGCAACTCGGCCGAGGCGCTCGCCAAGCGAGCACTCTCCGACGCGGGCCTGCCGCGGATCAACGCGCTCGTCGACGTCTACAACGCGATCAGCGTGGCCCATCTGATCCCGGTCGGCGGCGAGGACGCCGACCGCATCCAGGGCGGCATGCGGCTCGTACGGGCGACGGGTGACGAGGACTTCGTGACGGCCGCTGCGGGGGAGGAGGTCGTCGAACACCCCGACGCGGGCGAAGTGGTGTGGCGGGACGACAGCGGAGTCACGTGCCGGCGCTGGAACTGGCGGCAGGGAACGCGCACCCGCCTCACCGAGGAGTCCGTGAGCGCCCTCTTCCTCCTGGAATGCATGGGGCCGCACTGCGCCCCGGAGGCAGCGGGGGCCGAACTGGCCGAGCTGATCGAGAAGTTCAGCCCCGGGGCGCGGCTCACTCTCCACGCCCCGGAGTCTCGGGCGTAATCCCTCAGCGGGCCTCGGCGGCCTTCACCTCGGCGGGCGTCGGAGCCGTACCGCCGAGGTGGGCCGGCATCCACCAGGTGTCGTCCGGGCCCTTCGGGCGCACGGGGTAGGAGCGCTGCGCGGCTTCGAGGAGCTCTTGGACCCGGCCGCGCAGCCGCCGCGTGATCGCACCCGCGTACTGGTCGCCCGGGGCCTCCACAGCCTCGCCGACGCGGATGGTGATCGGGATGTGGTGGCGCTTGAAGTTGCGCGGGCGGTCCTTCGTCCACAGGCGCTGCGTACCCCACACGGCCATCGGGATCAGCGGCACCCCGGCCTCCTGGGCCAGGCGTGCGGCACCGGACTTGAAGCTCTTCAGCGTGAACGACTGCGAGATGGTCGCCTCGGGGAACACGCCGATGATCTCACCGGCACGCAGCGAGGCGAGCGCGTGCGCATACGCGTGCTCGCCCTGCTTGCGGTCCACCGGGATGTGCTTCATCCCGCGCATCAACGGCCCCGAGATCTTGTGCCGGAAGACCGACTCCTTCGCCATGAAGCGCACCAGGCGCTTCTGCGGCAGCGCGGCGAGACCGTTGAAGATGAAGTCCAGGTAGCCGATGTGGTTGCTCACCAGCACCGCACCGCCCGAGTGGGGGATGTGTTCCGACCCCTTGCAGTCGATCTTCAGATCGAGTGCCTTGAACATCGTGCGGGCGGCACCGATGACCGGACGGTAGACAAGCTCTGCCATGCGTGGGGAGAACCCTTCGTCTCTGCCTGGGGAGGGGGCTGCTCCCGGCGGTAAGTTACGCAGCCGTAGGTTTGCGGCTTTGCGCAGATCGTGCCCCAAGAACGAACGAGTGGCCAGTCCTGGCTCCTGTAAGGCGCGAGATCCTCGTCACGTTGGAGTAAACGAACGGGCACGCAAAGGCAGCCGAACCGGGAATCTTTGCCGCTCGGCGGACGCTGACTACGGGAAGACGAACAGGGCGTTGCTGCACCGACGATGTGTACGGGGCGTGACAACGAGCAGAGCAGGAGGGCGGGAGTGCGCGCAGTGGACGGAAGCCGGCGGCTCGGTACGGCGGAGCTGGGCGGCGAGTTGGGCGAGCGGGCGACGCTCGTTCAGTTCTCCAGCGCCTTCTGCCAGCCCTGCCGGGCCACGCGCCGCGTGCTCTCCGACGTCGCCGGACTCGTCCCCGGCGTCAGACACGTCGACATCGACGCCGAGGACCATCTCGACCTCGTACGGGAGTTGGACATCGTCAGAACGCCCACGGTGCTGGTCCTCGACGCGGACGGGCGCATCGTGCGGCGGGCGACCGGTCAGCCGCGCAAGGCCGACGTGATCGCGGCACTCGGAGGGGCGGTCTGACGCATGGTGAGCCGGCTTCCGGATACCGGAACAGACTTGACTGCACGGGCCACCTATCATCAGCCTGACTTTCATGCCCACGGAACTCCTTCTTCACGAGCGCGTCGATGTGGATCTCGCCCGCAACGCGAGCGCCCGCTGTCCCGGCCGATGAACAGTCGCCGATCCGCTCGAACCTCCGACAGAAGGACGACTCCATGACGGCCACGTCCGGTCTCGGCAATCCCCGGCTCGCCTCCCCGGATCTGTTGCGCTCCGTCTTCCGGCAGCATGCCGCCGGGGTGGCGGTGATCACCGCGCAGGGCGGCCGCCCCGTCGGCTTCACCGCGACCTCCCTCACGTCGGTGTCCGCGGAGCCCCCGGTCATCTCGTTCGGCATCGGCCTCGGTGCCTCCAGCTGGCCGGTGATAGCCGAGTCCGAGCACATCGGAGTGCACATACTCGGTGAGCACCAGCAGGAGTTGGCCGCCACATTCGCCCGCAGCGGCGCCGACCGCTTCGGCGCGCCCACCCACTGGTACGAAGGCCCGCACGGCGTACCCGTGCTCGAGGGCGTTCTGGCCTGGCTCGTCTGCCGGGTCGTCGCCCGGGTTCCGGCCGGGGACCACCGCATAGTCCTGGCCGAGGCGGTCGTCGGTGACCCCGCGGGCGCCGGACGCCCGCTCCTGTACCACCAGGGGCGCTTCAACGCGCTGCGCGACTGAGAGATCCCGGTTACACAGCGTTGCGAAGGTCACAGTTCAAAGCGCTTGCTTAGCGGGCATGTACTGGGTGTACTGACGAGTAATATTTCGTTCGGAGCGCGGGCCGCCACGAGCGGAATCTGCCGCTTCAGGCGCCTATGCTGCCTGCAATAAGGCAGCCCGGAAATGACGATGCAGTAGGAGAGCCGGCGTGAGCTTGAGGATCGTTGTCACTGTGAAGTACGTGCCCGACGCCACTGGCGATCGGCACTTCGCCGATGACCTGACCGTCGACCGTGACGACGTCGACGGGCTGCTGTCGGAGCTGGACGAGTACGCGGTCGAGCAGGCGCTGCAGATCTCCGAGAACTCCGACGACGACGTGGAGATCACCGTTTTGACGGTGGGCCCGGAGGACGCCAAGGACGCGCTGCGCAAGGCGCTGTCGATGGGCGCGGACAAGGCGATCCACGTGGAGGACGACGACCTGCACGGCACGGATGTGATCGGCACGTCGCTGGTGCTGGCCAAGGCGATCGAGAAGGCCGGCTTCGACCTGGTGGTCTCCGGTATGGCCTCCACCGACGGCACCGCCGGTGTGGTCCCGGCCCTGCTGGCCGAGCGTCTGGGCGTCCCGCAGGTCACCCTGCTCTCCGAGGTGTCCGTCGAGGACGGCGTGGTCAAGGGCCGCCGCGACGGTGACACCGCGTCCGAGCAGCTTCAGGCATCGCTGCCGGCGGTCGTGTCCGTGACGGACCAGTCGGGCGAGGCCCGCTACCCGTCGTTCAAGGGCATCATGGCGGCCAAGAAGAAGCCGGTGACCTCCTGGGACCTGGAGGACCTGGAGATCGAGGCGGACGAGGTCGGTCTCGAGGGCGCCTGGACCACGGTCGACTCGGCGGCGGAGCGTCCGGCCCGCACGGCCGGCACGATCGTCAAGGACGAGGGCGAGGGCGGCAAGCAGCTCGCGGAGTTCCTCGCGAGCCAGAAGTTCATCTGAGCCTGAGCTTCTGAGCTTTGGTCATCACCCCAACCGCCCCGCATACTTCGCAAGCAGGAGAGAAGAAGTCCCATGGCTGAAGTTCTCGTCTACGTCGACCACGTGGACGGTGCCGTCCGCAAGCCCACCCTGGAGCTGCTGACGCTGGCCCGCCGCATCGGCGAGCCCGTCGCCGTCGCCCTGGGCGCCGGTGCCGAGGCGACGGCCGCCACGCTCGGTGAGCACGGCGCGGTACGCGTCCTGACCGCCGACGCGCCTGAGTTCGCCGACTACCTGGTCGTGCCGAAGGTGGAGGCGCTGCAGGCCGCGTACGAGGCCGTGTC
>NZ_JBEOVA010000023.1:0-144515 GCF_040295225.1 Streptomyces sp. NPDC002896 | reverse complement strand
CGCAGGATGGAACCGAACCTCCATCAGACTGCCCGATCAAACAAGATCACCAAGGTCGGTCACCGAATCCGCCAACAAAGTCCTTCAGGGCCGGGTCAAGTTGACGGCTTGGCGCTCGTCACTCTTCCCCGTCGCGGGGCGCGATGTGCTTCAGCAGATTCGTCGGGGCGTAGTTGGCCCAGCCGGAATCCGGCCAGTTGAACCATCCCGCCGATGCGAACGTGCCGCCGTCGGGGTGGAGAGTGGTTCCGGTGACGTAGGCGGACAGTTCCGATGCGAGGAACACCACGCAGTTCGATACGTCGGTGACCCGACCGACCCGCCCCATGGGGATGGCGACGCGCACGCCGGCAGGGGTCGAGAGTGACTCGTCGCCGCTTGAGAACTTCAGGATGTTGGGTGTGGGGGTGCAGTCCGGGGCGACGTTGTTGACCCGGATGCCGTCCGGGGCGAGCTCGACGGCGAGCGTCCGCGCGAACTGCTCCACCGCCGCCTTGGCGGCCGCATAGACGGCGAAACCCGGCGCAGCCCGGTGCGCCTCGATCGTCGTGAGGTTGATGATGCTGCCCCCGCGCCCGCCCGCCCGCATCCGCGGAGCGGCGAGGGAGCAGGCGTGCAGCACGTGGAGCAGATTGGTGCGCAGGAGTGCGTCCCAGCCCCTCGGGGTGGTGTCGGTGAACGGCGCTCGAAAGGTGCCCCCGACGACGTTGACGAGTGTGTCGAGACGGCCCCAGCGCTCGTCTACGGCAGCGAACAGCGCCGACAACGCGTCGGCGTCACGGGCGTCGCCCTGGTGCATGATCGCGTCACAACCCCGCTCGGCGAGCGACCGGCGAAGGCCGTCCACCGCCTCGCCGTCGACGTCGATCACCGCCGGGCGCACACCGTTGGCAGCCAGGTCGGACACGATGGCCTCCCCGAGACCGCCCGCCCCACCGGTGACCACCGCGACGGTGCCCGCGAGCTTTCCGCGTTCCTCGAACCATCCCACGCCCGCTGCGTTCCTCCCCGTCGTCACGACAAGTAGGTCGAGCCGAAGGCCTCGAGGAACCCGAGCGTGGCCGAGGGCGTGTCGGTGCCGCTCGACACCACCACCCACGTGACGCCGGCCTTCTCGAGCTCCGCGAATGCTTCCCGATGGCGGTCGGGCTCAACGGTCGGCGTGTGGATCCCGGCGCCCCGGTAGGAGTACAGCACGTCGATCCGCTCGGAGCGCCCGGCTGCGGCCGCCGCCTCCCGCAACTCGGCTATCGCGACGGCCAGTTCCGGCACCGAACCGAGACTGGGCGTACGAGCGGTGGCGCTGAGCTGGGCTCCGCCCGACATCGGCATCCACCCCTGCGCCCGCTCGGCGACGCGGCGGCGGCTCAGCTTCGAGTTGCCGCCCACCCAGATCGGAATGGGGTCCTGGACCGGCCTGGGCCTCGCTATCACGGCACGCGCGCTGAAGTGCCGTCCCTGGTAGCTGAACGGCTCGCCGCTCCAGTGCAACGGGAGTACGTCCAGGGCCTCGTCGAACAGGGCGTTGCGTTCCTCCATGTCGACACCCAGGGCGTGGAACTCGCTCTTCTGGTATCCCGTGCCGAGTCCGAGGAACAGGCGTCCTCCCGAGAGCTTGTCCAGAGTCGCTGCGGCTTTGGCGAGGAGGAACGGGTTCCGGTAAGGCGAGACGGCCAGATACGTGAGCAGCCGCAGGCGTTCCGTCGCTGCGGCCGCATAGGCGAGTGCGACGAAAGGGTCGAGTGTCTGATGCCCGCCCGAGGCAAGCCACCGGGCACCCGGCACCGGATGCTCACTGAGCGACAACCCGTCGAAGCCGGACCGCTCCGCCGCAACCGCGACCTCACGCAGTGACCCGGCATCGAGGACGTCGCCGTCGGGACCGTTCGTCTCCGGATAGTGGAATATGAAGCGCATCGTCACCTCGGAATCCAGGTGTTCACATCGGTCCGGCGCGCCGGTACGCAGCGAGTCCGCCGGAGCCGGGGGAGGGGTGGCCGGCGAGTCCGGGCATGCGCCGCCTCACGCCGACGGGGCCCCCGGCACGTCAGGACGCCAGTACGTCAGGAGGCACCAGTACGTCAGCGGGCGACGTACCCCCCATCGACCGGGATCGCCGTCCCGGTGACGAACGACGACTCGTCGCTGGCGAGGAAGAGCACGGCGGCTGCCAGCTCTTGCGGCAGGCCCCACCGGCCCATCGGCTGGGGCGGGCGAGACTCGGGCGGTGGCGAGGAACTGCCGTCCGCGGCGGCATTGGCCAACCCCGTCCAGGTCATGCCCGGACAGATGGCGTTGACCCGAACGCCCTGTGTGGCGTAGTCGAGGGCGGCCGACTTGGTGAGCTGCACGACCCCGCCCTTCGCCGCCGAGTACACGGCCTTGCCCTTCCAGCCCACGAGCCCGGCTGTCGAAGCGGTGTTGATGACCGAGCCCCCGCCGCCGCGGAGCATGGCGGCGATTCCGTACTTCATGCCGAGGAAGACACCCTTGAGGTTCACCGCGATCAGGTTGTCGAAGGTCTCCTCGTCGAACTCGGTGAGCGGGTGGGGCGGGCCACCGAAGCCGGCGTTGTTGAAGAGCACGTCGAGTCGCCCGAACTCCCGCACGGCCGTGTCGATCATGCCGGCCACATCGTCGGACCTGGCGACATCGACGTGCACCGCGACCGCACCGTCACCGATCGAGGCTGCCGCCTCTTTCTCTCGGCCGCTGACGTCAGCGCAGACGACTTTTGCACCCTCCTGCGCGAAGAGCACGGCGGCCGCCCGGCCGATGCCGGAGCCGGCACCGGTGATCACCGCGACTTTGCCCTCGAGCCGGCGTATGCGTTCGGTCGCCAAGGGAGAATCAGTCATGCTCGCAGTGTACTCGGCAGGGATATATTGGGAAGAGTGTCACTCTCCATTTCTGAAATCCTTATTCTCGCACCAGTGACGCCTTGTACAGCACGTTGGTGGCGAGGCGCATGTGGGCGGCGTCGACGAGTCTGCCGTCGCGACCGATCGCGCCCACGCCCTCCGCCTCGGACTTGCGGTAGATCTCCATGGCCTCACGGGCCTCGTCGACCTCCTGGGCGGTCGGGGCGAACACCTCGTTGGCGATGGGAACTTGACCGGGGTGGATCGCCCACTTGCCGTCGAAGCCCATCAGGCTCGCGTGCACGGCGGATCTGCGGTACCCCTCGGTGTCGCGGTAGTCCGGGTACGGTGCGTCGATCGCGTCGATGCCCGCGCCCCGTGCCGCGGCCAGCACCGTGGCGCGCGCGAAGTGCCAGAAGTCGCCCGGGTACTCGCCGACCGGATCGAAGTTCCCGTCCACCCGCGCCCGCAGCGACGCCGAAAGGTCGCCCGCGCCGAAGATGACCGCCTCGAGGCGTGTGCTCGCCCGGGCTATCTCCGCCGCGTTGGCCAGCCCCTCGGCCTCTTCGATGAGCACCTCCAGGCCGATGGGCCGGGTCAGTCGGAGCTTCGTCTCCAGCTGGGTGAGCAGGACATCGACCCACCAGACGTCGCGGGCCGATCGCGCCTTGGGCACGATGAGCACATCCAGCGCCTCGCGCGCGCCTGTGACGACCTCGATGATGTCGCCGTGGCACCACGGTGTGTCGAGACCGTTCACACGGACGGCACGGACCGTCCGCCCCCAGTCCAGCTGGGTGAGCGCGGCCACGGCGATGCCGCGCGCCTCCTCCTTCGCGGACGGCGCGCACGCGTCTTCGAGATCGAGGAAGACGAGGTCGGCGCCGGAGCTCGCCGCCTTCTCGCACATGCGTTCGCTGCTCGCCGGTGTGGCCAACTCCGAGCGTCGGGCGCGCGGTTCTCGCACAGTTGCCTCCACAAGGTCGGGTCGGATGGTGCCCGCCCCCCCGCCAGGCGGGCAGACGGCGGCCGGGCGACGCCGAAGCGCCGGGCTGTCATGTGCGGTTCCCGGCAGAGATATTGGCATTCTCTAGAATCGTAAATAGCATATCCGTCGACTGTGTGCCGCAATCCAGACCGATTCCTCACGGGCGCCACGAGGGCAGGGTGCGGTCGGCCCCAGCTGCCCCGGCCAAGGGAGCTGCCACATGCGAAAGATCCCGGTCGAGCTGGTCAAGCGATACGAAGCGGAAGGCTGGTGGACTCAGGACACGCTCGGGGATCTGCTGACGCGGGGTCTCGAAGCCGCACCCGGGACGGAGTTCCGTGTGCACTCGGCCGTCCGGCCCTGGTCCGGGACCTTCCGCGACGTCGAACGGGTCGCGCGCAGGCTGGCCGGGGGACTGCGGGCACGAGGTGTCGGACCCGGCGACGTGGTCGCCTTTCAGCTGCCCAACTGGATGGAGTCCGCAGCCGTCTTCTGGGCCTCGGCCTTCCTCGGAGCGGTCGTCGTGCCGGTCGTCCACTTCTATGGGCGCAAGGAGCTCAGCTACATCCTGAACGCGACCCGACCACGAGTCTTCGTCACGGCCGAGCGTTTCGGCCGGATAGAATACCAGGCAGACCTGTGCGCGGACGTGCCCATCGTCGGTGTCGTGGGGCGCGACTTCGACGACCTGCTCAGCGCCGACCCCATGCCCGGCACCATCCCGACGGCCCCCGCGAGCCGCGCTGTGATCGCCTTCACCTCCGGCACCACACGCGACCCCAAAGGCGTCATCCACAGCCACCAGACGCTCGGTTACGAGACACGTCAGCTCGCGGAGCGCTACCCGCCGGACCGTGGCCGGCAGCTCCTCGCGGCGCCCGTGGGGCACTTCATCGGCATGGTGAGCGCCTTTCTGGTACCGGTACTGGACGATGCGCCGGTCAACCTCGCCGACGTCTGGGACCCGGCCCGGGTGCTGGCGTTGATCAGCAGCGACGGGCTCACCGTGGGAGGCGGCGTCCCCTACCACGTGACGAGCCTGCTCGACCATCCGGATTTCACGCCGCGGCACCTGCCGTACATGAAGTACGCAGGCCTCGGCGGGGCGTCCGTTCCGACGACGGTCACCACACGGCTGGCAGGCCTCGGCATCACGGTGCACCGCTCCTACGGCAGTACGGAACACCCGTCGATGACGGCCTCCCTGTACACCGCACCCGAGCACAAGCGGCTGCACACCGACGGCAAGGCCCTGCCCGGCGTGGAGATCCGGCTGGGAGCCGACGGCGAGATCCTCAGCCGGGGCCCGGATCTGTGCATCGGCTACACCGACACCGCGCTCACCGAGGCGGCCTTCGACGACGAGGGCTGGTACCACACGGGTGACGTCGGTGTGCTCGACGAGGACGGCTACCTCACGATCAGCGACCGCAAGGCCGACTTCATCATCCGCGGCGGCGAGAACATCAGCGCACTGGAGGTGGAGGAGGTGCTCCTCACCCTGCCCGGTGTCGCGGAGGCCGCCGTGGTCGCCACGCCTGACGCACGGCTCGGAGAGCACGCGGCAGCCGTCGTCGCACTGAAGCCCGGACACCCTGTGCCCACGATCGACGAACTGCGGGCCCACCTCGATGAAGCCGGTCTGGCCAGGCAGAAGTGGCCCGAGGAGCTCCACCGGGTCGACGACTTTCCGCGCACCGCGAGCGGCAAGGTCCAGAAGTTCCTGCTACGCCGGGAGATTGCGGCACGCGAGGCAGAGAACGGGTGACTGCGTCGAACCTGGCCGTCCGCGGCTCCTCGAGCCCTCACAGTTGCAGCGCGTTGACCACAAGCCTGGTGATCTGCTCGACACCCGTTTCGAAGTCGCACTGCGGATGGCCCTGAACGAGCCACTGCTCACCGAACCGCCAGGTCATGGCGGCCACGGCGGCCGCCGCGATGGCCGGGTCGAGAGCCGGGTCCGCGAGCCCGTGCCGCTGCAGCCGCTCGATGGAGTCGGCCACCTCTTTGCCGTGCTGCTGATAGAGGTGGGTCCACAGCGCGTGGATCTGCTCGTCGTGGTGTGACACCTGCTCGATCACGCTCATGATCCGCGCCTCCTTGCGGTAGGCCTCGAAGTGGACGCGGATCGCTGCGGTGAGGCGCTCCTTGGGGGTGGCGGTGGAGGACGGATCGAGGATGATGTCCATGCCTGCACTGAGTGCGCTGTCTATGGCCGCCGCGACCTCCCGGAAGACATCCTCCTTGGAGTCGAAGTAGTGGTAGAAGGAGCCGTGGGACATGCCGGCCCGTTCGGCGATGTCCGAGACGCGCGCGTCGTGGAAGCCCTTTTCCTCGAAAACCGCCTTCGCCGCCTCGACCAGACGCGCCTTCGTCTCGGCACCTCTGCGCGAGCGGGGGACGTTCGTACTGCTGTCGGTGCCCACCGGCGTTGCGCTCACCATCGCGCCCCCTCCCTCCGCTCCGGGGTCTTCCGCACCGCGTGGGGAAGACCCACGGGGGAAGACCACGGAAGACTCATGTCAGTATTGGCGGCCATGCTACGGAGGCCGCCTGAGCACCGGCAATGTCGGCCGTCGCGGTCGCCCCACGCGGCCGACGGTTGCCGGATCAGTGCTTTTCGTCCTTGTGCGGCTCCACCGTCCGATGGACGGCCGACTCGGCGACGGGGCCTTCCGGAAGCTCGACGGGTGCGTCGAGCCGCCACACCTCGAACACGAAATCGGGGCAGCTCTGGGAGCACCTGTTGCAGCCGGTGCAGCCGGCGGACAGCTCCGGGTAGCGGTACCCCCGCTGGTTGTACCGGTCGGTCGTCATGGCTAGTACGCCCGGTGGGCAGGCGGCGACGCAGAGGTCGCACCCCTTGCAGGACTCGATGTCGATGCGGACGGTTCCGCGGGTCGGCACGCCGCTCATGACTCGGCCGGTGCTTTCAGCTCGCCGATCCCGAAGTTCTCCATCATCGCCTCCTTGAGATAGCCCGGCCCCTCGGGCGTGGATACGAACCATCCGGTCGGACACATGGTGAGCACCTCGACGAAGGTGAACCCCGCGCCCTGGACCTGGAGTTCGAGCGCGCGCCGGACCATGTGTTTGGTGCGCGCCACCATGGCGGGTGAGTTGACCGCGCCCCTGGCGACATAGGCCGCGCCGTCGATCTGCGCCAGCAGCCGGCCGATGTCGATGGGGTGTCCGTGCTCGTCCGGGTCACGGCCGTCCAGGCTCGTCTTGGTGCGCTGGCCGACGACGGTCGTGGCCGTCATGTGGCCGCCGGTGTCCCCAAAGACACCGTTGTTGAACAGCAGTGACGTGATCTTCTCGCCGCGGGATGCGGCGTGGAGCACCTCGTGGAGGCCCTCGCTGACCATGTCGCCGTCGCCCTGGAGGGTGATGACCGGCGTCTGCGGCAGCATCCTCTTGATGCCCGTCGCCGCTGCCGGCGCCCGGCCGTGCAGGCACTGGAGGGAGTCGAGATCACTGTTGATCATCAGCTGCGTGTAGCAGCCGTGACCGGCGAGCAGGATCGGCTTGAGGCCGAGTTCCGCGACGACGTCGAGTACGGCACGCCAGGCGATGCCGTGACCGCAGCCGGGGCACAGGTCGTGCTCCGATGACTGCAGCAGGTTCGGTTTGAACTCGCTGATCAGCCGGGGGCTCATGACGCTCCTTGGGGCAGGCCGACGGCGTCGACGACACGGCGGCGGAGGACTTCGGCGTTGAAGAGCCCGCCCTGGCGCATCCCGGACGCGTCCTGGGAGACGCCGCCGATGGAGCGGATGACCGAGCGGTCGGCGGCGTACATCCGGACGTCCTCGACCATCTGGCCGCCGTTGAGCTCGTAGACCAGGACGTGGGAGCAGCCGCGGCTGGCCTCTTCGAGTGCCGCGCCGGGGAACGGCCACAGCGTGACCGGACGGAACGAGCCGACCCGCACGCCGTCGGCCCGCAGCTCGTCCACGACGCGGTCGACGAAGACGCTGGTCGTACCGAACGAGACGATCAGGATGTCGGCGTCGTCGGCCCGGTCGGCCTCGTAGCGCGCCTCGGTGCGCTCGATCTCCGCGTACTTGTCGGCGATGCGCTGCCAGGCTCCCGTCGGGCCGGGACCCGGGGTGTTCGGCTTGCCCAGCGCCCACGTCCAGATCTGCCGGGCACGGCCGGTGCCGCTCATCGACCCGTCCAGCGCCCAGTCCTTCGCGGGCGTCGGGGGGTACTCGACCGGCTCGATGTCGATGCCGACCGAGGAGTGGGCGATGACGTAGTCCCCGAGGAGGATGACCGGGGTGCGGTAGCGGTCGGCCAGGTGGAAGAGCAACTGGGTGTGCTCGACGGCCTCGGGCACGTCCTTCGGGGCGAGCGTGACGGTGCGGTAGTCGCCCCATCCGCCGCCTCGGGTGGCCTGGAAGTAGTCCTGCTGCCCCCGCGCCATGTTGAAGATCACGACCGGCAGTTCGTTGAGGGCGAGTTCGGCCACGCCTTCCTGCATGAGCGCGATGCCCTGGCCGCAGGAACCGGTCGCCGCGCGGGCACCGGTGGCGGACGCCCCGATGGCCATGTTGACGGCTTCGATCTCGCTCGCCGCGTTGACGCAGACGCCGCCGACGTCGGGAAGCCTGCGCGCCATGTTCTCCAGGAGTTCGGTGAAGGGCAGCATGGGATAGCCCGTGAAGAACCGGCAGCCGGCGGCGATGGCCGCCTCGGCGACTGCTTCGCTGCCCTGCATGAGCCGCCGGGTCACCGCACACCCGCCAGATCTGACCAGGCCGGAGCGGCCAGCGCGGGCACCGATGCCGCGCCCGCCTCGATCGCCCGCTGGTTCGCGGCGACGTGCTGTGTGCGGTACGCGGGCACCAGCTGCCGCATGGCGTCGACGACGGACTCCACGCTGACCAAGCCGGTGAGCGTGACGAAGGCTCCGAGCAGCACGAACCCGGTACTCATGCGGCTGCCGAGTTCGGCCGCCGTCTCGCCGGCCGGCACGCTGAACACCTTGGCGTCCGGTACGTCGACGGGCAGATGGAACAGCGAAGAGTTGACGACGACGAGCGCGCCGTCGGCCAGGTTCGGCCGGATCGTCTCCCAGTAGGCCTGGTCCATCACGAAGCCGGACCAGGCGGCAGTGCTGACCGGCAGCGCGCGCAGCGGGCCGCGGCCCACCGTGAGCTCCGCGTTCGTCTTGCCGCCGCGCATGCCACCGCCGTAGCGGGGCACCAGGAGGACGTCGTTCCCCTCCGCGACCGCCGCCATGGCGAGTGCCTTGGAGACGATCTGTATCCCCTGGCCACCGACACCGGTGAACAGGACTTCTCGTACGGTTCGTCGGGTCAACGCGCTACCTCCCGTTGTGTCTCCTGTTGGGCCAGCAGTGACCGCTGCACCTGCCCCGTCGCCGACGTACGGGGAAGCCGGTCGACGACCATGACGCGCCGGGGGTGCTTGAAGGCCGCCAGACGCGTGCCGATGTGCCGCCGCAGGTCCTCGACCGACGGCGGTGCGGTCCCGTCGGCCATGACGACCGCGGCGCAGACGATCTCGCCCCAGTCGGCATCCGGGACGCCCACCGCGGCGACCTCGGCGATGCCCGGATAGTCGGCGAGGGCCGCCTCGACCTCGACGGGTGCGATGGACTCGCCCCCGGAGCGGATGATCTCCCGCTTGCGACCGGTGATCGCGTAATAGCCATCGTCGTCGCGCTCGGCCACGTCGCCGGAGTGGTACCAGCCGTCATCGAGCGCCCGGTCGGTCTCATCTGGCAGATTGAAGTACCCCGACATCAACGTCCCCGAGGCGAGCAGCAGCTCACCGTCAGCCGCGATCCGTGCCCGGACGCCGGGTACCGGGAGACCGACCGAGCCCGGCTTGCGGAACAGGTCCTCGTCGGGGAGGCACAGCGCCCGGCCGACCTCGGTCGAGCCGTAGCCGATCGTCGTACGGGCCGCCGGGAAACGCTCCTTGATCTCTTCGAGCAGTTCCGTCTCGACCCGCGAGGTGCCGATCAGTGCCCACTCCAGGCTGTTGGTCTTGTAGGGGCGCTTTTCGTCGAGGATGCGCCGCCATACGGCGGGGATGCAGTAGAGGGAGCCCGCGCCGTACCGCTCGATGGCACCGAGCAGTTCACCGGCGTCGGCTCGCGGGACCAGGTGCGCGGGCTGGTGCGCCGACCACGCGTTGAGCACGAAGATCCAGCCGGCCATATGGAACAGCGGGAACATGACGAGTTGTCCCTTCCCGCTGGTGGTTACGTTCGCCCCGTTGCCGGCGCAGGTCCGCAGCCATGTCGCCCGGTGCGACACCATCACGCCCTTGGGCCGCCCGGTGCTGCCGCTCGTGAGGAAGATGGTGAAGACGTCGTCCTCGCCGGGCAGTGGCATCGGCGGCGAGGTCGGGGAGGCGGCCGCCCCCAGCTGGTCCAGTGACGCCCCCGGGCCAGGGCCGCCCAGGGTGGCCAGGGGCAGGCCGAGGTCCTTGGCCACCGACTCGGCCCGCTCGGCGTGCGCGGGGTCCGCCACCAGCAGGCGCGGTGCCAGATACTCCAGGGCCACGCGTGCTTCGTCCTCTGAGCAGGTCGGGTTGAGGGGCGCGAAAGCGGCGGCGGTCCGGCCGAGCGCGAACTTCAGCAAGGCCGCGTCGAGGCTGGTGTCGGCCCAGTACGCGACCCGGTCGCCGCGCCGGAGCCCCCAGCCCAGGAGGGCGTTCGCAAGTCGGTGGGACAGGCTGCGCAGCTGGGCGAAGGTCAGGGCGTCGTCGCCGAGTGTCAGCGCCACGCGGTTCGGTGCCGCTTCGGCCGCGCAGGAGAGTATGTCGTCGACGACGAGCGGCCTCCGGGTCGCTGTTGGTGTCACGGTGTCACCTTCCTTTCACCGGGCGGACGGAATGGATAGCTGGGGGTCACCCCGTGTCCAGGCCGAGCTGCGCCAGAACCGGGGAGGTGTCGAAGATCCGCTCGTGCCCGACGATCAGTCCGCCGGGCTCGACGCGGAGGAACTCGGCGGTGCGCATCTCGACCGTCCTGCCCGTGGCTGCGACCGCTCCGCCGGGTCGCCGCAGCTCGCCGGTGTGCCGCGCCCGGATGGTGAGGCGGGCCGCCGCCCGGTCCGCGTCGGCGAGCAGCTCGTCGACCTCGGCCGTCATATCGCTGTACGCCTCGAACATCGGTGAGATGAAGGCCCGGATGGCATCACGCGTGGTGAGGGGCTCGGGGCTGAACGGGTTGAGGAACACGGCGTCCGCCGCGTACAGCGCGGCCAGCCCGCTCACGTCGGAACGGTTGAACGCCTCGATGTACGCCCGGAAGGTCTGCTCGGCTCGCACTTCGCCCCCTTCGTTCGGCCCGTACGCATCCGGGGCGCCGACCGGGTCGGGCTTCGACGTCGTGGAGGACATCACGGGCGCTCTCATCGCCAGTACCGGACGGTGGTCTCGTAGGCCCGCCGCGCGAACTCGGGCACAGGAAGCCGGCGCAGTTCGGAGCTGAGCACCTCGACGCTCACCAGGCCCTCCCAGCCTCGCTTGAGCAGGGTGGACGCGAACTGGTCGAGCTCGAAGGTCCCTTCGCCAGGCATCACCCGGCGGTGCATCGTCTCCTTCATCGCGTTTTCCGAGACGGGGGGCGGGGCGTCGTCGAACTGGACGTACGCGATCATCTCCAGTGGCACGGACTCCAGTTGATCCCACGAGCTGTCCCCGCGGAAGAAGTGCCAGGAGTCGATCAGCACCCCTGCCCGGTCCTTGCCCGCGGCCTCGGCCACCTCCAGGGCGGCGGAGATCGACGTCACCGCGCCGAGCGGGCTGAACTCGACGGCCATCCCCGCGCCGGCCTCGGCGAACATCGCGGCGCACCGCTCGACCAACGGCCCGGTCCTGCCCTGCAGCGGCGCCATGAACGTGGTCAGGACCCACTGCGCCCGCACGGCGGCCGCCGCCTCGGCAAGCCGGCGCGCCTCGCGCACCGTGGCCTCCTCGTCAGCGCTCACCACCAGGGCCAGGAGCTCGTGGCACCGCAGTCCTTGTGCGGCCAGCGTGGCCGCGCAAGCGGCGTCCACCTGCGGCCCGGGCATGCCCACGGCCGAGAACCCCGCCTCGGCCGCGGCCGCCACCAGGCCGGGGACGCCGACGTCCCACCGAGAGTCGGGGGTCAACCCCAGTTCGATCGTCATGACTGCCGCTTATTCATGTGCTGAGCCCTTCCGTGGTGAAGACCGCGATGGGCCGCGGTCGGAGGAACCGGACGCTCTACTGCCCTGACAACCGTTCGATGACCGGGGCCAGCGATCCGGGAGTCGAACCGAGCGGCGCCGAGAAATAACTGATGCCGAAACGCTCCCGGGTGGCCAGGAGCTGCTCGCACACCTCGTCCAGGGAACCGATGGCGACCATCGGCGACGAGCGGAGCTCCTCCCGGCTGGGGACCTCCCCGCTCCCCCTCGCCCGCAGCAGACGTCCGAAGCGCTGGAAGAACGCCTCGAAACCCCCGTCCACGTCATCGGTGAGGGTGACGTCCAGCAGCTGGGCTCCCAGTTCGATCTCGTCGAACCGGTCCCCGGCCGCCTCGCGGACCCAGCCGATCTTCTCCTCGTACGTCTGCGCGCTGACCTCGGGAGGTCCGGACGACTGCGCTGCGCTCCGGGTGCGGGGCATGACCTGGACGATGTCGGCCTGGCGGCCGGCCACGGAAAGCAGCTTGCGGCCGCCACCGCCGATCATGATGGGCGGACGCGGGCGCTGCAGCGGTTTCGGTGTCCCCTCGATCCCGTCGATCGTGAAGTGCTCGCCGGAGAAGCTGAAGGGGCCGTCCCCGAACAGGCCCTTGAGGATGACGACCACCTCCTCCAGCCGCTCGATGCGGACGGACGCCTTGTCGTAGGTGATTCCAGAACGGTCGTACTCGTCCCGCATCCACCCTGCGCCGATGCCGACCTGGAGGCGGCCCTGCGACAGTACGTCGAGCGTTGCCAACTCCTTGGCCAGTACGGCGGGGTGGCGGAAGTCCTGGTTCAGGACCGTCTGGGTGAGCCGCACGGTGCTCGTCGCGTCGGCGGCCGCCTGCAGGGCGAGCAGCGGAGCGAAGGGAATCGTGAGGTGGTCGGCCATGGCGAAGGTCGAGTAGCCGAGCCGCTCGATGTTCCGTGCGGCCTCGACGAGGGCGGTGCGGTCGGGAAGCCGGCCCGGCCCAGTCCCGAACCTGATCGGTCGGACAGCCATCTGCGTACGCTCCCTGCTCAAGCAGCCGGCCAGGCCAGCGACTTGGTTTCGAGGTACTGGTCGAAGCCGGCGACGCCGTTCTGGCGGCCGAGCCCACTGTGCTTGTAGCCGCCGAAGGGCAGATCGGCGGCGTAGAAGTTGCCTCCCTGGACGCTGAGCGTGCCGGTACGGATCCGGCCGGCCACCGCCAGTGCCCGCTCCAGCGAGCCGGAGTAGACGCCTCCGGACAGGCCGTAGACGCTGTCGTTGGCGATCCGGACGGCGTCGTCCTCGTCCTCGTACGGGATCACGCACAGCACCGGGCCGAAGATCTCCTCCTGCGCGATCGTCATGGAGTTGTCGACGTCGGTGAACAGTGTCGGCTCGACGTACCAGCCCTTCGGCAGGTGCGCAGGCCGCCCGCCGCCGAGGGCGAGGGTCGCCCCTTCCGCGACGCCCTTCTCGATGTAGCCCAGTACCCGGTCGCGCTGCTTGGCCGAGACGAGCGGCCCCATCATGACGTCGGGCCGCTGCGGGTCTCCGTACGGCGCGGCGGCCAGGAGGTCCTTCAGCAGCGCGACCCCTTCGTCGTAGCGGGAGCGGGGCAGCAGCATCCGGGTCTGGAGGGCGCATCCCTGCCCGGCGTGCGAGCAGACGCCTATGCCCGCCCCCACCGCGCCTGCCAGGTCCGCGTCGTCGAGAACGATCGCGGCCGACTTGCCGCCGAGTTCGAGGAACAGGCGCTTCAGCGTCGGCGCGCTCTTCTCGGCGATCCGCTTTCCCGTCGCAGTGGAACCGGTGAAGGAGATCATGTCGACCTTCGGTGATAGCGACAGGTCCTCGGCCAGGAGGTGGTCGGACGAGGTGACGATGTTGACCACGCCGGCGGGGATGTCCGTCTGCTCGGCGACGAGCCGGCCGATGCGGGTCGCGTTGAACGGCGTGTCCGGCGCCGGCTTGAGCACGACCGTGTTGCCCGTCGCGAGGGTCTGGCCGAGCTTGCTCAGCGTGACCTCGAACGGCGCGTTCCAGGGGACGATGGCGCCAACGACCCCGACCGGCTCCTTCTTGACCTGCCGTGAGGTGAGAACACCGCGGTAGTCCCGGGTGTCGGGGAAAGCCGTCTCCCAGGCGAACGTGTCCATCAACTCGGCCGGGTAGCGCAGCGCGTGGGCGAGCGGGGCGGCGAGCTGCGGACCGTCGGTCGTACTGCGCGGGCAGCCGACCTCCAGAATGAGCTCCTCCCGCAGCTCGTCGCGCTCGGCTTCGAGGGCCTCCTGAAGCTGGAGGAGGCAGTGCCGGCGAAAGGCACGGTCGGTCGACCAGTCAGTCTCGTCGAACGCGCGGCGAGCGGCGTCGATGGCGCGCTGCATCTCCGCGTGGGATCCGTCGGCGACCTGCCCGATCACCTCCTCGGTGGCCGGGTTGACGTTGTCGAACGTCCTTCCCGAGTCGGCCTCGATGAGCTTGCCGCCGACCAGCATCCTCGGCTCGGTGTGGATCTTCCCAGTGTGGATCTTCGTCGGCTCCGCCACCGCTCGCCCCACCTCTGCTTCCGCTCCGTGGCACCTTCGCCATCCGGCAGTTGGGTGTGCTCCCGCGTTTTTGACATTGACGTCAAAGTCGAATTCGACGTCAATGTAGACCAGCCCGGGGCGGGCGACAAGGGCTTCGCCGGCCGGGGACGCACCCGGTGGCCGGAGTGCTGTCGGGCGATCGGCCTGCGGGCCCGAGCCGTCAGATCCCGTCCCAACTCGTCCTGGACGAAGGGGTCGTGGGCGACCACTGGGCCGCCTGCTCGTGACGGCCCAGCAATCGCACGACTGTCATCAGGACTTCAGGAGCCTGCGTCGTCGGATGAGTAGCGCGATGCCGCCCACTGCTAGCGTTCCGGCGACCGCGGCAATCATCCCTGGGGCGAGGGCCGTTGTGCCGCTGTCGGCAAGGCCGCCGTGCGTGGGCGGGACGACGCCGCCCGTGGTGGGTCCGGGGGCTGGCTCGCCAGGAATCGGCCCGGGAGAGGTCGGCGGGAGAGTCGGCTCCCTCGTAGGAGTCGGAGTCGGGCTGGATCCCTCGGCCGTGATGGCAACCGTCACGGGCTCGGAGCTCGAAGCCGGACACGAAGCGTCGCCCGCGTAGTTGGCCGTGATGGTGTGTTGTCCCTCGGCGAGGTCGTCGATCACCAGGGTGGCGATGCCGTCTTCGAGTGAGGCGGAACCGATCTCCTGCCCGTCGTCGGTGAAGGTGACCGTCCCGGTCGGACTGCCCACGGTGCAGGTCACCGTCGCCGTGAAGGTGACGGCTGTGCCGGTCTGGGCCTGTTCGGAATCGCTCGCCAAAGTGGTGGTGCTCTGCGCTGTTTGTGCGATGGCCAAGCTGTGATAGCTGCCCACGCCGATCGCCACGACGGTGGCACCTGTGGGTTGCAGGACCCGCACGGGCTTGGTGCGGACGGCGGTGGTGCGGTCGCCGAACTGGACCTCGACCGGCTCGCTCCGGTTGGTGGTGGTGCCGTCGCCCACCTGGCCGTAGCGGTTGTATCCCCATGCCAGGACCTGGCCGTCGGAGGTCAGTGCCACGGTGTGATCGTCGCCGGAGTCGAGCGCCGTGACCGTTGTGCCAGTCGGCAGACTGACCGTTACCGGCTCGGTCCGCCTCGTGGTGGTGCCATCGCCGAGTTGGCCGTAGGAGTTGTCTCCCCAGGCCAAGACGGACCCGGCCGCGGTGATGGCGAAGCTCTGGAAACCGCTGCCGGCCGCGATGGAGCTGACGCTGGTGCCGGTGGGCAGGTGCACCGTCACCGGTGCGGTGCGAGTGGTGGTAGTGCCGTCGCCCAACTGGCCGCTGCCGTTGTATCCCCAGGCCAGAAGCTGGCCGCTGGAGGTCAGCGCCAGACTGTGGTCGTCGCCGCCGACGATGGCGATGGCGGTGGTGCCGGTGGGCAACTCGACCTCGACCGGCTCATAGCGATCAGTCCTGGTGCCATCACCCAACTGGCCCAAGTCGTTGTCGCCCCACGCCAGGACCTGGCCCGTGGACGTCAAAGCCAGGCTGTGGCCGGCACCCGCGCCGATCGCCGTGACGGTTGTACCGTCCGGCAGATCCACCGGCACCGGTACGTTGCTCTCTTCAGTCGTGCCGTTGCCCAGTTGACCCCAGTCGTTGTACCCCCAGGCCAGGACCTGCCCCGTGGAGGTCAACGCCAGGATGTGATCGTCACCGACGGCGATCGCCGTGACCGTCGTGCCGTCCGGCACCTGTACGTTCACCGGCACCGTGCTGTTCGTGAAGGATCCGTCTCCCAGCTGGCCTACGTCATTCTGGCCCCAGGCCAGGACCTGCCCTGTCGAGGTCAGGGCCTCCGAGAAGCCGTAACCACCACTCACCTGCGTCACGCTGGTACCCGAAGGCAGCGAGGTCAGTCCCGCGACTGATTGGCCGGCCGCGTTGACGGAACCGTTGCCCAGCTGACCGTACTGATTACGGCCCCACGTCCACACCTCGTCGCCGGGCGTTGCCGCCGCCGTGGGCCTCGCTGCGACCAATGCCAGAGAAGCGATCGCCAGCCCAAGGACCGCCACCATCGCGCAATACCAGGCGCGGCACCGCATCCAGCGGCGCGACCACAGACCCTCGATTCCCCCGATTCGACGACGCCCGTCAACGGACAAATCCACGACAGTCCTTTCTGCGGATCTAACACGGCATCAGATGATCCGCACCTTGCTCCAGGCAGCCGATATCCGAGTCGCGCAGCACGCGGCCGATTGGCCGATTACGCTCAATCGAGTGGCCGTATTTGCCGCCGTTCGTGTTGCGCAGGGGGCATGCTTCTGCTGCACGTCGGCCCTGCTGGCGCAGTCGAAAAGTGGGTTCCGGGTCGCTTCCGGTGAATCCGCACAGCGGTCGGGTGACAGGCGCTGTTATGTGACCCCGGATCACGCACAACGGGTATTTCTCCTCGAGTGCGAGGTGATCCGGAGGGAATAGCCCCATGAGTTTCGAGCCGAAGATGCCGGGATTCGACGAGATCCATATCTTGTGGACTTCCGAAGGCATGAGCTGTGACGGCGACACCGTCTCGGTGACCGCGGCGTCGCTGCCGAGTCTGGAGGACGTCCTGCTCGGAGCCATCCCCGGGCTGCCGAAGGTGCACCTGCACAACAAGGTGCTCGCGTACGAGACCGGCGACGGCTTCATGGAGCCGTTCCATCAGGCGGCGCGCGGCGAGCTGGCGCCGTTCGTCTTCGTCGTCGAGGGGTCCATTCCCAACGAGAAGATCAACGGTGACGGCTACTGGACGTCGATGGGCAACGACCCGGACACCGGAGAGCCGATCACCCTGAACGACTGGATCGACCGGTTGGCGCCGAAGGCATGGGCCGTGGTGGCGGCGGGCACGTGCGCGACCTACGGCGGCATCCATGCCATGGCCGGCAATCCCACGGGCTGTATGGGCCTCGCGGACTATCTCGGCAAAGACTTCCGTTCCGCCGGCGGGCTGCCCATCGTCAACGTCCCCGGATGCCCGGTGCAGCCGGACAACTTCATGGAGACGCTGCTGTGGGTGCTCCACCAGGCCGCCGGGCTGGCGCCGACCATCCCGCTGGACGAACAGCTGAGGCCCACCTGGCTGTTCGGGAAGACGGTGCATGAGGGATGCGACCGGGCCGCGTACTACGAGCAGGGTGACTTCGCCAAGGACTACAACTCGCCGAAGTGCCAGGTGAAGGTCGGCTGCTGGGGCCCGGTGGTCAACTGCAACGTCACCAAGCGCGGCTGGATGGACGGCATCGGTGGCTGCCCCAACGTCGGCGGGATCTGCATCGCCTGCACCATGCCTGGGTTCCCCGACAAGTTCATGCCCTTCATGGACGAGCCACCGGGCGGCAGCCTGTCCTCACTGATCATGAACGCCTACGGGCCCTTCATCCGCACCATGCGTTCCCTGACCAACTACAGCGTCAACAAGGAACCCCGGTGGAGGCACAACCGCGCCGAGCTGACCAGCGGCTACCAGCCGCGCTGGCCCCGCAGCTGACCTCCCGACGGCCGTTTGAGAGGACGGACCTGTGACCACGACCGAGCCGGGCCGCCAGCTGACCGAGGTGGCGTTCGACCCGATCACCCGCATCATCGGCAACCTCGGCATCTACACCAAGATCGACTTTTCGGATCGGAAAGTCGTCGAGTGCCGCAGCACGTCCTCCGTCTTCCGTGGCTACAGCGTGTTCATGAAGGGCAAGGATCCCCGGGACGCCCACTTCATCACGAGCCGTATCTGCGGCATCTGCGGTGACAACCACGCGACGTGCTCGGTGTACGCGCAGAACATGGCCTATGGCGTGAAGCCGCCGCCGCTCGCCGACTGGATCATCAATCTGGGAGAAGCGGCCGAATTCATGTTCGACCACACGATCTTCCAGGACAACATGGTCTTCGTCGACTACTGCGAACGCATGGTCAAGGAGACCAACCCCAGTGTGCTGCGGCGCGCCGAGACCACCGAGGCGCCGCGGGGCCATATGCACGGCTACCGGACCGTCGCCGACATCATGCGCGCGTTCAACCCCTTCGAAGGGGAGATGTACAAGGCGGCCCTGCAGATGAGCCGCCTCACCCGCGAGATGTGCTGTCTGATGGAGGGCCGGCACGTCCACCCCTCGACGCTGTATCCGGGAGGCGTCGGAACGGTCGCCACCCCGCAGGTCTTCACCGACTACCTCGTACGGCTCATGCGGTGCATCGACTTCGTGAAGCAGGTCGTCGCCATGAACGACGACGTCTTCGACTTCTTCTACGAGGCACTCCCGGGATACGAGGAGGTCGGCCGGCGCCGGACCCTGCTGGCCTGCTGGGGCACCTTCCAGGACCCGGACAAGGTCGACTACGACTACCGGCACATGAACGAGTGGGGCAAGGCGATGTACGTCACCCCCGGGATCATCGTCGACAACGAGCTGGTCACCAACGACCTCGTCGACATCAACCTCGGGATGCGCATCCTGCTCGGCAGTTCCTACTACGAGGACTGGGCCAACGAGCAGATGTTCGTCACCCACGACCCGCTCGGCAACCCGGTGGACCAGCGCCACCCGTGGAACCAGACCACTCTCCCCGCACCGCAGAAGCGCGACCTGAACGGCGGCAAGTACAGCTGGGTGGTCAGCCCCCGCTGGTACGACCAGCGCAGCGGCGAGCATCTGCCGCTGGAGACCGGCGGCGGCCCCCTCGCCCGACTGTGGTCCACCGCGATCAGCGGCCTGGTCAGCACCCCGTACGTCCGCTCCACGGGGAACTCCGTCCAGATCGATCTGCCGAAGACCCCCAAGACGGCGGAGATCCGCCTCGAGTGGCGGCCACCGGCGTTCCCCAACACCATCGAGCGCAATCGGGCACGGATCTACTTCATCGCCTACGCGGCGGCCATGGCGCTGTACTTCTGCGAGCGGGCCCTGAACGAGGTGCGCTCAGGCGAGACGAAGGTCTTCACGGACTTCAAGGTCCCCCAGGACGCGATCGGCGTCGGCTTCCACGAGGCGGTGCGCGGGGTCCTCTCGCACCACCTGGTCATCCAGGACCGCAAGATCGCCAACTACCAGCCGTATCCGCCCACACCGTGGAACGCCAGCCCCCGGGACTCCTACGGCACCCCCGGCCCGTACGAGGACGCGGTGCAGGGAACTCCCATCTTCGAGGAGAACGGCCCTGAGGACTTCAAGGGCATCGACATCATGCGCACCGTGCGCAGCTTCGACCCGTGCCTGCCGTGCGGCGTGCACATGTACCTCGGCGGTGGACGCACCGTCGAGCGGTTCCACTCGCCTACATTCGGCCCGAGGGCTTAGGGAGCAGGAATGCGCTGGGACGACGACCGTGCGCGCGAGCACGTCGCTCGCGTCGAGACACTGCTCTCCACGCTCGACGCCATCACCGACGAGGCTGCCCGCGCCCGGGCCATCGAGACCGTCCAGGCCCTGATCGACCTCTACGGAGAGTGTCTGGGCCGGATCATGGACCGTATCGCCGGTACGGAGGCGGCGGCTGCCTGTGCCGAGGACGAACTGGTGGGCCATGTGCTGCTGGTGCACGACCTGCATCCCCTGCCGGTCGAGCAGCGCATCCGCCGGGCACTGGAACAGGCGGGGCAACGGGACGTCGAACTCGTGGGCGTGGAAGGGCGTGTGGCGCGGGTGAGGTTGCCGGAGGGCGGCACATGCTGCGGCTCGGGGGCCGCGGCCGTGGAGGGCATCCTCGCGGTCGCCGCTCCCGAGATCGAACGAGTCGACGCGATCCAGCCGGAGCCGGTGTCACGCAAGACGCTGATCCCCGTCGAAGCCCTGCTGACGCCATTGCGCGCCGGAACCGGGGACGGGCCGTGACCGGGGCCTTCTCATCGCCTTGGCTGCGCAGCCTCGCTCAGCGCCATCGGTTCGGCGTACCGCGTCCCGCGTTCGCGGAGCAACAGGGCCGTATCGGAGACCAGGAGCGCTGCGATCTGTGCGCCGAGCCAGTGCCGTCCACCCACCGGCACCTGCTCGATGTCGGTTCCGACTCGATCGCCTGCGCCTGCCATGCCTGCGCCCTGCTGTTCGACCACAAGGAGGCCGGTGGCGGTCACTACCTCCGCCTTCCGGACCGCCGGCGGCGGCTGGACGGACTCGACCTGGACGACCTCCGATGGGCCGCGCTCGGCATCCCGGTCGACCTGGCGTTCTTCGTCCGCAGCGGTGCCACCGGGGCGGTCACCGCCCGCTATCCGAACCCGCTGGGCACGATGCGTGCCGATGTGGATCCGCGGACATGGTCCGAGATCGAGCGGTCCCATCCCGAGCTGCGCACTATGGAAGAAGACGTGGAAGCCCTGCTGGCGGACCGCACCGGCAGCGCCCCGCGCAACTGGCTGCTGCCGCTGGACGACTGCTTCCGGCTCTCCGCGGTCATCCGCACGCACTGGAAGGGACTCGGCGGCGGTCCCGACGTGCACCAGCACATCGAGCACTTCTTCGAGGACCTGCTCACAAGGAGTGGATCATGAGCAACATCAAGGTCGGCAAGCCGGACGTCAAGCCGGACAGGACGGCACACGTCCCCGGCGTACGCCGCGGAAACCACAGAGGCATCTACAAGCGGACACCCGGCCATCTGCCGGACGGCCATTCCACCGCCCGCCGCTCCACCGGCATCTGCGCCAAATCCCGCAACCCGGTGCTGCCCGGCATGCCGAACATCTCGCCGGCGTGAGCGGCATGCATGCCGCGAGCCCGGACCTGGACTTCGAGGTCATCGGAGCCCGTCCGCTCGCTCACACAGCGGTTCCCACACTCGGCTTCCAGATCCTCATCCGCCGCACCGGCGGGGGACCGGTCCGCTCGGTGCTCCTGAACACGGCGATCCGCATCGCTCCCGCCCGCCGGAGGTACGACAGCCCGACCCAGGAGCGGCTGGTGGAGATCTTCGGGACCTCCGAACGCTGGGCCACCACGCTCCGGCCGCTCACGTGGACTCAGATGTCCTCCGTGGTCCCGCCCTTCGACGACACCACCGTGTTCGACCTCCACGTGCCCTGCCCCTGCGCGGTCGAACTCGCCGTGGTCAAGTACTTCCGGGCGGTACGGGACGGGGAGGTGCCGCTCGACTTCCTCTTCAGCGGAACCGTTTTCCACTCGGCGGCCGACGGAGCCCTGCACACCGCTCAGATCTCCTGGGCCAGCGATGCCTCGTTCCTGCTGGCCGGCTCGCTGTGGCGGGAGGCGACAGGAGACCACGCCTGGATCCGGCTGACCCGGACGGGCCATGACCGCCTCGACGCCCATCGTGCCCGAAACGCCCTCGCCGATTGGGACGAGGCGATCCGCGACCTGCTCGACAGGACCGCCGCCCCCACCGCAGCAGACACCACTGGAGCAGCATGGACGCCGTAAACAGGACCGCCGCTGAGACAGCTGCGGAGGGGGCCGTGGAGACGGGTGCGGAGGAGGTCGTGGAGACGGCTGCGGACAAGGCCGTCGAGAAGATCGCCCGGACCTGCCTGTACGAGGGATATCTGCTGTGGCCGTACAGCAGATCCGCGCTGAAGAACACCCGCCGCTGGACCTTCGGCGGTGTCTACCCGCGGACCACCGCCGACGCCCTCGGCGAACCGTGCCGGATGCAGACCCAGTGCCTGCTGCAGGGCGAGCCGGATGCCGACCTGACCGTCCGCGTGCGGTTCCTGCACGTCGTCGACCGCACAGTGCTCCAAGAAGGGCCACACGCCCCAAGACCCGTCGACAGCATGACTGTGCAGGGCCGTCGGTACCTCACATGGCAGGAGGCCACCGAGCGGGACCTGCGGCTGCCGTCCACCACCGCGGCCGAGTTGCTCGCTCTTCCGCGTGCGATCCGGGTCGCGGTCCCGGCCGGCAGCGACCGAGAGCCCATCCACGACGAACAGGGACGGCAGGTCGGCGCCCTGCTGCGCACCTGGAAGCCGCTCACCGGGATCGTGCGCCTGGAAGCTGTGCCGGTCGCCGATCGGACGGTGCGACTGACGGTACGGATCACGAACACCACGCCGTGCCTGCAGCCCGAGCCCGATGCCCGGGACGCCCGCGACCGTGCGGCCCCTTTCGCCTTCGTGTCCACGCACGCCGTTCTCCACAGCGACCGTGGGGCTTTCGTCTCGCTCACCGACCCGCCGGCACACCTCCGTCAGGCCGTGCGGGAGTGCGACAACCAGGGCACCTGGCCGGTACTGGTCGGGGACGAGGGCGGACACACCATGCTGTCCTCGCCGATCACCCTCTCCGACTACCCGCAGGTGGCACCCGAGAGCCCCGGAGACATGTTCGACGGCACCGAGATCGACCAACTGCTGGTCCTCAGCGTGCTCAGCATGACCGACGAGGAGCGGGAGGAGATGGCGGCCGCCGACCCGCGAGGCCGCGACATCCTCGAGCGCTGCACCGCCCTCACCGCCGGAGAGATGTCCGCACTGCACGGCACCATCCGGGGGTTCCGGCCACTGGAGGACGCATGACGGTCACCGGACAGGAAGAAGACGCGGCAATGAGCCCCCCGTCCCGCAGTGTGACCGTCGACGGCGCCGTCCTGCGGCGCGGCAGCCGCGTCCGGCTGCGGCCGCGGCAGCGCGCCGACATCTTCGACATGGCGCTGGCCGGCCGTACCGCCGAGGTCGCTGCCGTGGAGGAAGATCTCGAAGGCCGTATCCACGTCAGCGTCACACTGGACGGTGATCCCGGCCGGGATCTGGGCAGCGGCGCACAGATCGCACACCGGTTCTTCTTCTCGCCGGAGGAACTGGAACCGCTGGGTGACACCGACGATCGCACCGCCGACGCGCGCGTGCTCGTCGCAGGCATCGGCAACATCTTTCTGGGTGACGACGCGTTCGGCCCCGAAGTGGCCGCCGCGCTCCTCGCCCGACCACATCCACCGGGCGTGCACATCGCGGACTTCGGGATCCGCGGTATGGACCTGGCGTACGCCCTGGGGCACGGCTACGACGCAGCCGTACTCGTGGATGCAGCCCCACGCGGGCAGGGCCCCGGAACGCTCTATGTCATCGAACCGGAAGAGCCCGCCGGCGAGCCCGCCCCTGAGGCGCACGGCATGGACCCGGTCAGAGTGCTCGCTCTGGCCCGCCACCTGAACGGAAAACTGCCCCGGACACTGATCGTCGGCTGCGAACCCCAGTCGTGCCCCACCGGCGAGGAGGCAGAGGTCGGCTCCGGCTTCAGCACGCCCGTGCGCCACGCCGTCGCGCGGGCGGTGGACCTGGTCGAGTCGGTCGTGGACGACCTGCTCGCGGAGGCGAGGGCCGAGCGAGACTCCGGAGTGGGGTCTCCGGGTCGCTGACCCGTGGGGGCACGGGGCCCGGCCCGTCAGATCCCCGCGGCGGGCGGCAGGGAGCGCGCGGCAATCGGCGTGACGGTGCGCTCTTCGTGCCCGTCTGCCGGCCGCATAGGCGTGCTCAGCAGATACGGGGCAGCTGTTCGCCCAGGGGTAGGTCCACCACCCTGGTGCCGCCCAGCCCCGTACGGGCCACGACCATCCCAGGGTGCTCGGCCACGCACTCGCCGATCACGGCCGCTTCCGCCCCCTGGGGATGCGCGCGCATCGCGGCGAGTACGGCGTCCGCGTGCTCCCGGGGCACGAACGCCACCAGACGGCCTTCGTTGGCGATGTACAGCGGGTCCAGCCCGAGGAAACCGCAGGCGTTGGCGACGGCTTCCGGCACGGGTACGCTGCGCTCCGTGAGAACGACCCCGGTGCCCGAGGCGGTTGCGATCTCGTGCAGTGCCGTGGCGAGGCCTCCGCGTGTGGGGTCCCGCAGGACGTGCAGGTCGCGGGTGACCGCCAGCATGGCTTCGACCAGACCGCTCAGAGGCGCGGTGTCGCTCGCCACGTCCACGCCGAACTCCAGGCCCTCCCGCACGCTCATGATCGCGATGCCGTGCATGCCGATGGGGCCGCTGACGATCACCACATCGCCCGGTACGGCTCGCTGCGGGCGGATGTCGACGCCCTCCGGGATCAGTCCGATCCCCGACGTGTTGACGAAGACACCGTCGCCGTGTCCCGCGTCCACCACCTTGGTGTCGCCCGTGACGACGGCGACGCCCGCGGCCGAGGCGGCGGCTCCCACAGCCTGCGCCACCCTGCCCACCACCGAGAGCTCGATCCCCTCTTCGAGGATGAACGCGCAGGACAGGTATGCGGGCCGGGCGCCGCTCATGGCCAGGTCGTTGACCGTGCCGTTGACCGCCAGGTCGCCGATGCAGCCGCCTGGGAAGAACAGCGGCCGCACCACGTAGGAGTCGGTCGAGAAGGCGAGCCGGGCGCCGCCCAGAGACACGGCGGCCGAGTCGGCGAGGGCGGCCAGCGTGACGCTGCCGTACGCGGGGACGAAGAGGTGCTGCACCAGTTCCGCGGAGAGCGCTCCGCCGCCGCCGTGCCCCATGACCACGACCGGGTGGTCGCGCAGAGGCACCGGACACGACCATGCGGCCGGATCCGCAAGTCCGGGCGTTTCCGCGGTCGTCGGGGCCGTGAGTTCTGTGGTCTCAGCCAATGGGGGTCGCCTCCTTCGAGGGCGCGGGCACGGCGGACGCGTCCAGACGCCGGTACAGGTAGTAGGCGGCGCAGGCTCCCTCGCTGGAGACCATCGTCGCGCCGAGCGGGGTGCGGGGTGTGCAGAGGGTGCCGAAGGCTCCGCACTCGTTCGGTTTGATCAGGCCCTGGAGCACCTCGCCGCTGCGGCAGACGGTCGACTCCTGCGTCCGCAGGTCGGCGACGTCGAAGCGGTACTCGGCGTCGTACGCCCGGAACGCCTCGGACAGCCGCCAGCCGCTGTCCGGGATCGTCCCGATGCCGCGCCAGGTGCGGTCGGTGACCTCGAACACCTCCTCGATCATGCGCTGAGCCGCCGGGTTGCCCTCGGACCGCACCGCGCGCGGATACGCGTTCTCCACCCGGTGCTCGCCCCGTTCGAGCTGATGGACCGTCCGGCGGACGCCCTCAAGGATGTCCAGTGGCTCGAAGCCGGTCACGACGATGGGGACCCGGTACCGGTCCGCCAGCCGCGGATACTCGGTGGTGCCCATCACGCTGCACACATGGCCGGCCGCCAGGAAGGCCTGGACGCGGCAGAGCGGGGCCTGCATGATCGCCTCGATCGCGGGTGGCACACGCACATGCGAGGCCAGCAGGCTGAAGTTGCCGATGCCCAGCCGCCGGGCCTCGTGGACGGCCATCGCGTTGGCCGGTGCCGTGGTCTCGAAGCCGATGCCGAAGAACACGACCTGCCGGTCGGGGTTCTGCTGCGCGATGGTGAGGGCGTCCAGCGGGGAGTACACCACGCGTACGTCACCGCCCTCGCTCCTGACCCGGAACAGATCGCGGCTGGTTCCCGGTACGCGGAGCATGTCGCCGAAGGAGCAGAAGACGACCTCCGGCCGGGAGGCGATCTCCAGAGCCTTGTCGATCATCTCCAGCGGTGTGACGCACACCGGGCAGCCGGGGCCGTGGATGAGCTCGACGGAGTCGGGGAGCAGCTGGTCGATGCCGTGCCGCATGATCGAGTGCGTCTGCCCGCCGCAGACCTCCATCATCGCCCACGGCCGGGTGACGGTGGCATGGATGTCGTCGAGCAGCCGACGGGCCAGCTCGGGGTCGTTGAACTCGTCGATGTACTTCATCGGGCGCCCTCCTGTGTCGCCGCCACAACCTCCGGTGCGCGCGGGTCATCAGCCGTCTCGGGCCGGCTCGTACCGGCCTCGGCAGCGGCTCGCGCCCACGGGTCGCCGAACTCCTCCTCCAGCAGGCCGAGTTCCTCGAACAGCCTGAGGGACTCTTTGGCCGACTCCTCGTCAAGGAGCTGGAGCGCGAAGCCCACATGGACGATGACGTAGGCGCCCACGTCCGCCTCCGGCACGTAGGCCAGGGAGACCTCCTTGACCACACCGCCGAAGTCGACCCGCGCCATGCGCGCGCCGTCGCGTTCCTCGATGCCGACCACCTTGCCGGGCACTGCCAGGCACATGGTGTTCTCCCGTCCGTCGCTGAGTGGTGTACCGGCAGCAGCCGGTTCTTCCTGGCCAGGCAAGCGGGGGCTAGGGGCCACTGCCGGTGCGCGCCGCCACGATGAGCTGGCCGAGTGCCAGGCCGCCGTCGCCGGGCGGGACCTCCCGGTGGCGAAGCACCGTGAAGCCGGCCGCATCGAGGCGCCGGAAGCACTCCTCGTCCAGCAGCGCGTTCGCGAACACGCCTCCTGTGAGGGCGACCGTCCGTACGCCGGTCTCTCTGCGGGCCGGCCGGCAGACCGCTTCCACGGCACCCGCCACCGAGCTGTGAAAACGCGCCGCGATGACCGGGGGAGGGATACCGCGCCGCAGGTCGTCGACGATCGCGCGCAGGACCGGCCCGGGATCGAGGATCATCGCCGCGGACCCGGTCCCGGAGGTCCGTTGTTGCAGACCGAAGGTGTACGCAGGCTCGTGGTCCCCGTACGCCTGCGCGGCGGCGGCCTCGAGTTCCACCGCGGCCTGGGCCTCGTACCCGGCTCGGTGGCAGACCCCGGCAAGCGAGGACACGGCGTCGAACAGCCGTCCCATGCTGGAGGTCGGCACGCAGGCCAGGCCGCGGTCCAACTGCCGGGCGAGCAGGCGGCGCTCGTCGGGGGAGCAGGCCGTGACGCAGGGCAGGTCCGCGTCCCACGGGATGCCGGCGCTGCGCAGCTGCGCCAGGGCCATGCGGCACGGGTTGCCGATCCCCGCGTCACCGCCGGGCAGCGGTGCGTACGCCAGGTGCGCCCAGCGCCGGTAGCGGTCGTAGTCGGCCAGCAGCACCTCCCCGCCCCACACCGCCCCGTCTTCGCCGTAGCCCGTCCCGTCGAAGGCGACGCCGATGACCGGTTCGGCGCCGGTCAGTCCGTTCCCCGCCATGGCCGAGGCGATGTGCGCGTGGTGGTGCTGCACCAGCCGCAGCGGGCGGCCGGCGGCGTGGCGTCGGGCCCAGCGCGCCGAGTGGTAGCCGGGGTGCCGGTCGGCTGCCAGCAGCTCGGGCGCCACACCGGTCAGCATCCGCATGCGCCGCTCATCCGCTTCGAAGACCCGTACGGTGGCGAGGTCGGCCATGTCGCCGATGTGCGGTGACAACCAGGCCGTGCGGTCCTCGGCGAGACACAGCGTGTTCTTCAGGTCGCCGCCGACGGCCAGCGAAGGCCGCACCGGAACAGGGAGGCTGACCGGCGCTGGCGCGTAGCCGCGGGAACGGCGGAGCACGACGACGCTGCGATCGGGGCGCACCCGCACCACGGAGTCGTCGCACGGCACCTCGATGGCCCGGTCGTGGGACAGCCAGGCGTCTGCCAGACCGTGCAGGCGGGTCAGTGCCTCCCGGTCGTCGGTCACGATGGGCTCGCCCGAACGGTTGCCGCTGGTCATGACCAGTACCCGAGGGCCGGGTGGATCGCCGGGGAGGCCGAACAGCAGCTGGTGCAGCGGCGTGTAGGGCAGCATCACGCCGATGTCCGGGCTGCCCGGGCAGACGCCCGCCGCCAGATCAGGCGAGGCAACGCGGCGGCGCAGCAGCACGATCGGTCGGCGAGGGCTCGTCAGGGCGCTGCGCTCATCCGGGTCGATACGGGCCAGCCGCTCGGCCGTGTCCAGATCGGCGCACATGACAGCGAAGGGTTTGCCGCCGCGTTCCTTGCGCCGGCGGAGCGCTGCGACAGCGACGGGATCGGACGCGTCGCAGGCGAGGTGGTAGCCGCCCAGGCCCTTGACGGCCAGCACCGCTCCGCGTGCCAGCAGGCGTCTGGCCTCGGCCACCGCCTGCTCTCCCTGTGTGGGGCTGATCCCGGCGCCCGTGGCAGGTACGAGCGTCAGCTGCGGACCGCAGGCAGGGCACGCCACCGGCTGGGCATGGAATCTGCGGTCGTCCGGATCCGCGTACTCCGCCGCGCAGGCCGCACACATCGGGAACGGGGCCATGGTGGTGGTCGCCCGGTCGTACGGCAGCTCGGTGGTGATGGTGAACCGGGGGCCGCAGTGCGTACACGTGATGAACGGATGGCGGTGACGGCGATCGCGGGGAGCGGCGAGCTCACGCAGACAGTCGGTGCAGGGCGCGGTGTCCGGTGGGATCAGCGTGCGCCCTTCGCCCTGCTGGGATGGCCGGATGACGAACCCTTCGGCGCCGAGCGCGGCAGCGGGTTCGTACTCCACGTGCGCGACCGCCGCCAGAGGAGGCGGCTCTTCGCGGAGTCGGCGGCAGAACTCCTCGACGGCCGTGGGCTTGCCTTCGACCTCGGTCAGCACGCCCTGCGCGTTGTTGCTCACGAATCCGGACAGCTGCAGTTCGGTCGCCAGCCGGTGGACGAAGGGGCGGAATCCCACGCCCTGTACAACTCCCTGCACGATGATTCGGCGCCGAACGGCGGCGGTTGTGCTGGTAGCCGTGGGAGAGCGGCCCGTCGCGGCCGCGCCTGTCGCAGTGTTCATACCACCGACCTCGATCTTCTCAGCGCGCGCCGGCAGCCGTGACGTCGTGTCCGTGGGCGTGGCGCACGCCGTGGTCGTGACCGTGGTCGCGAAGGTGCTGCGCGGCGAGGACCGGTCGGTGGGGCGCCTCCCCGCCGCAGACTGCGAGCACCCGATCCAGAAGTGACGCCACGCCCTGGCCACTGCGGGCGGAGGTGCGCAACACCTCGACACCGGGATTGACCTGCTCCACATGCGCGGTGAAGGCCGGGTCGTCGAATCCGACCGCTTCCGCGATGTCCGTCTTGGTGAGGACCACCAGGTTCGCCAGGCCGAACGCCGTGGGGTACTTGAGCGGCTTGTCCTCGCCCTCCGTCACCGACATCAGCACGACCCGGAGTGATTCGCCGAGATCGTAGGAGGCCGGGCAGACCAGATTGCCGACGTTCTCCACGAACAGCACCCGGGTGCCGTCCGGCAGCCAACCCTCCAGGTGGCCGCGCACCTGGCCCGCCTCCAGGTGGCACAACCCGCCGGTGAGCACCTGTTTCACCGGAGCCCCCGACGTGGCCAGCCGCTGCGCGTCGTTCTCGGTGGCGAGATCGGCGGTGATCGCGGCGACGGGGATGCCGCGCTCGACGGCCCGGCGCAGCACGAGCCCGAGGAGGGCTGTCTTGCCGCTGCCCGGGCTGGAGAGCAGATTGACGGCGGAGACTCCCCGGGCGCCCAGGTCGGCGCGCAGTTCCGCCGCCAGCCCGTCGTTCTTCGCCAGAACGGCCTGCCGCACATTGACGATTCGGCACATAGCGGGCTCGCTTTCCTGTCACGCTTCCCTGAGGGCCGCACACACACGGGACTGCGAGAGCTGCACGTCGGCCAGTTCCAGCTCGCGTCCCGTGAGCAGTTCCACCGCGGCTCGCGCGCACGTCGGGCACTGCATCAGGGGAGGGGAACCCACGGTGAACTCCGACTCACAGCCGCCGCAGCGAGCGACGGCGCGCACCTCGTCGATCAGCAGTTCGGCCCCGGACAGTACGGTGCCGTCCGCGACGAGCTCGAACGAGAACCGCAGCGCATCCGGCACCACGCCCGCCAGTTCGCCGACACGCAACCGCACCGACTCCACCGAGGCGGCCCCGTGCTCCAGGGCGACGGCCTCGGCGGCCTCGACGACGGCAGCCGCCAGCGACAGTTCGTGCATGGCTCGCCACGCTAGGCATCCGCCGGGTACGCCCCTGGGACGTGACCACGCGAGGGACCCGATTTCCCTCGGGCGGCGCAAGCACCGGAGGACACCGGCGCGCCACGGTCCTCGCACTCCGCCCCTCGTAGAGCATCACAGACCGTTCAGCAACCAGGTGGGGCGCCAGCACGCCGGCGCAGTGGCCGCGTCGGCGAACGACCAACAGGCACCGGCTCAGGAGGCGTGATGCACATCCTGCTCATTGCGAGCGCGTTCAACAGTCTGACGCAGCGGGTCTTCGCCGAACTGACGGACCGCCGGTACAGGCTCGCGGTGGAGCCGGTGCGCGACGACGCATCCGTACGGGAGGCCGTACGACGACATCATCCGGAACTGGTCATCGCCCCCATGCTGACCACCGCGATTCCCGAAGACGTGTGGTCCGCTTACACATGCCTGATCGTGCACCCGGGACCGCCCGGCGACCGAGGTCCGTCCTCTCTGGACTGGGCACTCCAGGAAGGCCATCGGCGATGGGGCGTGACGGTGCTGCAGGCCGAGGCCGAAATGGACGGGGGCCCCGTCTGGGCCTCCGTGCCCTTCCCGGTTCCGCAGGTCGGCAAGAGCGACCTGTACCGCGGGGAGGCCGCCGACGCCGCCGTCGAAGCGGTCCTTCTCGCCGTGGACCGCTTCGCCTCGCGCACCTTCGCCCCATGGACGCAGAGCGCGGACGTCCGCCTCGAGCACGGCGCACGTCCGTACCTGCGCCAGGACCTCCGGCGCATCGACTGGTCGTCGGACTCGACCGAAACCGTGCTGCGCAAACTGCGCGCGGCCGATTCACAGCCGGGAGTCCTGGACACGTTCCTGGGCGGCGAGTGGTACCTCCACGGCGGATATCCCGAGGACCGGCTGCGCGGCCGGCCCGGTGACGTCCTCGCCACCCGCGACGGTGCGATCTGCCGCGCCACCGTCGACGGCGCGGTGTGGATCCCGCAGGTACGCCCGAAGCGTCGGCCGGGAGGCCCGAAGACGTTCAAGCTCCCGGCCGTCCACGCGCTGGGCGACCGGCAGACACACATCCCTGAGCTGCCGTTTCCCCTCTGGCCGCCCGCCCGGCACCGCACCTGGGCCGAGATCCGTTACGACGAGGACGGGACCGTCGGGTTTCTGCGCTTCACCTTTCCCGGCGGCGCGATGAGCACGGACCAGTGCCGACGGCTGCTGGCGGCGTACCGTTTCGCCTGCTCCCGCCCGACGGACCTGCTCGTACTCGGCGGCACCAGAGATTTTTTCTCCAACGGCATCCATCTCGGCGTGATCGAGGCCGCCGCCGACCCCGCAGCGGAGTCGTGGGCGAACATCCAGGCCATGGACGACCTGGTGGAGGCCATCCTGACGACCACCGACCGGCTGGTCGTCTCCGCTCTCGGCGGCAACGCCGCGGCCGGTGGGCTGATGCTGGCGCTGGCGGCGGACGAGGTGTGGTGCAGAGCGGGTAGCGTCCTCAATCCGCACTACCGGCTCATGGGGCTGTACGGATCCGAGTACTGGACCTACACCCTGCCGCGCCGGGTCGGCGCGGCGGAGGCGGAGCGGCTGACCGGAGAGGCACTGCCGGTGAGCGCGGCATGTGCCCAGCGGATTGGACTCGTCGACCACGTGCTCAGCTGTGGCCCGGAGGACTTCGGCGACGAGGTCGCCCGGAGGGCCGCGCGGCTCGCCTCATCGGCGCGCCTGCACGCGCGCGTGGGGGAGAAGAAGGCGACACGGGGCCGCGACGAGGCCGCGAAGCCCCTTCGCGCCTACCGGGAAGAAGAATTGGCGCGGATGTGGCGGACGTTCTTCAGTCCCGAAGCGTCGTACCACGCGCTGAGGACGGCTTTCGTGCGGAAGGAACGGGTCGGGGGCACGCCATGATCGGGGCCCTGACGGGTCCCGAACGGAACGTCCTGTTTTGCAGCCCGTCGTCACCCGTGTCAGCCTGCACTGAAGGTATACATCGCGCGTTCCCACGGGTCCTGGCGGGCAACCGGGCCGGGGCGTGCCCACGGGCGTCCCCGCTGTTCCGCCGGCGTTCGAGAGACGAGGTGAGTCCGAGATGAGGAACGGCATTTTCATTCCGGCGACTGTGGTGCGTATCGCTGCGGGAGTCGTGGCCGCGGCGGTGGTGGCCCTCGTCGTCGCGGAGGCACCCGAGGCCTGGCGGTACATCAAGATGGAGACGATGTAGCGGCCGCCCGGATCGCCGCCGACTCCATTCGGGGCGGCGCAGACCGGCCTCCTGCCGGTCGGTGCGACGTCGGCCCGCGCCGACCGTGGCGTATGCATGCGGCCTCCAGGACCACGACAGGTCCTGGAGGCCGATGTCACGCACAGCCCGCATGTGCCCGGGGCTTTCCCGTGGGCGCGGGCCCTACGTCTCTGTGCCCCGCCGCGGGTCAGCGGCGGCGGCCCCACGACTCGATGTCGACGAGACGCCCTGCGTTGTCGTACAGGGCCGCGGTGTCGGAGCGGTTGTCCCACACGTAGTTACGGCGGTCCTGGTAGACGTCGAAGCGGGTGTCACGGCCGATGCCGGTGTGGACGCGGACGGTGGAGCCTGCCGCCAGGCGCAGGTAGCCGAAGCGGTAGCGGTAACCGTCCTCGTTGCGCAGCGTCCAGCCGTAGAGGTCGACGCTCCGGCGAGAGGTGTTGGCGATCTCGATCCACTCGCCGTTCAGCGACCAGTTGGATCCGTCGTCGAAGCCCGGGCTGTCGGCCCGGACGTCTCTGATCACGACCGCGGAGTACGGCGTGCGGCCGGGGCGGCCGTTCGAGGGGAACGGGTCCCGGTGGTCACGGCCGTTCGAGGGGAACGGGTCGCGGTGGTCACGGCCGTTCGAGGGGAACGGGTCGCGGTGGTCACGGCCGTTCGAGGGGAACGGGTCGCGGTGGTCACGACCGTCGGAGGGGAACGGGTCCCGGTGGTCACGGCCGCGGTTGTCGTCGGACGAGTGCGGCGCGCGGTCGTGACGGCCCGTGTCGTCGTCGGCGGCGGCGGAGACCGTGGCGGCGCCGACCAGGCAGCCGGCGGCGAGCGCGGCGGCCGTGAACCGGCGGGCGATGACAGAAGCAGACAAGTGATGCTCCCTCAGGTCGTGCAGGCCGGACCCGTTCGTGAGTCGGCCGTGCGGTTTGGCGTCTCGACCCCCGTGGGTCGATGACCATCACTGTGGAGCCGCGCCCCTGCTGAACACCGGAATGACGTTTCATGTTTCTAAAAGCGGACATTTCCGTAACCGTCTGTTTCATAGGGCACGTAGGTGCTGCCGCGTGGCCTTGACAATCACTGATCGCTACACCGACCGGTGCGGGGACGACAGCAAGGCCTTACCGGCGGCGACATGCACACATCCAGGCGCACGGCGCACGCCTTCCCGCGCCGGTCCCGGCCCTGTAACAGCGGCGCCAGGCCGGCGTTCGTACGCATGCTCAACAGGGCGGCAGGTGCTCGAGACCGGTGGGAGTGCGGAGACGGCCGGACGGTAGGCTCACCCCGCAACACGACGCGAAGGGAAGTTCGGTGGCGCGGGTTGCGGTGATCGGCGGGGGCATCAGCGGGCTGGGAACGGCGCTCATGCTCGGCCGGCGGGGCCACACGGTCACGGTGTTCGAGCAGGACTCGCGGCAGGCCGGGGAGCGCCTGGACCAGGACTTCTTCGACTGGCGCCGTCCCCGGGTCCCGCAGGCGATCCAGCCCCACTCGCTGCTTGCGCCCGTCCGCACCGTGTTGCGCACCGAGACCCCCGATGTATACGCGGACCTGCTGGCCCGGGGCGCCTGCGAGTACCACGAGTTCGACTGGTTCGACGAGCATCCGCCGCACCGAGTCGGCTGAGGACCTGGTGACCGTGCGCACCCGCCGCATCGTGCTGGAAGCCGCCCTGACGGCGGCAGCGCGGCGGGAGACCGCGGTCGAGGTGCGGCGGAACTGCCGGGTGCGCGGCCTCACCATCCAGGACGGGCACACTGCCCGGGTCACCGGCGTACAGGCGGGCGCGGACACGTACCGGGCGGACCTCGTCGTCGACGCGTCCGGCCGTCGCTCACCGGTGCCCGCCTGGCTGAGCGCGTCCGGCTGCCGCCCGCCCGTGATCGACAGCCACCGCACCGGGATCGCCTACCTGTGCCGCTGGTACCGCCTGCGCGCCGACGGCCCGCGCCACCCCGGCCAGGTGAAGACCGGCTCGGCCGCACCGTTCGCACTTGCCGGCGTCTTCCCTTCCGACAACGACACCTTCGCGGTGCACCTCGTGCTGTCCACCGGTGATCCGACCCGCGCCGCACTCATCGAACCCTCTGTGTTCGAGACTGCCGCCCGCCGCTTCCCCGCCCCCGCCGCCTGGCTCGACCTGGACCCCGAACCGCGGTCCGCCGTCTTGGCGATGGCAGGCCTGGACAACCGCTGGACCGCCCTCGCCGACGATGACGGACCCATTGTGACCGGCCTGGTCAACGTCGGAGACAGCATCATTCACACCAACCCCACCATGGGCCAGGGCGTGGCGCTCGGTCTGCGCGCCGCCCAGCACCTCGCCACCCACGCCGACCAGATCGCCGCGGACCCCACCGGCTACCACGCCTGGACCGCACAAGCCCTTCGCCCATGGTTCGACATACAGGTGACGGCTGACCGTACCAACGAGCAACGCCTTTCCGACGGCTCACCGCCCACAGACCGGCGGGCCGCCGCCCTGGCCGCCTGCGCCTTCGACGATCCCGTCGTCATGCGGGCCCGAGCACAGGTACGCCACCTCGTGCGCCCGGCCCACGACGCCTACGCCACCGACGAGGTGCACCGACACGTCACCGCCTGGCTGGCTGCCCACCCGGACTTCACGCCCCGACACGACGGCCCGACCCGGGACCAGTGGGAAGCGCTCATACCCAGCTGAGCGCCTGCCTGGCGTCGCACACTCCGGCGCTGAAGTGCCGGCAAGCGACGGCTGAGTTGACCGCGATCGCGCCGCGGACGCCGATCAGACGGCGGCTTGGCCGCTGTCCTTCATGGCGCCCCATCCGTGCCACCGGTCGATCTCGATCCACGCGCTGACGCGACCGCGGACGCGGTCCGGGTAGGGCTTGCCGGTGTACTGCCGGGCCAGGCGGTCGATGTCGGTCAGCTCCTTGTCGTCGTACATCTCGGCGACGTGACCGATCAGGCTGACGTGCGTGTACCAGTCGTCCTTGTCGAGGACGGTCAGGGTCACACGCGGGTCATTGCGCAGATGCGTCAAGCGCCGGCGCCCCTCGTCCATGTTGACCAGCACGCGCCCCTCGTCCCACAGGTACCAGGTGGGCGTGGAGACGGGCGCCCCGTCCGAGCGCAGCGTGGCGATCACGCAGGGGTTGGGGCGGCGCAGCATGGCGACCGCCTCGGACGGCAGCGGCGGCTTGGACACTCGTACTCCTCGCGGTGGACGGCGGGCGCGGCGTGCTGCCGCCCCCGGCGGGGACGGCGCCCACGCTACGGCCGACCTGCCGGAGGACGGAATCCGCGGCCGAGCGGTGAGGGCACGTTCCACCAGATGGAGGTATGAGGGCCTGCCAGGCCGCCAGACCGGGCGGCAACGGGTGCGTGCCTGCGCGTACCTACGACCGTTCGGGCTTGCGAGCCAGAAAGGTAGCGATCGTTCTCTTCATCCCCTCCTCCGGCTCCTGAACCAGTCGTGCGGTGATGGCGAGTCCGGCTTGGCGCAGCAATTCGGCGATCCGGTCTGCAGGCAGCAGGTACGACTCGTACGACACGGGATGGCCGCCATACGCCTGTGAGGGCCGCAGCCGCTCGCCGTCTCCCACATAGCCGGCCAGCATCAGGCAGCCGCCGGGCGCGAGCGTCCGCTGGAACTCGGCGTACACGACGGGCAGCAACTCCGGCGGTGTGTGGTGAGTGGAGTAGTAGGCCAGGATGCCGCCGAGTGTGTCGTCCCCGATCTCCAGCGCGGTGATCGACCCCACGGTGAAGCTCAGGCCCGGATGGGCCTGCCGGGCCAGCTCGATCATCTTCGGGGACAGGTCGACACCGAACGCGGACAACCCCAACTCGGCCAGGTGCGCGGTCACCAGACCGGGTCCGCACCCCAGGTCCGCCACCGGCCCACGGTCGGACGCCAGCACGACCTCGGCGAACGCGCCCAGCATCGCGCGTGACAACGGATCAAGCTCCGCCGGGGTCTTGACCCGTTTCAGGTAGTCGACAGCGACGGTGTCGTAGGACTCACGGACCGCAGCGAGGTAGGAGAGCTCAGTCATCCGCGCGACTCTAGCGGAGGCCAACAGGCGGCGGCCTCGGACTAATTGGGGTGATCACCAGGGGCCCGGTAGGCCATCCTGGCCCGATGCAGCACATTGAAGAGCAGCCGCTGTCCGGAGGAAACGTCAGCGACGGCGTCGTCCGCGTCGGGGATACCGTCCGACGCCCGGCAGGACCATGGACTCCAGCCGTGCACGCACTGCTCACGCATCTCCACGAGGCGGGCTTCCGCGCGGCCCCTCGCCCCCTCGGCATCGACGATCAGGGGCGGGAGGTACTGACCTTCATGCCGGGCGACGTGGTCTGGCCCGACCGATTCGCCCTGCTGGAGCCCGCACACGGGCTGGCTCGCGTCGCACGTCTGATCAGGGACTTCCACGATGCCGTGCAGGACTTCACGCCACCGCCCGACGCCCGCTGGCAGGTGCTCGTCCCCGCCGAGAGGGCCGACATCATCGCCCATCAGGACCTGGCCCCGTGGAACCTCGTGGCCGGCGGCGAGGACGAGTGGGCCTTCATCGACTGGGACACGGCCGCGCCTGGTACCCGCCTGTGGGATGTCGCCTATGCCATGCACGGCTTCATCCCGCTGTCCGCGCATCCACACTGGCAGCGCACCGATGCAGGCGACCGCCTGCGGATCTTCGCCGACGCCTACGGGCTCGACGAGGCCGAACGGCGTGACCTGGTGCCCCTGCTGGGCCGCCGTACGCGCGCCATGTACGACTTCCTGCGAGACCAGGCCGCCCAAGGCAACCAGCCCTGGGCGACCCATTGGGCGGAGGGCCACGGCGACGCCTGGCGAAGCGACGCCGAATATACCGAGCAGCGCGAAGATCAGTGGCTGCGTGCTCTGCTCGCCGCCTGAGCCTGGTCGTCACTCGTCATCCGGAGTCGTTCGAGCCTCGGCGCGTGCGCGCGGCCTCGCGACCGGGGTACGCGCGGCCTCACGACCAGGTGCGCGCGTGCCGCGTGCCTCAGCTGAGGCTCCACGTGTGGCCCAGCCAGTAGGCCGCGCACATGTTGACATCGAGGATGTACGCGCCTGCGGTGCCGCACTGCTGTGAACCGCTGCCCGGATCGACGGGCTGTCCGTGGCCCATGCCGGTGATGCTGTACGTCTCCACGACAGCCTTGCCGGCCGGGTCCCGGAAGACCTGGTGCGGGTAGCCCGCTACGGTGTCACTGAGGTCCGCGGTCTGGTCCGCTCCCTGCACATTGGTCCACTGCTTCATCAGATCCGTCATGTTGACCGGTTTCACCGTGTAGTCGGCCGTCCCCTGGAAGACCGTCAGAGTGGGCCAGGGGCCGGTGTACCCCGGCCGCGCGGCCCGTACCCGATCGCCCCACTGCTGGGCGGTCTGCGTCGCGCCGACATACATGCACACGTACGGGGATCCGGCGGCCTGCGCGCATCCGTACGGCAGTCCGGCGACGACGCCGCCCGCGGTGAACTTCTCCGGGTACGTCGCCATCATCACGGCCGTCATGCCTCCGCCCGCGGAGAGGCCGGTGACGTAGACACGGGAGGCGTCGCCCGAGACGTCGGAGAGCTGCCGGTCGACCATCTGCGCGATCGAGGCGGCTTCCCCCTGACCGCGCTGCATGTCGCCGCTCTGGAACCAGTTGAAGCAGGACGACGCGTTGTTGGCGCTCTGCTGCTGCGGCAGGACGACCGAGAAGCCCCAGCGGTCGGCGAGCTCGGTCCAGCCGCTCCCGGTGCCGTATCCGGCGGCGTTCTGCGTGCAGCCGTGCAGGGCGACGACGACGGGCCGGCCGGCGGGCAGCCCGTCGGGGACATAGCGGAACATCTTCAGCGCACCGGGGTTGGTGCCGAAGCCGGTTACCTCCGCGACGGACGCGGCGGAGGCATGCGGCGCAGGGAGGAAGAGGACGCAGAGGAGGGCGGCCAGCACGGCCACCAGTCCTCCGCGGGAACGGGGTGTTGCGGCTCTGGTGGGGGTCATGCCGCGGGACTGTAGGAGCTGGACCGGGGCGCCGACATGGACCCGGACACCACAACGCGCCTCGCCGGCCTGTGGTTCACGCGATGTCTGCCGTCGGGTCGACACGCGGCACGCGGCACGCGGAGGCGAGGCGCTGTCGCGGTGTCCGGCGAAGGCTGTCAGGCTCTCTCAGGAGCAGGCGGCAGGCAACGAGATCGGAGCGCGCATGACGACGGACGGGGGTACGGCGAGCGAGGCGTCACCGGCCGCCACGGGGGAGACGACGCGGGTGGCCGGGGTCGAGGTGAAGCCGGTCGCGGGCCATATCGGAGCGGAGATCACGGAGTCGACCTGGCGGATCATCTGGATGAGGCGGTCGTCGCGGTGATCCGGGCGGCGGTGCTGCGCTGGAAGGTCGTCTTCTTTCGCGGACAGCGTCTGGATCACACCGCGCATGTGGCGTTCGCGCGCCGGTTCGGTGAACCCGTCGTCCTCGGGAAGCGCGGCAGTGCGTCGCCGCCGGACGTTCCCGAGGTCGAGACGACGGCCGACCGGCTGGAGCTGGGCGGGCGTTACGGCATGGAGCACTCCGAGTGGCTGCAGCGGCGCCGCCACATCCCGCTGCGCGGTTGGCACTGCGACCACGGAGCCCGTATCGACCCGCCGGCCGCCACGATCCTGCGTGCCGAGACCGTCCCCCCGTACGGTGGTGACACGACCTGGTCGAATCTGGCGGCCGCGTATGAGGGGCTGTCCAGGCCGGTACGCGAGTTCGTGGACGGCCTGCGGGCCGAACACCGGCTGGGCGTCGGGTATCAGGCGCGGCCGGGTGACGATGCCTATGTGCGTCATCTGCTCGACCATCAGGTGGCGTCGGTGCATCCGCTGGTGCGGGTGCACCCGGAGACGGGCGAGCGGGTGCTGTTCGTCAACGGCTACTACCTGGAGCAGATCCAGGACGTCTCGCGTGCGGAGAGCCGGCTGCTGCTCGAGATGCTGCTGGAGCAGGCGACCCGGCCCGAGTACACGGTTCGCTTCCGTTGGGAGCCGGGCAGTGTGGCCTTCTGGGACAACCGGTCCACCATGCACTTGGCCCCCGGCGACACCGCCCACCTGGATCATCCGCGGGTGATGCACCGGGTGATGCTGGCCGGGGACGTGCCGGTCGGGGTCGACGGGAAGCCTTCGGAGGCGATCGTCGGCAGTGAGCCGCAGCGCTGGTGACGAGCAGCGTCTGACGCCGCCGAGCCGTGTGTGCTGCGGCTTCCTCAGCGTGGCCCGGCTCGGAGACCTCGCGTCTCTACCGGGTGATCGGCTCGCCGGTGATCACCGGGCGGACCTTGGCGAGCATCAGGTCGAGGAACTGGTCGGGGTGCCGGAAGGACGCGAAGTGGCTGGCGCCTTCGATGAGCGCGAAATCCTTGGCCGGGGCGGTCGCAGCGTCGAAGAAGGACCTGGCCGGCTCGGGCGGGGTGAGTACGTCGCTGTCGCCCTGGAAGACGAAGAACGGGATCTGGAACGCGGTGCCTTCGGCCCACTCGTCGATGGTCATGGCCTCAGGTCCGATCTGCTCCGAGAAGTTCATGCCCTTCAGGTAGTGTCGCAGTTCGCGAAGCGTGTGCAGGGGTGAGAACCACAGCGAGCGGATCACCACGGCCTTCATGGTGTCGTAGGTGAGCGGGTCGGAGGTGACGGCGAGCTTGTTGAACTCCGACCACTGGTGCGTGCTCCAGGCCGAGGCGTCGCGGCCCATCGCGGTGACGGCGGCGAGCTCCTTGCGCCTGCCCGCCTTCTGGAGGCGGGCAACCAGGGCGTCGTAGGCCGAGCGGTCGCGTCCGCCCGCGATGATGTTCTGGTCGGTGCCGACGTACGCGGAGTACAGCTCGGGGTGGCTGCGGGCCAGACGGAGGCCGAGCACGGTGCCGAGGGAGTTGGCCACCAGCAGGACCTTGTCGACGCCGAGCCGGGCGCGGACGTGCTCGGTCACTTCGACGGCATCCCGGTGGAGTCGTTCGAGGGTCATCTCGCCCTGCCCGGCCGGGCCGCCGTGGCCGAAGGTCTTGCCGGCGCCGCGCATGTCCCAGCGCAAGATGGTGAAGTGCCGCTCCCAGGCGCGGGTGCGCGGGGCGAAGACCAGGTTGGATGCGCCGGGGCCGCCGTGGATCTCCAGGATCACCGGGTTGCTGAGGTCGTCCCCGCGGACCGAGATCCACTGGTCGATGCCGCCGATGCGGACGAGGCCGGACTCGTCGATGCCTCCCGTCGTCGTGATGCGCAGCTGCTTGGTGTGGGCCGCCCGCTTGAGCTGCCGGTAGCCCAGCAGGCCGGCGGCTGGGCCGGCGAGGAGGGTCGTGGCTGTGGCGGTGACGATAGTGCCGATCATGGAATCCCCCTAAACTGTTTACGCCATAAGCGGTATCGCTTACGGTATATACAGTTGGGGTGGGCGTCAACAGGCCCTCGCAGACCGCTGCCGATAGGGGACCGACATGGCCAAGGACGCCAAGGCCAACAAGGCCAAGGAGAAGACACGCGATCTGCGGGGAACCCTCGCGCTGTTGTGGGGCGAACAGGACCAGCCGACCCGCGGCCCCAAGCCCAGCCTCACCCCTCACCGCATCGCCTCGGCCGCCGTGGCCCTCGCAGACGCCGAGGGACTGGACGCCGTCTCGATGAACAAGGTCGCCGCCGAGTTCGGCGTCTCGGCGATGGCGCTGTACCGCTACGTGCCCGGCAAATCCGAACTCGTCGACCTCATGGTCGAGTCCGTCCTCGCCGAAGCCCCCGACCTGTCCTCTGCAGGAAGCGATTGGCGGGACCAAGTACGGGAATGGGCCCACCAGTGCTGGAAGGTCTATCAGGCCCACCCCTGGGGTCTGGCGGCCACCGCGATGCGCCGCCAGGTCATGGGCCCCAACCAGCTCGCCTGGCTGGACGCGGCACTCGCAGCCCTGGAACCGACCGGCCTGACGGCGGCCCAGCGGCACCAGGTCTTCCTCCTCGTCGTCGGGCTGGTACGCAACCTCGCCCAGCAGCTGCTCGACTTCGACGAGGACCACAGTCGGGAGTGGAACCGCCTCACCGACGAACTGCTCGACCGGCACGCCGACCGCTTCCCCGCGCTGACCCGTGCCATCGCCGACGGCGCCTTCGCCCCCGCCGCGATCGACCCGCTCGAGTTCGGCCTCGACCGGATCCTCGACGGCGTCCAGGCGCTGATCGCCCGTACCGACGGGGTCTCGTCCTGAAGTGACCGGCTCGGTTGACGCAGGCAGGTGGTCGCCGGCTCGGCTTCATCAGCTGCTGGGATGATCGTTGGCCATGGGCGACAACTGGTTTCTGCAAGCAGGACATGGGACGCGTTTTGAATGGGGTCCCGTCGGCGCGGAACGCCTCGCACCAGAAGTCGCGTGCCTGGTGGTCGTCGATGTGCTCTCGTTCACCACCGCGGTGACGGTCGCGGCCGAGTCCGGGATACGGGTCTTCCCGTACCGCTGGCGTGATGAGACCGCTGCGGCGTTCGCCGACCGGATGGACGCCGTCTTGGCCGTGGGGCGCCGAAAGGCCACCCCGGTATCACCGTGGTCGCTGTCTCCGGCCGCTTTGCGACGCGCTCCCTTCACTCCACGGCTCGTACTGCCGTCGCCCAATGGATCAGCCATAGCAGCGGTGGCCCGTGGGTCCGTCGTGGTCGCGGCCTCGTTGCGGAACGGAACCGCCGTCGGCCGGTGGCTCGCCAATAACGGATATGGGACCGCGGAGCACCCTGTCGGGGTGATCGCCGCGGGGGAGCGTTGGCCCGACGGCAGCCTGCGCCCCGCGCTTGAGGACCTGCTCGGTGCGGGAGCGGTGATCACCTCGCTGCGGGAGCACGGGGCCGGCACTCTCTCCCCGGAGGCCGCCATGGCGGCCGGGGCCTTTGCCGGGACTCCCGATGTGAGTGCGGCGGTCACGGCCAGTTCCTCTGGTCGGGAACTTGCTGAGGGAGGTTTTGCCGAGGATGTTGCCGTCGCGACTGAGATGGACGCCTGCACGGTGGTTCCCGTACTCACCGGCGGAGCCTTCGCAGCCGCTGGATGACGTATGAGCAAGGGGAGGCAACCGGCCGCAACCTGCAGCCAGCAGCATGCGGTCCAGCCGCCCGCGCGCGATGAACGCACCACACCTCGTCGCCTTGGTCTGTGCCGGAGCCCGCTTCGAATGCGGCATACGCCTGAAGCGTCACGAGCCGGCCGCGTAATGAGCCTGCGGGACCACGGGTGCCGTTTCCGCCCGGCCGGGTGCTACGGAGTAACAGGGCGCTCGAAGAAGGTCTCGAGCACAACGGTGGCCTGAGTGCCGCTGACTCCTTCGATTGCGTAGATACGGCGCAGTACGTCCTGGAGTTGCTCCGTCGTCGAGGTCCTGACCTTGACCAGGACCGAAGCGCTGCCGGCGATGACGTGGGCTTCCTGGATCTCCGGAATGGCCGCGAACTGGTCACCGGAGTCACCGACCCACTTCGTCGAGTCCACCATGACGAAGGCGAGCACACCCCGTCCGATCGCTTCGGGATCGACATCGATGGCTGTCCGGCGGATGACGCCTCGCTCACGTAGCTTGCGCACCCGTTCATGTGTTGCCCCTGCGGACAGTCCAACGGCCTGCCCCAGCACCGCATACGGCTTCAAAGCGTCCTGCTGGAGGAGGACAAGCAACTGTCGATCGACGTCGTCCAACGGATCTCCTTCGGAGAAGAGCTTGATCTGTCGAATCTCATTCTGCATAGTTTGGGTTTGTTGGCTCAACATTCGGTTCGATGGTGAGGGTGGCAACATGCTCGGCGAGCGACCGCAGTTGTACGAGATCCTCGATGAGCGGTTCCGCACGGGCAGGTGCAACGCGGGCGACTCGAAGCTGGAGACCCTTTTTGAGGGCTGCCGCTGGGCCGAGGGTCCCGTCTACGTCCCCGCTGGGCGGTACCTGGTGTGGAGCGACATCCCCAACGACCGCTTGCTCCGCTGGGACGAGACCACCGGGACGGTCGGCGTCTTCCGCTCACCCGCCGGTCACCCCAACGGCAACACCCTGGACAGCGAGGGCCGCCTGATCACCTGTGAGCAGGGCAACCGCCGCGTCACCCGCACCGAACACGACGGCTCGATCACCGTGATCGCCGACCGCTTCCAGGGCAAGCGGTTCAACAGCCCGAACGACGCCGCCGTGAAGTCCGACGGCTCGATCTGGTTCTCCGACCCCGACTTCGGGATCACCAGCGACTACGAGGGCCACCGTGCCGAGAGCGAGATCGGCGCCTGCAACGTCTATCGCGTAGATCCCAGCAGCGGCGAAGTGCGGCTGGTCGCCGACGGCTTCCGCGGCCCCAACGGCCTCGTCTTCTCCCTCGACGAGCGCCGGCTGTACGTCTCGGACAGCCGGGCCAACCACATCCGCGTCTTCACCGTCCACGAGAACGGCACCCTCACCGGCGGCGAGATCTTCACCGAGTGCGCGATCGGCAACTTCGACAACATCCGCTTCGACGACGACGGCCGGCTCTGGGCCGCCGCCATGGACGGCGGCGTGCACTGCTACGACCCGGACGGCACACTCCTCGGCCGCCTCCTGGTCCCCGACGTCGTCGCCAACATCCGCTTCGGCGGCGCCAAACGAAACCGCATGTTCATCGCTGCCGACACCACGCTCTACTCCGTCGTCATGTCTGTCACCGGCACCCCACCGCTGCCGACCGCCCGCCAGAACCAAGCCTGCCCGTAAATCACGAGAACAAGATCGACACCCGAGGCCCAGACAGCCCGACCGAGGAGCAACCGTGACCGACCTGGCGTCCATATCCCTGCAGCAGGAGATCGCCCGGGATCTCCAGGTGAGCGCGTCCTTCGACGTACGGCAGGAGATCGAGCGCCGGGTGGCCTTCCTCGCCGACCAGCTGACCTCCACGGGCCTGCGCTCGTTGGTGCTGGGCATCAGCGGCGGTGTGGACTCCATGACCGCGGGCCGGCTGTGCCAGCTCGCGGTCGAGCGCGTCCGTGCCGCCGGGAGTGAATCGACGTTCTTCGCGATGCGGCTACCGTACGGCGCCCAGGCTGACGAGAAGGACGCGCAGCTGGCGCTGGAGTTCATCCGGCCCGACCAGATCCTGACCGTCGATGTGAAGCCCGCCAGCGACGCCGCGCTGGAGGCGGTGCTGGCCGGCGGCACGGTCTTCCGCGACGCGCACCACCAGGACTTCGTGCACGGCAACATCAAGGCCCGGCAGCGCATGATCGCTCAGTACGCGGTAGCGGGCGCGAACGATGGCCTGGTTGTGGGCACCGACCACGCTGCCGAGGCGGTCTCCGGCTTCTTCACCAAGTTCGGCGACGGCACGGCCGATGTGGTTCCGCTCACCGGCCTCACCAAGCGGCGTGTACGGACCATGGCGCAGGCTCTGGGTGCGCCGTCCGCGCTGATTCAGAAGACCCCGACCGCAGACCTGGAGACACTGAACCCGGGCAGGCCCGACGAGGAGGCGCTCGGCGTCACCTACGACGACATCGACGACCTGCTGGAAGGCAAGCCGGTCGATGAGGCCGCCTTCGTGGCTGTCGTCCGCCGCTACCGGCTCACGGAACACAAGCGACAGCTGCCGATCGCCCCCTGAACGCGGCGTCGTCGTGGGTCTGCATCGAAGATCGCGCGCCGGAGCGGTTCAGCCGCCGTAAGGACGGGTGGGCCGTCGGCGCCAGCCGCGAAGGGCCTTCAGGCACACCCCGAGGGCCAGGGACTGGACCAGGGCGGAAATGATGATCCCGCCGATGAAGAACCACGCAGGCGCTTCCGTGCCCCACACCGCCTCGCCGATCGGTAGGACGAAGAAGAAGGCGGGGCAGGTGAAGAGCGCCGGCCACACCCAGATCAACGAGTCGCCCCCGTTCTCCGACCACAGCGGTTCGGTCGCGGAGATCCCGACGGCGGCGCCGACCAGTCCGAGGTAGACCGCCGAGGCGGGGTTGCCGAACATCAGGCGTACGAGGGTGCGTGTCGGGCGACCATTCATCGGTTCTCCCCTTGGGGCGTCGTGTGTCCCCATCGTCGGGCGGAACCATGGCAGTGTCGTGAGTACCCGTACTCAGCTCAGCCCGGCCGGCCGCGGCGCCCTGCTCGAGACGCCATCAAATGACCAGCCACCGTGTAACAAAGGCTCCGTCGGACACTGATCACGGGGCTAGGCTGGTCGAGTGGCGGGGGACGCGGGCTTCGACATCCTGTTGGCGCGGTTGTCAGATCGCAGGAAGCTGGGCATCGCGGCCCTGGCCGGGCTGGCCGAAGTCGCCGAGTCGGAGCTGCAGATGGTGCTTCGCGGCGGGGTGCCGAGCCCGTCGTTACTCCGGCAGCTTGCGCCCGCACTGCGTCTGCATGCGGCAGACCTCTTTGCGATCGCGGGGGGCGCGGTACCCGACGATCTTGCCCCCGTAGACACGGCGGCCGGAAAATGTGTTCCCCGCCTCGTACGGCATGCCATGCTCCTGCCGACGCAAAAGCGGAGCGACTTGCGCCGGCTCGTGGCGTCGCTGCCGCAGGCGGAGCGTGCGCAGCCTCCTCCCAGGCCGCCGGTACATGAGCAGTACCCGGCGGGCCCCGGCGCCCTGCTGCTGCGCATGCTCAGGAATCGGAACCTTGGCTGGACAGGCATAGCTCAGACATTCCTACTCGTCACTGGGCGGTATTGGTCCGCTTCCACATACGGGATGGTGGGCCACGGCCGCACACCGTTGACGCCTGAGCTCCTGGTCGACTTCTCCACCGTGCTGGGTATCCCCGCCAACGACTTGGTCGCTCTGACCGGCGTCGCACTTTCCGGCGGGCCCCCGGCGCCGGAGCCGGTAGCGGCGGGCGTGGCCGAGCTGATCTGGGACGTACGACGCCTGACCGCTCATCAACTCCGGCGCGCCAGCGCCGTCGCGGAATCCATGTGGCAGCAGTTGCCGGACAGACAGAGCGATGGACCCGCTTCGTGACCCATCACGACAAGGCGGATCCTTCCCCAGAGCGACACCGGGCAGTATCGAGCGTCTCTGAATGGCTTAGCGATCCCATGGGTTACACAGGACCAGAGCGTGTAAAACCGCCCCATGTCGCCAATCGTCTTCGTGCCCTGGTGCCGATGGGCAAAGCCGTCGGCCCGCGTGACACGTCCCTCCGGACGCTGGCCGGTCAGGCCGGTAAGACCTGGCCGGGGAGGGTGCCCGACGTCGCCTGGGCGCCGGGCGTGCGCGTCACACCCTGCCACAGCATCACTACGGTTGGCTAATCCAACTGGTGAGCCTGTGCCGGCCAGGCATCCGACGATGTATCCAGCCTTACCGCAGCCGGGCGGTCTCCAGCAGTTCGCGGGCCATTCGCTGTGCGGGCTTCGCGGTCTGTTCGGCGACGCGCCGGAAGGTCTCTTGGGCGGGGCGGGCCGGCCAGTCGGGGGGAAGGTGCCGGGCGGGGAGCCGGGGGTCGGTGCGGATGGTCCCGAGCCATTCGCTGACCAGGCGTAGGCGCGTCCCGATCGGGTCGTCTCCGGATCCCGCGCCCAGGTGGGCGGTCCAGCGCTTGTCGAAGGTGACGTAGCGGGCGGCGATGCTCTCCAGGTCCCAGGTGTCGCGGATCATCAGCTCGATGTCGGTGGCCTCGTCCGCCTGGGCGTGGAAGATCTTGACGTGGGCGGACAGTCCGAGTTCGGATGCGACGGCGGCGACGTCGATATTTCCGGGGGCGATCCACAGTCCGCTGTACAGCGCGCCGAATCCGGACCAGGCGAGCCGCGAGCGCAGGTCGTGGCGCTGGCGCTTCCAGGAGTCGGGGAGGGAGAAGCCCAGCAGCGTCCAGGAGCCGTCCCAGTCGTCGTTGACGGCACCCTGCTGCCAGATACGGGTGCGGCCGTCCTGTAGGACGCGCGTCGCCTGCGGGGTCAGGCCGAAGTACATCCTGCGGCCCTCCCGTTGGCGCCGCAGCAGGCCCCGGTTGACCATGCGGGTCAGCGTGGAGCGTACGGCCTGTTCACCCACCCCGACGCGGCCGAGCACGTCGATGATGCTGCCCGAGTAGACGCACAGGTCGCCCTCTTCCAGGACGTGGTTGCCGAAGAAGGCGAGCATGAGCGACTGCGGGCGCGGCTGCGGGCCGTCAGGGGTGTCCGTGGCGTTCATGATGTCGTCGTCTTCCACGGTGGCTAGCGTACGGCCGCCAGTCGTCGGTGCGGCGGGCGGCCGTACGGCGTCACTGGCCGTCGGTGGGGTGGGCAAGGTCGTACGGCCGCAGGTACGGGGTGGGGCGGTAGGGGACGTAGCGGGCCGGGGTCGAGGGATCGGCTGCCGCGGCACGGGAGTTGAGGGCCTCGGGGTCGGTGCCGTGCCAGCTGCCGGTGGTGAGGCGGTCCTCCAGGGTGTGCAGGGCGGCGAGCTGTTCGGCGGGGCTGAAGGTGCAGTGTCCGGCGTTGTCGACGTACGCCTGACGGAGGAGAGGCGCGGAACCGGCGGCGGTGACCGCCCGGCGCAGGGCGCTCTCGGTCTGGACAGGGACGAGGGCGTCGCCGATGGTGTGGATGTCGAACTGCGGTCTGGTCAGCCTGCCGGAGAAGGAGCTGGTGCGGCTCATCCACGCGACGGCGGCCGGATCGGCGCTGGTGCGCGGAGCGCGGTTCAGGGTGGCCAGGTCGGCACGCAGGGAGAGCCCGGCCTTCTCGTACAGCTCGGTGACCTCCTTGCGTACGGAGGACTGGCCGAGCAGCTTCGCGTAGTCGACTCCGGTGTTCCAGGACATGTTGCCGCCCGCCCGGACCTCGGCCTCCTGCCGCCGGTTGAAGGCGGCGATCTTCAGCAGGCCCTTGACGGCCTCGTACTGGTTGGCCTGCTGTCCGTCCCAGTCGGTCGCGGCGGGCCGGGTCTGCGTCGGCTGGTTCCAGACCGGGATGTTGTGCAGGGCCGCGGCCAGGGCGATCCGGGCCCGCCCGGCGGCCGTCGACTGCGCCGAGTCGACCACGGCCGTCAGGGCGTTCGCCGCGCTGGTGGCGGCCGCCTGGTCGGGCAGATCGGTCAGGGGGACGTCGGAGTCGGGTGCGAGGAGCGTCTTGAGGGCGAAGACGGGGTCGAGAGTGTTGTTCCAGTTGGCGACGCCGCCGTGGACGAGGCCGCACATGGACACCGAACCGTCGATCCGGTCCGGATGGCGTTCGGCGATGGCGGTGGTGACCAGTCCGCCGTACGACCTGCCCCAGGCGATGGTGCGGCGGGCGGTGCCGAAGCGGTCGGTGAAGGCGGAGAGGGTGGCGAGCTGATCGGGTACCGCGTCCGTCACCGCCCAGCCTGTGGTGGCGTACGAGGAGCCGATGAGCGCGTAGCCCTTCTCGAGCAGGAGGGCCTTCGTGGCGTCGTCCGGGGCGTCCTGGGCGGGGTTGGGCGCGCCAGCCTGGGTGTAGCCGTGGCTGTAGAGCAGGACGGTGCCGTTCCACCCGTCGGGCACATCCATCATGTACGTCGCGCCGGAGGGCAGTTGGCCCTCCACGTGGGCCGTGTCCGCCGTGGCCGCCGCGGCCGACGGGGGTGAAGCAGTGACGGCGAGCAGGAGGGCTGCCGCGCAGGCGGTACGACGTGCGGTGCGGGCACGGGTGCCGGTCGTCATGCAGAGATCTCTTCCGTGTGGGGGGCGGTGGCGCGTTCGGCGGTGTCGGCAAGGGACGTCCGGCTGGTCTCGCGCACGAACCAGACGGTCAGCGCGGTGACGAGGGAGCCCCCGCAGATCAGCAGGGCGACGGGGGTGCCGCCCCCGCTCCCCGCCACCAGGCTTCCCGCGATCATGGGGGAGAAGCCGGCGCCGACGAGGGTGGCGCCCTGGTAGCCGAGGGAGGCGCCGGTGTAGCGGACCCGGGTGCCGAACATCTCGGTGAGCAGGGCGCCCAGCGGGCCGTACATCATGGACTGGGCGATGCCGTGTCCGAGGACGACGGCGAGGATCAGCAGCCCGGGCGACTTCGAGTCGACCAGCGCGAGGACGGGGAAGGCGAGCGCCGCCGAGGCGAGGGCTCCGGCGAGGACGACCGGGCGGCGGCCGATCCGGTCGGAGAGCGCGGAGGCGCAGGGCAGTACGACGAGGGCGACGGACGCGGAGACGGTCAGCGCGGTGAGGACCTGCGGGCGTGCGTAGCCGATGCCGGTGGCGTACGCGATCATGTAGCTGGTCAGCAGTGACTGGGCGGTGAAGGCTCCGATGCCGACGCAGCAGGCCAGCAGCACGGGACGCGGGTGCCGCAGCACGTCGAGGATCGGTAGCCGCGACTCGGCGCGGTCCTTCTTCACCTCGGCGAAGAGCGGGCTCTCCACGACCTTGAGCCGTACGAAGAGTCCGACGCCGAGCAGCACCACGCTCAGCAGGAACGGTACGCGCCAGCCCCAGGCCGCGAACTCGTCCTTGGGCAGGGTGACGACGAACGTGACGACGGCGGTGGAGAGCAGGGAGCCGAGCGGGGCTCCCATCTGCGTGAAGCTGGACCACAGGCCGCGGCGCCGCTCCCCGGCGTGCTCGACGACCATCAGGGTGGCACCGCCCCATTCACCGCCGATGGCGATGCCCTGCACGACGCGCAGGGTGATCAGCAGGACCGGCGCCCACACGCCGATCGTGTCGTATGTGGGCAGCAGGCCGATGAGGAAGCTGGCGCCGCCCATCAGGCCCATGGTGAGCAGCAGCATGGACTTGCGGCCGAGCCGGTCGCCGAAGTGCCCGAAGAGGATGCCGCCGAGCGGGCGGGCGACATAGCCGGCGGCGAAGGTGCCGAACGCGGCGATGGTGCCTACGGCGGGATCGGCGCCGGGGAAGAACAGTTCGCCGAAGACGAGGGCGGCGACGGTTCCGTAGACGAGGAAGTCGTAGAACTCGACGGCGGTGCCGAGGAGTCCGGAGAGAGCGACCCGGCGCAGTTGCCGGGTTCGTTCGGGGGTTGTGGACGGTGATGCGACGGGGGACGTGGGCATCGCGGTCTCCCTTGACCGGGGGAAGGACACCGCGAACTTAGGCTCCTGCGTCACCATCGTCAATAAAGTGCACAACATTGCCTCCTGTGGGCGGTAGCTCCGGCATCGGTGAGGCCTCGGCCGCACGCTTCGCGGCGGACGGCGCAGAGGTGGTCATCACCGGACGCCACCAGGACCGACTGGACAAGGCCGTCGAGCGGATCGGCGGCCACGTGACGGCGCACCGCATGGACGGCTCCGTACCGGCGGACGTCGACGCCTTCTTCGAGGGCTCAGGCCCGGTGGACCACCTCGTACTGGCACTGAGCGGCTCCGCGGGCGGCGGACCGCTCGCCGAGCTGGATTTGAAGGACCTGGCAGCCGGGTTCGACGGCAAGTTCTGGCCGTACGTGCGCATCCTGCAGGCCGCCCTGCCGCGGCTGCGCGAGGACGCGTCCGTGACGCTCGTGACCGCCGCCTCCGCCCGCGCGGCCTTCCCCGGCACGGCCGGACTCGCCGCTGTCAACGGCGCGCTGGAGGCGATGGTTGCACCCCTCGCCGCAGAACTGGCGCCGCTGCGGGTCAATGCCGTGTCGCCGGGCGTCGTCGACACCGCGTGGTGGGACCACGTGCCCGCCGAACAGCGCCGCGCACTCTTCGACGGGCTGGCCGCCGTCACCCCTGTGGGCCGCGTCGGCCGGCCCGACGACATAGCCCAGGCCGTGCACGCCCTGGCCGCCAACGCCTTCATGACGGGCGTCGTCCTGGACTGCACCGGCGGGGCAAACCTCTCCATGGGCCGATAGTTCGCTCGGCCACGCCACACGGGACGTACCCGCGTGGCACGGGAACGTTCCATGGCGCCAGGCGGCCACCATCGGCCACTTCGTGGCCGCGGCCGGCGCGGGAACCGACAGCACGACCCCCGCCACCGGGCCGAGAAGCTGGTGGCGCCGGCCGGTTACGTAAGCCGTCGCCCGGCGGTACCCACGGCCTGTGCGAGGCGACGGCACACCGCACCGGCCCACCGGTTGCGGAAACGGCCCATCGGATAACCGGGACATGACGCATAATCGGCCCGCATGAGGTCGATCAGAGCGGCAGTCATAGGCGCCGCGCTCGTGCTCACCGTGTCCGCCTGCGGTACCGGCGGCGATACGGGAAGTGCTGGCGCCGGGTGCACCTCGGGTACCGCCGACTCACCTAAACCCTCGAAGAGTTGGGACCGCCCGGCGGACTTCGACAACGACGGCTATCCCGACGCAATTGGAGTGGTGCGCGGCGACCCGGCCACCGTCAAGGGCACCCCGCCCGTCGTGCTGAGCCGAGGCGCCATCGGTCCGCTCGCGGTCTTCATGGGCGGCAAGGGCGGACTGCGTCCCACCGGCCGCCCACTCACCGACGGCGTACTCCCGCCGGGCTCCCGTAGTAAATGGAAGGAGGGGTTCGTCCACACCTACGTCGCCGACCTGGACGCCGACGGCTATACCGATGTGCTCGCCGAGCAGCGCATCCCGGAGAACGAGTACGGCGACAAGTACACCCGCTCGATGGTCCTCTTCCGGGGCGGCCCGAACGGGCTCGGCACCAAGCCGATCGCCGTCCCGTACCCGGACGGGACGCCGCACACGGAGTCCGATCCCACCGCGATCGGTGACTTCAACGGCGACGACCGGGCCGATGTGCTCGCCCCGATCCCGGACACGGCAGCGGGATCGATCGGCCAGATCCTCTACGGCCCGTTCGGCCCCGACGGCCGCCCCGCCTCGACCCGCACCATCACCGTGAGTCCCACTCCTGACCTCAGCTACTACTCCTCGCTGCAGCCCGCCGACATCGACGGCGACGGCCGCACCGACCTGCTCCTCGCCACCGAGACAGACGACCCCGAGGACGAGGACGAGGGCGGCATCCTCCACCCTCTGCGCTGGTTCCGCGGCACCCCCGAGGACGGCATGGTCGAGGCCGAGTCGCCCTCCGGCACGTACAGCGCGAACGTCGAGACCGGAACGGACTACGACGCGGACGGCTACGCGGACACTCTGCTTTCCGCCTCGACCTCGGAGGGCGGTTCCAGGCGGATGCTGCGCGGCGGCCCGGACGGCTTCCGCCCCGGGCTCCACAGACTGCGCTTCGACCGCATGGGCGACTCCATGGTCACCGGCGACATCACCGGTGACGGACGGGCCGAGGCCGTGTCCACCCTCGGGACCGGCAGGTTCGGCACCACGCGGCAGATCCTGGTGTCGACGATCAAGGCGACGCAGGACGGCGCGAGAATGCGCTCCCTGCAGCGCATCTCGTACAACGACGAGAACCTCCGAGGCGCGGCCGACAGGACCAGGTTCGGGGCCGACCTGCAGCTCCTCGACGGCGAACGGGACGGCTGCATGGACCTGCTGACCGGCGCCACGTTCAACGGCTCGAGCTACCAACGCGGCGGTTTCTGGGTGTTCCGAGGCGGCGCGGACGGATTGCGCACCGACGGCATCCGCCACTACAGGCTGCGGGAGCTGGGTCTGCTGAGGAAGTGAACGTCGGTGCGCGGAAAGGCCGGGGTGCCCGGTATTCGTGGCGCATCGCCGGGTCCCCGGAATTGTGACTTGGCACGATGTCACCGGCGGAGTTCGACGTGATGACGGCGTGCTGATGGGCCCCTGCTCAGTGACCGGTCACGGCAATGGAACGCAGCACCGTCAGATTCTCCTCCCGGCTTGCCACCATCGCGAAGGAGAACCTGTCGGCCTCCAGGCAGAGCTCGACGTCGTCCGCATGAATTCCCTGATATCCACGCCGCAGTCCCTCGGCCAGATTCGCTGCCGCCTGGGAAGCCCTTGCACGGCGGAGATACGGGGCTACCTCGACGCCATTTCCCGCGGTACGTCGGCTGATGTACTGGGCGCACGCCAGGTCCTCCTCGGCCCGTCCGTCCTCGCCCGTGACAACGAACGTCACCGAACCAGTACCTCTGGTTCGAAGGAACCGCGCTGTCGCGCCCGCCACCACGAAACTCGCGCACAGGACCAGCGGCGCGCTCGCGACAGCCAGGGCACCCACAGTCCCCGCCCCGGTCTTCTGAACCACCGTGCGACCGGCCAGATCGGCGGACGCGATCAGCCCGGGTGAGTTGACCGCGTCGAAGCCGTCGGCCAGAGGACCGTCCTTCAAGGCGAGCCAGCCCGAATGTCCCTGCTTCAGGGCCAGGGCCTCGCTCTCCGACGAGGCCAGGACAATTCTCTCGGCGCCGCGCGCGAAGGCCCAGGCGGCCACGGTGAAAGCGCGCATCACGTCGATCACGATTGCCACACGGGGGGTCTCCGTCAACTCTCCGATACCAACGAAGTGATGCTTCATCTCGCCCCCATGTCCTGCTGGGCCTTGGGTGGGCTGAATGGGACTCGCCTCAGAAGGTCGCATCAACGAATCCCATCCTCCGGTTCATGGCTATGGCGCTCGCGTTCGCCGGGTGATGGAACGTCCGGACCTTGCTCGCTCCACACTCCTTGGCGAATCCCATCCCGAACGTCTTCATGGCGATCGAAATGCCACGGCCTCGGTGACCGGCTCGTACTCCGGTCATCTCGTTGAATACGAAGTCCCCGTGATTCGACGTTGCCGCCATACCGATCCAGGCCTCGCCATCCAATGCGATCACAACCCCGCGAGGATCGTAGGAAGCGATCGCAAAGCGCCGCTCCGCATACTCGTCGAAGGAGTAGAACTCCCCCCGTTCCGGGATGTCGGCAGAGCACTCCTTGTTCAGCTCGTACAACGCGCGACGATGTTCCGGCGTGTCCCTCAAATCGGCAAGAGTGGTGAGGCGAATACCCTCGGCCCGACACCTCGTCACATACTTCTCAAAGTGCTGCGCATCAAAGGTGGCGACATCGAGTTCGAGCCTCACCCAGCGATCAGCCATGGTTCCCCTCCAGTCGGCCCGGAGGCCCTAAACCGCCGCGACCAGCGCCAGCGCCTCGTTCAGATTGTGCTCGGCGACCGCCTGCATGAAAGCCCGGTCGGGGAAGTCCCCGTCGAGCAGCCGCAGCGGACCCGCCGTCAGGGACAGCCGCTGGGCGAGCATGTAGAGGGCGAGCCGGTCCTCGTTGAGTCCGCTCACCGCCAGCCGCCGGTAGTCGCTGTCGTGATGGCGGATCCGCAGGAACACGTGCTCCCACTCGACGTCGAAGTACATCAGGTCCTCGATGTCGATCAAGACGGGGTTGCCGTGCGCGTCCACCAGCACGTGGTCCAGCCCCAGTTCGCCGTGGACGACCGAGTACTCGGCACGTGGCCGCACCGCTGCCGCGAGCTCGTGCAGCCGCTCTTCCAGCCGGTCGCGGGCGTCCGCGATCCGCTGGTCGCGTGAGGCAGCCTCCGCGAGGTTGCGCAGTGCGAAGCCGAGCACGGCTGCCTCACACGACGTCCCCCGCGACGTCCCTCCTCCGTCGATCAGGGCGACCTTGCCGTAGGCGGGCGCCTGGTGATGCCGCATCGCCTCCAGGGCGTCGGCCAGGCGCGCCATCGTCGGCTCCGCGGCGTGCGGGTCGCGGGCGAGCAGATCCATCAGGTTCTCGCCGGGGAAGTCCTCGACGATGGCGAGGTCGGCCGGGTAGTGGGTGCGGTCGCGGTCGACCAGGTGGACCGCAGGGACCCGGAGGCCGAGCGCGGCCAGCCGGGCGTGCGCGGCCTCGAAGAGATCGAGCCCGACACCGGGCGAGAACGGATCGGCGATGTCGTCGTCACCCTCGGCCGCCGGCCAGTAGTTCTCGGATGCCTCCCACAGATAGGCGATCGCCGTCGTGGCGTCGTCCATCGTGAGACGGTATACGCCCTTCCTGGTTCCGCCCGCGATCCGCTCGACCGCCTCCAGCCGTCGCCCGCCACCCAGCGCGGCCCGCGCCGCGCCCGCCAACTGGTCCCGCGTCACTTTCTTGGGCGCCACGTCCACAACCTGCCTCTTCCAGCCTGACGACTGGGGCACCCTACGCGATCCTCCGCTCAACTCCGAACCATTTATTCCGAATTGAAGCCGCTCGGTACGCAGGACTCCGGGGCGCCGTTTCAGGCCGTCAGCACCATCACGCCCATCAGGGGCACCATGAAAGGGCCGCCCAGCCGGGTGAGCCGTGCTCCCAGTGGGTCGCGGTCTGGCGTACGGGGCGGCAGGGTGCCTGCGAAGAGGGCCGCGCGTGCGCCCGCCCAGGCCAGCGTGACAGCGACGGTGACCGGTACGGCCGCACCGGGAAGGGTGGTGTGGCCTGCCGGGCCGGCGGGTGCGGATGCAGCCCAGGCGGTCAGGGTGAGCAGCACAGCGCACGCCACCAGGTCGGTGCAGGTGTACCAGCTGAGGGTGGCCGGGCGGGTGGCCGGCCGCGCCGACCACACCGCCACCGCGGCCAGCGCCGCCGCGCCCGTCCAGGGCACGACGGCACCGGCGTTCGGCAGGCAGACAGCGGCCATGACGGCCCCCATCACAAGATGGGGCAGCCAGCACCGGGCGGCGCTGCCGCGCCGCCCGGACCACAGCGCGGCCAGGGCGCAGACCGCACCCAGTACGGCCATGACCGCCATCAGCGCGGTGTGCAGCGCTGATCCGTGCAGCACGGATCCATGTAGCACCGGTCCGTGCGCCGCCGAACCGTGACCCGCTGCGCCGTGCACCGCCGTGTGCGTCAGTGGCACGTCGACGCCTGCTCATCGCCGTGGCAGTGCCCACCGTTGCTGCTGCGCGGCACGTCGAGGGTGGGGTTGCGGTCGAAGAAGCCGACCGGCTTGAGGGCGAAGCCCGTGTAGTCGACCGGCATGACCGGCCAGTCCTCGGGACGCGGGAAGTGGGTGAGGCCGAAGGTGTGCCACAGCACGATGTCCTCGCCGTCGACGCTCCGGTCGGCGGCCGTCCAGGCGGGCAGTCCCGCGCCGCCCGGGTGCTGGTTGACCAGGTCGCCCGCCGGGTAGCGCTCGTCGTCTGCGTGGCGGGTGACCCACAGGTGGCGGGTGGCGAAGGCCGCCCGGGAGGTGACGGACGCCGAGTCGTCCGCGAGCAGTGTCGGCAGTCCCTCGGGGACAAGGGCGTAACCGACGGACTGCCCGAGCCGGTTGGTGACCTCCGGGTTGACCACATGCCAGACCCTGCCCCGGCTGCCGTCGGCCTGCCGCTGCGCCGCCTGCTCGCTGCGCAGGCGGGTGACCTGCCGTCCGAAGGCGTTGCCGTGCGGGTTCTTGTCGCTCACGGGCACGCGTACGGCGTCGATCTCGTCGACGGCGTTGAACTGCCCGTCGACGGCCATGTCCAGCCGGGCGGAGAAGAGGTGCTGGTGGAAGGGTGCGCCCAGGCCGGGGGCGATCTCGGTCGCGAACTCCCGCCCCTGCTCCGGGTACCCGGACGTGAAGACGACGCCGGTGGCCTTGGACTCGCACTCGATGGTGCCGTCCAGGTAGAGGTACCAGTAGAAGCCGTAGTCGTAGTTCCCGACGGTGGTGAAGAACGAGATCACCAGGCGGCGCTGGCGGCGGGTCTCGTTCGAGCCCGCGAAGAGGTCGGAGTGCTTCCACAGCACGCCGTAGTCCTCCTCGTGCATGCAGATCGCGTTGCGGATGGTCCGCGGCTCGCCGTGCTCGTCGGCGACGACGACGTCCGTGTAGTGGATCTCACCGAGGCAGTCGCAGCCGAGCTCCAGGGAGTTGGTGTAGCGGCCGAAGAGGTATTCGCCCTGGTCGAAGTAGTTCTGCCAGAACCGCACCGGGGACGGATCGGCGTACGGGACGACCATTTCCGCGATCGAGGCACGGTGCACGACGGACCGGTCGCGGCCCTTTTCACGGTCGTGGAAACTGATCTGGTGGAGGGTCAGGCCTTCGCGGACGTTGAAGCCGAGCCGCAGAGTCCAGTTCTCCCAGCGGACGACCCCGTCCTCGACGGTGAAGCTGACGCCCTCGGGCTGGGTGATCTCGATGGGCTTGAGGGTGCTGCGGGCCGGTCCGGTGTACGCGGGGTCCTGGAAGTTGCCTGGCTCCTCGGGCACCGGGACCAGCTCGTCGTCGATGACCTGCACGACGGTGCGTGCGGTCAGGTCGACGTAAGCGACCAGGCCGTCGACCGGGTGGGCCCAGGGGTGGTCCTGCTCGTGGTCCTGGTGGAATCCGAAGCTGCGGACGATACGGCGGCCTGCCTCGCCCTCGTACCCGTAGTGGCCGGCGGAGAGCGGGACCGCTCGCACGGTCGAGGCATCCAGGCCCCGGCGGGCCAGCGCCTTCCTCCAGGAGGCGTCCGCGTCGAGGATCTCCTGAACGGTCTCGAACTCCTCGTCGAGGATGGGAAGTTGACCGGACACCGCGGTGTCGATCTTCTCGAAGCGGTCCACGGTGCCGCGCGTGACGGAGACGATCGTGTCGTACGAGGCGCCGTTCGCCCGGTCGAGGAGCAGGATCCGCAGTCGCCGGTCCACCAGGCCGCCGGGGGAAAAGGCGAGCAGCTCGGCCTTGGCCGGCTCCTCGGGCACCACGGAGACGAAGCGCACGCCGTCGCCGAGGTGCCCGGCCGCGTCCAGGACGGCGCGGGCGGCGTGTATCTCGTCGGCGGTGAGCATGGCGAGGGGGTGCGCGGGCGGGGGCACGGTGAGGGCCCCGGTGGCAGCGGTGTCGGTCACGGTCATGGAATGCTCCTGGATCTCTGGATGTGCGGGTGGTCAGGGGTCGGGACGGTGGGGGGAGGACCCCCGGACTCAGGCGGGGACGGGAACCTCGCCGGTGGGGCGCCGCCGTTCTCGTACGACACCGACCACGAAGGAAGCGGCCGGCACGCCGAGCAGCGCTGCGGCCAGGGTGGTGGAACCGCCGATCAGCAGCGGGAAGTTGAGGACCGTCAGGGTCAGCAGCGCGGCCAGGCCCAGGCCGCCGAGAGCGGGCGCCCAGCGGGTGTGCCAGGGACGGGTGTCGCTTCCCGTGCGGTGGAAGAACACCAGCACCGCGACACACGTGAGCAGCATCAGGACGTCGACGCCCGCGGTGGCCACGCCCGCCATCCACGTGAAGATCTGGGTGATGGGATCCATCCCGGCGAGGGTGAACACGGCGATCAGCGCTGCGGCGCTCGCCGTCTGCACCAGGGACGCCGTGTACGGCGAGTGGTGGCGCGGGTGGGCGCGGCCGAGCCGTGAGGGCAGGGCCTCGCGTTCGGCGAGCGAGTGCAGATAGCGGGCGATGACGTGGTGGAAGGACAGCACGCAGGCGAAGAGGCTCGTCACGAACAGGGCCTGGGCGAGGTGTTCGGCGAACGGCCCGAGGTAGCGGCTCACGGTCGCCATCAGCATGCCCTCGGGGTCGCGGCCGGCGGCTGCCACCGCCTGCTCATCGCCCCACGCGGACACCAGAGCCCAGCTGGAGAGCGTGTAGAAGCCGCCCACGAGCGCGAGGGCCAGATATGTGGCGCGCGGAATGGTCCGGTCGGGGTCGCGGGCCTCGCTGCGGAAGACGGCCGTGGCCTCGAAGCCGATGAACGCGGCGATGGCGAAGGTGACCGCGACGCCCGGCGATCCGGAGGTGAGCTGCGAGGGAGTGACCAGCGCGGTGGACAGACCGTGGTCGCCGCCGGTGGCCACGACGGCTGCGTCCAGCGCGAGGACGATGCCGACCTCGCCGATCAGCAGTGCGCCGAGCACCTTGCCGCTGAGGTCGACATGCCGGTAGCCGAGCACCCCTACCAGGGCGATCATGGCACCGGTCCATACCCACCACGGGATGTGCGGCCCGCCGTAGGACTGGACGAGGCCGTCGAGGGCGACACCGATGTACCCGTACACCGACACCTGGATCGCCGTGTAGGTGACCAGGGCGAGGAACGCGGAGCCGAGTCCGGCGCGCCGGCCGAGACCCTTGTCGACGTACGCGTAGAACGCGCCGGCCTGGCGCACGTGTTGCGCCATCGCGCAGAAACCGACCGCGAAGAGCAGCAGCACCACGCAGCAGACGGCGAAAGCGGCCGGATACGCGGAGCCGTTGCCCAGGGCGATGCCCAGGGGGACGGCTCCGCCCACGACGGTCAGCGGTGCGGCGGCCGCCAGGACCATCAGCACGATCGAAGCGGTGCCGAGAGAGCCGCGCAGCCCGGGGCGCGCCGCGATGCTGTCGTCGGTCGCGGCGGCTGCGGGGGGTGGTGGACTCGCCGTACTGCTCACGGTGCCTCCAGGGTGATCGGCGGGAGTTGGCCTGCGCGGCAGTCTCAACGCCTCCGATTGCCGGTCCGTCACACCTCCGTCACGGTCCGCGGCATGCCGAACGGGAAGGTCAGGCGCAGGTTTTCCCGTTCGGGGAACACACCCTCGCGACGCGTTGATCACTTGGCTGAAACATGCCGCCCCTACCGTGCCGGTCGGCACCACCGGCACCAGATCTTGTCCGAGCGATCCGGGCCGGACAGGATCCAGGAGGACGGCGATGAGCGCCACCAGTACAGCCGCACAGGCCTCGTCGCCCCCGCCGCTGCGCGACAACTCTCCCGTCGCGGGCCTCGACCGGCGCTCTCTCGGGCCGCTGCCCGTGCTCGCCCAGTCCGTCTCGGCCGTCGCCCCGGCCGCCGCGATGGCCACAACTCCCGCCCTCGTGACCGCTCAGGCGGGCACCTCTGCGGTGTGGTCGGTGGCGCTCGCCGCGCTCCTCGCGCTGCTGGTCACCGCGTGCGTACGCACTTTCTCGATCCGGATGGCCGCACCCGGCGCCCTGTACAGCTTCACGGCGAAAGGCCTGGGCCCGGCCGCGGCCTTCGCCTGCGGATGCGCCCTGCTGATCGGCTACGGCGTGCTGACGATGGCCGCCCTGACCGGCGCCGGACTGTATGCAGGGCAGCTGTTCGCCCGGCTGGGCCTGACGGCCTGGCCGCCCCAACTACCGGTCGCGCTCGCACTCTTGGCGGCGGGCACCGTCACCGCGTACTTCCTCGTACGAGGAGTGCGGTTGTCCGCCGGCCTTGCGCTCTGCCTGGAGGCCGCATCGATCGTCCTGGCCCTGGCGTTCTTCACCGTGCTGCTCATACGCCACGGCCTGCATCCCGACATGCGGCAACTGGCGCCGCCCTCATCGAGCCCGGTGGCACTCGGCTCGGTCGTCGCGGGGGCACTGCCCGCGTTCGGCGCGTTCATCGGGTTCGAGAGCGCGACCGTGCTCGGCGCGGAGGCCCGCCGGCCGTTTCTCGTCGTGGGACGCGCCGTGCGGTGGACCGTCGTGTGCTCCGCCGCTCTGTATCTGCTGGCGACCTACACACAGGTGCTGGCAGGGGTGGGGGACGGCGTGCTGTCCCCGCTCGACGACTCCGGCCGCCGCGCCGCGATGCGGCTGCCCGTCCTGCTCGACCTGGGCATCGCCATCTCGTTCTTCGCCTGCGCCATGGCCGCGGGCACCGCCCTGGTACGCCTGCTGTTCTCCATGGGGCGCGAACGCATGACACCGCGCCGACTGGGCAGCACGCACCCCACTCACGGAACCCCGCACATCGCAGTCCTCCTGGTGCTGCCCGTCCTGGTCCTGGTGCCTCTCGGTCTGCTCGCCACCGGCCTGGAACTGCGCACCGTCTTCGCCCTGATGCTGAACCTGTGCACCTACGGGTTCCTCGCGGCCTACGCCCTGGTGTGCCTGGCCGCACCCGTCTTTCTGCACCGCATAGGCGAGCTCACCCGCGGACCCGTGGCCGCGACCGCGGTCTGCGTCCCGTCCTTGCTGCTGGTCCTCGGCGCCCACACCCAGCGAAACGTGTCCGCGGGCAATGCGCTGGTGCCGGGCCTCTTCGCCCTGCTGATGGGTGCGGGATGGGTCTGGTTCCTGCTGGCCCGCCGACGTGACCCGGAGCGGGTCGGGGCGATCGGTGTGTACGACGAGACGAGCGCGGCCGACGTCCTGCACAGGTCGGGTGACGTCCTCGACGTGCGCGGCCTTGCCGCGTACGCACGGACCGTCGCACGACACCTGCCGGCCGACGCACCGCACCCGCCCCCTCATACCGCGAATACCGGGCCTGCGCCCTCCGACGGCCGGCAGGCACGGTGAGCGGTGACACGATCGCCCTGAGCGGGCGCCAGCCACGCGCCATACGCAGTGCACTGGCCGTGCTGCAGCACGTGGCGGCAACCGGTCCCGGCGTCACCGCCAAAGAGATCTCCGCCGCCCTGCGGCTGGCATCCGCGACGACGTACCGGCTCCTCAATCTCCTGGTCGAGGAGGAATATCTCGTACGGATGCCCGACCTGCGTGGCTTCGCGCTCGGACGCAAGGTCGCCGAGCTCGCACCGCCGCGTCCGGTGCCCGCGGTGCCGGCCGCCGCGCATGCCGTGGTCTCCAGGCTGCGTGACCACGTACGGTTCGGCGTCCATCTCGCCGGATACGCGGACGGCCGCATCGACTTCACCGATCCTGACCCGGATCATCCGCCCACCGATGCCGCCCTCCTCACCCGCCACCCACACGCTTCGGCTCTCGGCAAACTGCTCCTCGCCGACGCACACGCCGTGCCCGCCCAACTGCCCGCGCTGACACGGCACACCATCACCACGCCCGAGGCCCTCGCCGCCGAACTCGTCCGCGTCCGCAGCGACGGTGTCGCCATGCAGCAGTGCGAGCTCGACCCGCTCCATGCCTGCCTGGCCGTGCCCGTCCACAGCGAGACCACGGGCCGCCTGGCAGCAGGGCTCGCGGTGTGCGGCACTCCCGATCGGATCGGCGCACTCGCCCGGCCCGGAGAGCCGGGCGCTGCGCTGGTCGATCGGCTACGGGACTGCGCTCGGCAGCTCGCGGCATTGGTGATCTGAGGTAGCGAGCCACCTCCGCAGTGGCGCCTCGCACTCGGCGTCAAGAGCCGTTGATCAGTTTTTTGACCTCGGGAGGCAGCGTCTTGTTGGCCTTGACGGCGACGAAGCGGGCATCACCGGGTACGTCTCCCACCGCGATGGCGATGCTGGGGTCCAGTCCCTCGACCGCATAGGCGGTCGTCAAGGTCGCTGGCGCCCCGTCGTCATCGTCGTTTGGTGTGTCGTCGCACGGCGGAAGGGTTGCAGTACCGAGCTTGTCGCCGACTGAGAAGTCGACGTTGGCCACGTCCGAGTACGTGCGGTTCCTGTACTCGACCAGGAACTCACAGGACGACGCGGAATCACCGCCACCGCTCGACGACGTGCAGGCGGCGGACACCGCGACGGTAGCTGCCGCCAGCAGTATCCACACGGATCCGCTCTGGCCGACTCGGAATACGGCTTTCATCGATACGCCTCCTCTGTGTCAGGTTTCATGACACCGACGGAGTAGATGCCGTTTTCGTTCGGACAGGTGCACGTGAACAAGGGCACCGTTTCATAACGTCAGCCCTGGCTAGGAGCGTTGACGAGGCAGTTCACCGCGGAAGCAACGTCGTAAGCGACATGGTTGGGCCGGTAAGCGTGCTGCGCCCAGAGCCGGCCGTCCGAGACCCACACGCTTCGAAGGCCGAGTGCGTTCGCGCCGGCGATGTCGGCATGCGGCGAATCGCCGATGACCCAGGCGCCAGGAAGGGACCCTCCCACGGCATGCGCGGCCGCACGGAAGATCTCCGGTTCGGGCTTCTTATGGCCGACTGCCTCGGAGATCACCCAGCCGTGGACCAGCCGGTCGAGTCCGGTGTTGTGGATCTTCGCTTCCTGCTGGGCGATACGGCCGTTGGTGACGATCACACAGGTCCAGCCGCCGGCCCGTGCTCGGTGCAGGGCCTCGCGTGCGGAGGACGCCAGCACGACGCGATCGGCGGCACCAGTGTCCAGAAGGGCGCCGATCGCGGTGGTGGACACCACAGCTCCGTACCGGTCGGCCATGGCCGCGGCCACATCATGGCGGGCGGTATAGCCGCTCGCGTCGACGGTCATCACCCACGCAAGGTCGGTGTCAGGCAGACCGTGGTCCGCCAGGAACGCCCCGACGGCGGCCCGGAACGCCGCATCGCGGTCGACCAGAGTGTTGTCGAGGTCCAGCATCAGCAACGGCATACCACCGGAGTAGATCACGCGCGAACGGGCGACGCGCCAACAAGCCCGCACTGCTATGTCAGCGCGCGCCGGTGAAGCTCACCCGCACCGCGACAACGGCGCCCGACGCATCAAGGTCGGCGAACACTGGGAAGTACCCGTCGCCCCAACTCGTCATCGCGCAGAGCAGCCGGGCGTCGCCGATGTCCACGGTTCCGGCCTCGACTTCGGAGGCGCGGATCTGGCGCATGACCTGCCAGTGATGGGAATGCGGCCGGAAGTCCACGGCCATGCGGCGTCCGGTGTCTTCCTTCCACCTCAGCAGAGCATGGGCCTTGTCGATCGCATCCGGTATCGCCAACCCGGTCCACCCGCGTATGCCGTCCTCCCCGGGCTCGCCCAGTTCAGGTGCCGCGAACGTCGCGGCGGCTTCGTCCGCCGCAGCACCCCAGAACGCGACGTCGGCCAAGCCGTCCACAGGCTCGTCATGCTGCCAGGCGTTCAGTGCATCTGCATCACCGAAGAGCACCCGCGCCCAGTCGACGCCGATGTCACCCAGCGGCACTGATGACTCCACCGGGGCATCTCTCACCCGAATCGACATCTCAGACCAGCGCGCCCCCAGACCGTCGCCATAGTCGACCCGGGAAGCCAGCACCGGCAGGTGGCGGTCGCGGGGCACGCCGCCCACGGCGACGACGGGAATGCCGAACATCAGAAAACTGCCGCCGCCTTCGCCGGAAGTCCGGCGCACCCGTTGGGCATGTGGTTCCCGACCCGGCAAGGCCTCCAGACGGGCGTCGAAGCCTGCGGTTCGGCAATGCTCCGCGAACATCGCCTCGACTTCTGCGGCCTTGGAAGCCGGGATGTCGTGGAGCATGGCGCCTGGCTGCCGTCCGAAGCTGCGGACCGCTGCCGAAGCGTTCGGCCCGACCACCGCGAAGTCGACGGCTTCGAGGACATCGGCAGCCATCGTCGGGTCGTCAATGCCCAGTGAAGTCGGATCGATCTCCGCGGGCGACCGCTCTCCGCTCCACAACCCCAGGTGCCCGCCGTCGATGACGACGAGGTTCCCGGACGGGCAGCTGATCTCGCCGAGCCTGAAGATCTCTTCCATGACGCGCGAGTCTACGGCCGCCCATCGAGCCGTCCAGCAAGCGCATCGGGAGGCTGATCCGCATGATCGGTGGGCCCGGACTTGAGAGCCCACTCGGCGGTCGCGGCCCCAGAGGGGCCTTTGTTCCCGGCTCAGCTGAAGCGCAGATCCGAAAGCTGCCTCTGGAACGAGGTGCTGTCGTCATCGGGCGCTTCATCGGTTGCCCTGGCGGTCATGAGTGAGGCCATCTCCCCGCCTGCCCGCCGTATGCGTGCGGACAGGCCCTGCGTGTGCGCGTCGCTGCCGGATCCCCAGTCCTCGGACGCGGCGTAGACCGCGGTGGGGACGGCGACGGCGCGCAGGTAGGCGAAGAGGGGGCGCAGCGCGTGTTCCAGGACCAGTGAGTGCCGGGCTGTGCCGCCGGTCGCGGCGATCAGGACCGGCTTGCCGGTGAGGGCGTCCGGATCGATCAGGTCGAAGAAGGACTTGAACAGTCCGCTGTACGACGCGGAGAACACCGGCGTCACGGCGATCAGGCCGTCGGCGCCCGTGACCGTTTCGATCGTGGTGGCCAGCTGTGGTGGCGGGAAACCGGTCACGAGGTTGTTGGCGATGGCGACGGCCAGGGCGCGCAACTCGATGACGTCGACGTCCACCTTGTGGTCCTGATCCGCGAGCTTTTCGCGGACCGCGTCGGTGAGCCGGTCGGCGAGCAGCCGTGTGGAGGACGGGACGCTCAGCCCCGCCGAGACGACGACGAGCTTCATGCGGCGGACACCTCTTCCGATTCCGATGCGGCTGCGAGCAGGGAGTGGTGGGTCGGCGCGTCCGGCACCCCGGCCGCCCGCCCTGCGGCGAACTCCTTGCGCAGCACCGGTACGACCTCCTCGCCGAGGATGTCGAGTTGTTCGAGGACGGTTTTGAGTGGCAGCCCGGCGTGGTCCATCAGGAAGAGCTGGCGTTGGTAGTCGCCGGCGTACTGGCGGAAGGACAGGGTCCGCTCGATGACCTGCTGCGGGGAGCCGACGGTCAGCGGGGTCTGCTCGGTGAAGTCCTCGAGCGAGGGGCCGTGGCCGTAGACGGGCGCGTTGTCGAAGTACGGCCGGAACTCGCGTACCGCGTCCTGTGAGTTCTTGCGCATGAACACCTGGCCGCCGAGGCCGACGATGGCCTGCTCGGGGGTGCCGTGGCCGTGGTGCGCGTACCTCTCCCGGTACAGCTCGACCATCCGTTTGGTGTGGTCGGGCGGCCAGAAGATGTTGTTGTGGAAGAAGCCGTCGCCGTAGTACGCGGCCTGCTCGGCGATCTCCGGGGAGCGGATCGAGCCGTGCCAGACGAACGGCGGTACGCCGTCCAGTGGGCGGGGCGTGGACGTGAACCCCTGCAGCGGCGTACGGAACTTGCCCTCCCAGTTGACGACGTCCTCGCGCCACAGCCGGTGCAGCAGGCCGTAGTTCTCGATGGCGAGGTTGATGCCTTCGCGTATGTCCTGTCCGAACCATGGGTAGACGGGCCCGGTGTTGCCGCGCCCCATGATGAGATCCACGCGCCCGTCGGCCAGGTGCTGGAGCATCGCGTAGTCCTCGGCGATCTTCACCGGGTCGTTGGTGGTGATGAGGGTGGTGGCGGTGGAGAGGATGAGCCTCTCGGTCCGTGCGGCGATGTAAGCGAGCATGGTGGTCGGCGACGAGGGGACGAACGGCGGGTTGTGGTGCTCGCCGGTCGCGAAGACGTCCAGGCCGACCTCCTCGGCCTTCAGCGCGATGGCGATTATGGCCTTGATGCGCTCGTGCTCGGTCGGCGTACGGCCCGTGGTCGGATCCGGTGTGACGTCGCCGACGCTGAAGATCCCGAACTGCAAGGTCCCTCCATTCATGAGGTGATCGAGTCCATGCATGACGTGATCGAGTTCATGCATGAGGTGAACGTGTGGTCCTCGAACGGTAGGAGGCCACCGCATGGTCGGGATGACTGTCCGTGCACGGCAAGGGGCCCCACAGCGCCCGTTCTCGCTGCCGGGCTTCGACGGCAGGCCGTCAGGTGATGTGCCGCAGCAGCGCCGCGACCGCCGGGGGTGCATCGCCGGGAGGCCGGACCACCATGATCTTCCAGCTCGGCGCGTGCCGGCCGAACCGGTACTGGGGCAGGTCGGGGAAGCGGGCGGCGATCGACGTGGGCATGATGCAGACGCCCAAGTCGTTGCGGACCAGTTCGGCTGCCGCGACGATGTCGTTCACCTCGAAGGTCGTGCTGCGGTCGACGCCCGCGGCACGGAAGGCCCGGTCGACCGCATAGCGGATGGCCCAGCCGGGCGTGAAGTCCACCAAGGGCAGCTGGGCGACGTCCGCGAGTTGGACCGCGCCGTTCGGAGTCGTGCCGGCGATGACCCGCCGGGACGACGCCAACAGGACCATCTCCTCGCGGGACAGCAGCCGGGTCGTCAGCCCGCGCTGCTGCTGGCGGTCGAGCGCCACCACGGCCAGGTCCACTGTGCCCTCGCGCAGTGCCTGCCGGATGTCGGCCACCGCCGCCTGCCGCAGCTGGACCACCACGCCCGGGTGCTCCGCTCGCAGCGCGGCCAGGGCGTGGTGGAGTCCCGCCCAGACGCCCTGCATCGTGCCGACCGTCACGCGCCCGCGCAGCTGCCCCTGGACGGCGTCGACCGCCTCCCGTGCCAGTTCGGCGGCGCGGAGCGTCGCGCGTGCGGCGGGGACGAACGCCTCGCCGGCCGGCGTGAGGGCGACGCGGTGCGTGGTGCGGTCGAACAAGGGAGTGCCCAGTTCGCGTTCGAGGGCCCGTACCGTGCTCGACACGGCGGACTGGACCACGTGCAGCCGCCTTGCCGCCGCTGTGAAACCGCCCGCGTCCGCCACCGCGACGACGACTTCCATCTGCCGCAGATCCATGATCCGCTCCCAGTCAAGCAACGCCCGTCCGACGACCTTTGATCTGCGCCGCATCGTATGCGGGCGCAGGGGCGTGCCGTGGGCGCCGCCCCCGACGCTCCGTCAGGCGCGGACCAGCGGGGTGTCGACCAGATGCTCGGCCAGGAACCACGCCTGCAGTTCCCCGGTCCTGATCACCTGTGAGACCAGCAGATCGTTGGTGCCGTCGTCACCCAGCTCACCGGTCCGGGAGGCCGCGTCGTGGGCGTCGATGAGGATGGTCTCGTGGGCCTCCAGCAGCCGCGACAGCATCGCCGGCACTTCCTCCACGCCGTCCGGAGGCCGAGGAATCGACGTGATCTCCGCGACGTGTCTGGGGTCGCCCACCGCGACGCCGCCCAGGGACTGGACGCGTTCGGCGATGGTGTCGACGAGTTCGAGCTGTTCCCCCGCGTGCTTGTCCAGGACCAGGTGCAGTTGGTAGAAGGTGGCGCCGCGCATCAGCCAGTGATGCTTCTTGTAGAGGCCGTAGAGGATCTGCGTGTCCGCCAGGACGTTGTTCAGGCGCTGGCAGGAGTACATGCGCGCCTCGTAGGACAGGCCGATCGGGAACTGCTTGACGGTGCCGAACTCCTGGATCACCTTGCCCTTCTGGTGCAGCCACGGCTGACTGCTGCTCACGGGCCTGGAACTGGTGGTCATGGTCCGCCTCCTGCGGTGTCGTGCGGTGCGTACCCGAGTGACGCTAGGTGCCCGGCCCCGGGACGGTTTGCCCAGCAGTGCACGCAGTGGTGCTCACCAGCGCACTGTGCGGGGCTCCCGTACCCGTCGTTCGCTCTCGGGCAAGCATCCGTGCGCTGACGGGCACGGGCCTTCGCCCGGCCGATCTAGCCTCGGCGGGGCAGCACGCCCGTGGAGCCCGAGGAACGAGGAGAAGCAGGCATGAGCGCGAACGAGCAGGCGGATGTGGTGGTCGTCGGGCTGGGGCCGGGTGGCGAGTACGTCGCGGGCACGCTGGCCGAGGCCGGACTCGACGTGGTGGGGGTCGAGGCGGAACTCGTCGGAGGCGAGTGTCCGTACTGGGGGTGCGTGCCCAGCAAGATGATGATCCGGGCCGGAAACCTGCTCGCCGAGGCGCGCCGGATGCCCGCCCTCGCCGGCGAAGCGGTAGTGACTCCGGACTGGGGCCGGATCGCCAGGCGTATACGTGACGAGGCCACCGATGACTGGAACGACCAGGTGGCCGCCGATCGTCTCGCGGCCAAGGGCGGAAGGCTCGTCCGGGGAACGGGACGCCTCTCCGGCGTGCGTCAAGTGACGGTCGGTGACCGCACGTTCGAGGCGCGACGCGGTGTCGTACTGGCCACGGGCACCCGGCCCAGGATCCCTCCGGTACCGGGGCTCGAGGAAACTCCGTACTGGACCAACCGGGACGCCATGGCGGCGAAGGAACTGCCGGTGTCGATGGTCGTTCTCGGCGGGGGCGCCATCGGCGTCGAACTCGCCCAGGTCTTCGCCCGCTTCAAGTGCGCGGTCACGGTGATCGAGGGGCAGGACCGGCTGCTGTCCCAGGAGGAACCGGAAGCCGGGGAACTGGCCGCAGAGGTTCTTCAGGCGGACGGAGTCACCGTCCTCACGGGCGCCCGGGCCCGGCAGGTCAGTCATGACGGTGCCGAGTTCACCGTACAGCTGGAGGGGGACGCGGAGCCGTTGCGTGCCGAACGGCTCCTCGTCGCCACCGGGCGCCGCGCCGACCTGGCCGCGCTGGCGGTCGATACGGTCGGCCTCGATCCGACGGCGGGGTCCGTGCACACGGACGGGCAGATGCGGGCCGGGGACGGGCTGTGGGCGGTCGGCGACATCACCGGCCGCGGCGCCTTCACCCATGTGTCGATGTACCAGGCGCAGATCGCCGTCCAGGACATCCTCGGGCAGCCCGGTCCCGACGCCGACTACCGCGCGCTGCCCCGCGTCACGTTCACCGATCCGGAGATCGGAGCCGTGGGCCTGACGGAGCGCCAGGCCCACGAGCAGGGGCTGCGGGTGCGCACCAGCGTGCTGACCATCGCATCCTCCACGCGTGGCTGGATCCACGGGCCGGGCAACGAGGGGTTCATCAAGCTCGTCGAGGACGCCGACCGGGGCGTACTGATCGGCGCGACCTCGGCGGGGCCGGCGGGAGGCGAGGTGCTCTACGGGCTGAACGTGGCCGTCCACGCCGAGGTGCCCGTCCACCGGCTCCGGCACATGATCTACACCTACCCGACCTTCCACCGGACGGTCGAGGCCGCGCTCGGAGCCCTCCGCTGAGCCGCCTCCCGATCGCCCATGCGGTCCCGGCGCCCAGGCGATGGCGCACCATGCCGGGCCGCGACCCCGGTGAGCCGCACAGGTCGGCCACCTCGCTGGAACTTCTCTTCGACCTGTGTTTCGTCATCGCGGTGGCGCAGGCGTCCGGGAGCCTGCGCGCGGCGCTGACCGACGGGGACTACGCGACCGGTGTCCTGCGGTTCGCGCTGGTCTTCTTCACCATCTGGTGGGCGTGGATGAACTTCACCTGGTTCGCCTCCGCCTACGACCCCGACGACGTCCCGTACCGGTTGACGGTGCTGGTGCAGATCACGGGGTCGCTCGTGCTCGCCGCCGGCGTTCCCCGCGCGTTCGAAGAGGGGGATCTGCGGGTCATCACCATCGGATACGTCGTGCTGCGCACGGCGTTGGCCGCACTGTGGCTGCGCGCCGCACGGTCCGACCCCGCTCGGCGGGCGACAACGCTGCGTTTCGCCGCCGGAGTGACGGTGTGTCAGGTCTGCTGGGTCGGGCTGCTCTGGCTCCCGGCCTCGGCGCGGCTACCGGGCATCGTCGTGATGATCGTCGCCGAGGTTGCCGTCCCGGTGTGGGCGCAGTCCGCCGGGATGACCCCATGGCATCCGCGCCACATCGCCGAGCGCTACGAACTGTTCACCCTCATCGTCCTCGGAGAGTCCGTCGCAGCCGCGACCATCGCCGTGCGGGGCGCCTTCGACCGGCACCACGGCACCGGTTCGCTGTACGCGGTGGCGGCCGGCGGCCTGCTCATCGTCTACGCCATGTGGTGGCTGTACTTCGCCAAGCCCGCACACACCCTGCTCGCCACGACCCACCAGGCCCACCGCAAGAGATTCACCTGGGCCTACGGCCACTACCTGGTCTTCGCCTCGGCGGCCGCCGAGGGAGCCGGACTGGCCGCATACGCCGATCACGTCACGCGCGCGACGGACGCCTCGCCGATGGCTGCCGGCGCGGCGGTCACCGTCCCCGCGGCCGTCTTCCTGATCACGGTCTGGGCCATACACCTCCGGCCTCACCAGACCACCGCGGCCGAGCGGATTCCGTATCCCGTCGCCGCGGCCGGCATCCTGCTGGCCGCCGCCTCCCCGGCACCTGCCCTGGCCGCCGGTGTGCTGCTGGCGGTGCTGGTCGTGGTGGTCACGGCGCCGCGTCGGTGAGGAGGCCCCCGCGCCGGATCTCACCTCTGCCTACAGCAAAGGGGCCGCGCGGACGGACACCATATCCGGAGCCCGTCCGCGCGGCCGCCCGTGCCGCCTGGTCCCAGCGCCTCGTCAGCCCGTGGCCCGCACCGCGTCACGGATCAGATCGGCGACCTGCTTGGGCTGGGACACGGCGACGGCGTGTGAGGCGCCCGCGAGCTCGACGATCGTCGCCCCTGCCCGCTTCGCACCGAAACGCTGGACCTCGGGGTTGATCGCCTGGTCCGCGGCGGCCACGAGGGCCCAGGAGGGTTTGGTCTTCCACGCGGCGGCCGAGGCCGTCTCCGTGAACGCGCCGGCGGCCAGCGGACGCTGCGCCACCGCCAGCATCTTGGTGATGGCGGCCGGGACGTCCGCGGCGAAGATCTCCGGGAACGCCTCGGCCGTGATGGTGACCTCGACCGCGGGCTCCGCATCCTCCACGGGGTACGTCGCCTCCTTCAGGTTGCTGACGAGCGGCGAGAGCGGGAAGCGGCCCTGCAACTCGCCCAGGCTCTCACCCTCTTCGGTGACATAGGCCGCGACGTAGACCAGCCCGACGACGTTCTCCGTGGTGCCGGCCACGGAGATGAGCGCACCGCCGTAGGAGTGCCCGACAAGCACCACCGGACCGTCGATCTGAGCAGCCACCGAGGCGATGTACGCGGCGTCGGCCGCCAGGCCGCGCAGCGGGTTGGGCGGCGCCACCACGGGGATGCCGTCGTTCTGCAGTTCCGCGATGACCCCGGACCAGCTGGATGCGTCCGCGAACGCCCCGTGCACGAGGACAACTGTGGGAGTGGTGCTGGTGGCCATGTCTGGGTTCCTCCTTGGTGTCGGTGAGTACGGGGTGCCGGGTCAGTGACCGTGGAGCGCGGTGCGCAGAGTGCCGGTGGCCAGCGTGATGGCGGCCTCGGCGGCGTGGGTCCCGCGCAGGGCGTTGAGCATGACGAAGTCGTGGATGACGCCCTGGAAGCGGACGGCGGTGACAGGGACACCGGCCTCCCGCAGCTTGTTGGCGTAGGCCTCGCCCTCGTCGCGCAGCACGTCGGCCTCGCCGGTGATGACCAGCGCCGGCGGCAGCCCGGTGAGCTGCTCGGTGGTGGCGCGCAGCGGGGATGCGGTGATCTGGGCGCGTTCGGCCTCGTCGGTGGTGTACTGGTCCCAGAACCACTGCATGCCGTCGCGGCGCAGGAAGTAGCCGGTGGCGAACTGGTGGTAGGAGCCGGTGTCGAAGTTGGCGTCGGTGACGGGGTAGAAGAGCACCTGCTGGACCAGCGGTACGTCGCCGCGTTCCTTGGCCATCAGCGTGAGCGCGGCGGTCATGTTGCCGCCGACGGAGTCACCGGCGACCGCGATGCGGGTGGCGTCGAGGTTCTTGGAGGCGCCCTGCTGGACGACCCACTGGGCGACCGCGTAGTTCTGCTCGATGGCGACGGGGTAGCGGACCTCGGGGGAGAGGTCGTACTCGGGGAAGACCACGGCGGCGTTCGCGCCGACGGCGAGTTCGCGTACCAGGCGGTCGTGGGTGTGGGCGTTGCCGAACACCCAGCCCGCGCCGTGGATGTAGAGGATGACCGGCAGTGTGCCCTCGGCGTCGGCGGGCTTGACGATGCGTGCCCGGACACTGCCGGTCGGACCGCCGGAGACGGTGATCCACTCCTCGTCGGTCTCCGGCTTGTCGATCTCGCCGGACTGCACTTCGTCGACGGCCTTGCGCCCTTCGGCGGGCGGCAGGTCGAAGAGGTAGGGCGGGTTGGCGGTCGCTTCGGCGAAGGCGGCTGCCGCCGGCTCCAGGACGGGCTGAACCGGCTCGACGGCATCGGACACGTGATTCTCCTGAGTTTCAAGTGATGCGCCGGTTTCTCCGGCGAGGTGAGGCGGCTCTGGTCCGACACAGAGGTCTGCCGGGGTCGCCGGTCACCACGCTAAAACCGCGAAGGCGGCGGCGATTGACCACCAGCGCACCGCCGCTGACCCCACAGCGCACGGAAATGGAGCTGCAGTGCACTGTCAGAACGAATCCAGTGCACTGCCAGGACACACAGACGCTTCGGCTCGAAATAGCCTGGCGGCCCAGCAGTTGCGGACTGCCGGGGTCCGGGCCCGTGCGTCGCACGGAAATCCCACTCAGAACTCAGTTCGGTTGAGCGTGGGCGCAGTGATTGCGAGTTCCCCGGTCACCCCCGCCCGCAAATGCCGCCCAGTTGGAAGTCGATGCAGATAGAAATCGACGCTGTTCACGCCGCAGGAGGTTGTCGAAAGGTGTCCACGATGCCGGTCGGTGGGCTGGTTCCCAGCGCCACCGACAACGCCGCGGACCTCGTGGTCCGCAACGCGAAGATCCACACCGGAGACCCGGGCCGCCCGGGGGCCGAGGCGATCGCCATACGCGACGGTGTCATCACGGTCGTCGGCGACGACAAGGACGTGGCTCCGCATATCGGCCCGGCCACGAAGGTGGTCGACGCGCTCGGCCGCCGGATGGTCCCCGGCCTCAACGACTCTCACCTGCATGTGATTCGGGGCGGGCTCAACTACGTGCTGGAGCTGCGGTGGGACGGCGTCCCCACGCTGCGCCAGGGCCTGGCGATGCTGCGTGAGCAGGCGGCCCGTACCCCGAAGGGCCAGTGGGTGCGGGTGGTGGGCGGATGGTCGGCCGAGCAGTTCGCCGAACGGCGGCTGCCGACCGTCGCCGAGCTGAACGCCGCCGCGCCGGACACCCCGGTGTTCGTCCTGCACCTGTACCAGTCGGCGGTGCTCAACCGCGCGGCGCTCAAGGCCGCCGGGTTTACTCGGGACACCCCCGACCCCAAGGGCGGTCAGATAGTACGGGGTCGGGACGGGGAGCCGACGGGCATGCTGCTGGCCGCCCCGAGCGCCCTGATCCTCTACTCGACCCTGGCCAAGGCCCCGGTTCTGGAGGGTGAGGACAAGAAGACCTCGACCCGTCATTTCCTGCGGGAGTTGAACAGGTTCGGGCTCACGTCGGCGATCGACGCGGCCGGGGGATTCCAGAACTTCCCCGACAACTACAGCACGGTCGTCGAACTGGCCAAGGCCGGTCAGCTGTCGCTGCGCATCGCCTATCATCTCTTCCCGCAGACCGCAGGTCAGGAAATCGACGACCTCGCTCGCTGGATCGAAATGGCCCGCCCCGAGGACGGGGACGAATGGCTGCGCCTGAACGGAGCGGGGGAGAACCTCACCTGGGCGGCGGCCGATTTCGAGAACTTCACCCAGCCGCGCCCGGAACTCGGCGATTATGAGGCGGAATTCGAGAAGGCCGTGCGACTCCTCATGGAGAACGGCTGGGGATTCCGGCTGCACGCCACGTATGACGAGACCATTCGCCGGGACCTCGCGGTCTTCGAGAAGCTCGCTGCGGAAGGACTTTTCCCGGCCGGGAACCGGTGGCTGTTCGACCATGCGGAGACCGTCTCCGCGGACAGCCTCGACCGTATCGCCGCCCTCGGCGGCGCCATGTCCGTGCAGAACCGCTTGTCCTTCCAGGGCGAGGCGTTCGTACGCCGCTACGGCCCCGGCGCGGCCGCGGACGCCCCGCCGATCCGGGCCATGCTGGAGCGCGGACTGACCGTCGGCGCCGGCACCGACGCCACCCGCGTCTCCACCTACAACCCGTGGATCGCCCTGCACTGGCTCGTCAGCGGCCGCACCGTCGGCGACCTGGTCGTCCGCCCGCCGCACAACCGAGTCGACCGGCCAACCGCGCTCGCGATGTTCACCGAGTCGGGTGCCGCGCTGACCGGCGAGGAGGGCGTCAAGGGCGTTCTGCGCCCGGGCTGTTACGGCGATCTGGCGGTTCTGTCCGAGGACTACTTCACGGTGCCCGAGCCGGACATCGCTCACATCGAATCCCTGCTGACGGTCGTCGGCGGCCGGATCGTCTATGCCGCCGCCGAGTACGAGGGCCTCGACGAGGAACTGCCGCCGGTCAGCCCCGCGTGGAGCCCGGTCGCGCACTTCGGCGGCTACCAGGCCACGCCCCGAACCGGCCTGTCGGGCGCCCGCCAGGCCGAGTTGCTCGGCCAGGCCGTCGCCGAGTCGGAGCAGCACCGGCAGTGGCGCGCCCGACGCGGCCTCGCCCCGGAAACCGAGAGCACGGTCTTCGACCCCTGCTTCTCGCTCTGATCTCCCGGGAGGGGCCCGGCCACGAGCCGCCCCTCCCGGGACACCACCCCCCAACTCGCACCGCCCAATCGGCGGTTGCTCTCAACAGCGGACGCCCGTCCGCGATCACATAACCGATGAAAGGCTCTGTCATGGTCAACATCTCCGACGTCACCGCGGCCCCCAGCCCCGACCTGCTGACCCCCGACAACTGCGCCGTGCTGTTCGTGGACCACCAGCCGCAGATGTTCTTCGGCACCGGCAGCGGCGACCGCACCGCGATCATCAACTCGACCGTGGGCCTGGCGAAGGCCGCCAAGGTCTTCGACGTCCCGGTCGTGCTGAGCACCGTGGCCGCCGAGTCCTTCTCGGGACCGATCATGCCGCAGCTGGCCGATGTCTTCCCCGACCAGAAGATCATCGACCGGACCACGATGAACGCCTGGGAGGACATCGACTTCGTCGAGGCCGTCAAGGCGACCGGCCGCAAGAAGCTCGTCATCGCCGGCCTGTGGACCGAGGTCTGCGTCGTCCTGCCCACGCTGTCCGCCATCGCCCAGGGCTACGAGGTCTACGTGGTCACCGACGCGTCCGGCGGTGTCAGCCCGCAGGCGCACGAGCACGCCGTCCAGCGCATGGTCCAGGGCGGCGCGATTCCGGTGACCTGGGTGCAGGTGCTGCTCGAGCTCCAGCGCGACTGGGCGCGTACGGAGACGTATGTCCCCGTCACGGAGGTGGTGAAGGAGCACGGCGGCGCCTATGGCCTCGGGCTCGTCTACGCACAGGCGGTCATCGGCGGCCACGCGGCCGGCTGACCTCTTCAAACGGTCATCAACGGAACGTCAGGAACAGGCAGGAACGCAATGGACACCGGACTGTTGGTCCTCCGGCTGGTGGCGGGTCTCCTCATCGCCGGGCACGGAGTGCAGAAGGTCAGTTTCCGGCTGGGCGGCAACGGTTTGGCAGGCGGTACCGAGGAGTTCCGGCATGACGGCTTCCGCGGCGGCCGGCTCACCGCGCTCGCCGCGGGCGGCAGTCAGATCGGTGCCGGCCTGTTCCTGGCGGCCGGACTGCTCACTCCCATGGCGGCGATGGCCGCCATGGGAGTGATGACGGTCGCCGGCACCGTCAAATGGCACAACGGGCTCTGGGTCCAGAACGACGGCTACGAGTACCCGATGGTCCTCGTCATCGCCTCCGCGGTGCTGGCGCTCACCGGCCCCGGCCGTTGGTCGGCCGACCACGTCATCGGGCTGACCCCCTGGCCGCTGTGGGTCTGCCTCGCGGCCATCGTCATCGGCCCGGCCAGCGGACTGCTCACCCGTGCGGTGCTGCGACGTCCGCCCGCTCCAGGCAGGAGAACTCCGCATGTACAAGCTGCTGACTGACGCGGCCCGCACGTTGGCCCCGCCGAGGGGGGACCGGCACGGTCCGCTGCCGCCGCTGATGCTGACGCTGACCGTGGTGACCGGACTGGTCGACGCCGTGAGCTATCTGTCGCTCGGGCACGTCTTCGTCGCCAACATGACGGGCAACGTCGTCTTCCTCGGCTTCGCTCTGGCGGGCGCCGAGGGCCTGTCCGCGCTCGCCTCCGTCATATCGATGGCCGCGTTCCTCGCCGGCGCGCTGGCGGGAGGCCGGTTCGGCACCCGGTTCGCGGCACACCGCGGGCGGCTGCTGACCATCGCAACGGCGCTCGAGGCGGTGCTGGTCGCCGCGGCCGTCATCACGACCGCGGCCTCGCACGGCGAGGTGACCACCACGGTCCGGTATGCCCTGATCGTGCTCCTCGGCCTCGCCATGGGGCTGCAGAACGCGGTCGCCCGCCGCCTCGGCGTCCCGGATCTGACGACGACAGTGCTGACCCTGACCCTGACGGGACTGGCCGCGGACTCCACCCCGGCCGGCGGGGCGGCACCCCGACCCGGACGGCGAATCCTGTCCGTGCTGGCCATGTTCCTCGGAGCCCTCGCCGGCGCCGCGCTCCTGCTGCACACCGAACTCGCCCTCACCCTGGGCCTGGCGCTGGTGCTCCTGGCGGTGACGTCCGTGGCCACCTATCGCCTCTCGGCCTCGGACGCTGTCTGGATCAGGCCCACGGCGTGAACACCCGGCGGCCGGTCACCCGACCTGCCGCCGCTCCCTGCCCGCGGTACTGCGCCACTGCGCCGGAGACACCCCGTAGGCCTTGCGGAAGGCGTGGCTGAAGTGGGAGGCGCTGATGAATCCCCATCGGGCGGCCACCGCGGCGATGGCCCGACCGGCCGCCTCCGGACGGGCCAGTTCGGCCCTGCACGCGTCGAGCCGCCGTTCGCGCACCCAGCGGCCGACCGTGGTGCCCTGCTCCTGGAAGAGCTTGTGCAGGTAGCGCAGGGAGATGCCGTGCTCGTCGGCGAGCATCTGGGGCGAGAGCCCGGGCTCGCCGAGGCGGGTCTCGATGGAGGCCTTGATCCGGTCCAGCATCGTTGCCGGCCCTGTCCCGGCACAGGGCGGCCCATCAGCGGCCAACTGGTTTTCGGCCAAGGTGGCGAGGAGGTCGGCGGCGGTGCGGGCGAGTCTCTCGCGCACGAGCGGCGAGGCCGAGCCGATCTCCTGGACCACTCCGGACAGAAGCGGGAGAAGCAGAGCGGCCAGACCGTCGGGCGCGTCGCCGATGGCCGTCGCGGTGACCCGGCGTATCTCCGCGTCGCTCAGCCTCAGCATCGGGCGGGGAACCATCAGGACACGGGCCCGGTGGCGCTCCGGCAGGACAAGACTGAACGGCCGGCTCGCGTCGTAGAAGGCCAGGACTCCCGGATGCACCTGCGTGGAGCGGCCGTCCTGGCACAGGAGGGCCCGTCCCTCCAGCTGCAGGCGGGCGAAGATGTATGCGTGGCCGTCCGCCGCCGCGCCCTGCGGGGTCCGAACGAGCTTCACGGGGTCGGACTCCTCGGTCGCGACCTGTAGCGATCCCAGCCGGTCCGCCCTGAGGGAGCCCGTCCAGGACCCTGGGTCTTCTCGGACGACCAGCTCGAGATCGACGTAGGTCCTCGACAGGACCTGCTTCCAGGACAGCATGTCGTCCGAGGGCCCGGCTGTGTCCGTATCCGTGCCCGTTTCCGTGTCCGTGCCCGTTTCCGTGTCCGTGGACAGGACCGTGTGCGGCGTGCCCACCATCAGCAGCTCACTGCCTGGCACCGGTCCTCCTCGATGGAGCGCCAGGCGCGTTCGAATCGCAGCCACTCGGTCGGGGACATTCCGTGCTCCCGGCGAAAGGCTCGCCCGAAATGGGCAGTGCCGGTGAATCCCCAGCGACGGGCGACGCTTCCTACGCTCCCGCCCTGCGCGTCGAAGGCCGCCAACTCCCTGCGGCACTCGTCCAGTCGGAGCTCGAGGATCCAACGGCCGACCGTTGTGCCCTCCTGTTCGAACAGCCGGTGCAGATACCGCACCGAGATGCCATGCGCCCGTGCAATGACCCCCGGGGTGAGGCCCGGTTCTGCCAAGTGCCAGCGAATGAACCTCTGGACGCGCAGCAGCAGGACCCGGTCGGCGCCGGGCAGGCTCGTCTGCTCCACGCCGAGTTGCTCCGCCACGGTGGCGGCCAGCAGGTCCACGGCGCTGCCGGCCAGCCGCTCGGCGACCGGCCCGGAGTAGGACTCGGACGTGTCCGCCAGGCGCGACATGAACGGTGACAGCACGGCTGCAAGCCCGGTCACCGGCCGCAGGGGGCGCGCCGTTATCCGGCTCAGGACCGCCTCCGGCTGGCCGAGGAGGCCTCGCGGCACGGCGAAGATCTTCAACTGGAACTGCTGCGAAAAGCGCGAGCGAAAGGGGCGAACGGTCTCGAAGAACGCGACATCGCCCGGCCCCAGCTCCGCGTACCGGTCGTCCTGCTCGATCTGGGCGACGCCCCTGCTCATGACGGCGACGAACACCTGCTTGCCGTCGCCGCGGGCGATGAAGCGCGGGGCCCGGTAGGCCTCTCCCGGATCGCAGTCGACCGTGGTGATCTGAAGGTCGCCGAGGTGGTCCGTACGCATCGTGGCGTCGTACGTGCCGCCCTCCGCGGAGATGTCCATCCCGACGAGCGTCGCGAGCACGGCGTCATGCCAGAACTCCAGACTCTCGCGAGCAGGCACAGAACTCGTGGTGAGCACCTGACCACGTCGCCTCGCGGTGGAGTCGTGGCCGAGGCCGCCGTCCCCCGTGCGGGAACCAAAGAACGCTGACATGCCGACCAGCGTGCCTTCGATGGATGACCGATGCATCAGTCGGCCGACTGGTCTGCGCACTTCGCCACGGCGGGCCTGACAGCCCGACCTGGCAGCCCGTCAGCTCAGCAGTCCGCGCAGGTAAGCGCCGCCCTGCCGCAAGGCCGCCCGCGTCGGCGGACTGTCGCGCAACGCGGTCAGGGACACGAAGTCATGGACCGTTCCCAGGAAACGGGCCGCGGTCACCTCAACTCCCGCACGCCGCAGTCGACTCGCGTACTCCTCTCCCTCGTCCCGCGTCACATCGGCCTCCGCCGTGATCACCAGCGCCGGCGGCAGCCCCGCAAGCTCCGCCAGACTCGCGCGCAACGGGGACGCGGTCGGCTCGGCCTGCCGCCGGGGATCGTCGCTGTACTGCTGCCAGTACCAGCGCAGGGCCTCCCGGGTGAGGAGATATCCCGTGGCGAACTGCCGCTGGGATGGGCTGTCGCACTGTGCGTCGGTGATCGGGTAGTACAGCAGCTGGGCGCGGATCCTCGGGCCGCCGCGCGACTTCGCCATCATGGTCAGCGCCGTGGCCATGGTGGCGCCGGCGCAGTCCCCGGCGGCCACCAACCGGTCCGGGTCGAGCCCGAGTTCCCCGGCATGCCGGACCGCCCAGGTCATCAGCGCGTAGCACTCCTCGATGGCCACGGGATAGCGGGCCTCGGGAGTGCGGCTGTACTCGGGGACGACGGCGGCCACGCCTGCGCTGAGCACGAGCTCGCTGATGAGCCGGGCGTGGGTCTGCGCGTCTCCCAGCATCCACCGGCCCCCGTGGACGTAGAGCATGGCGGGGAGCGGGCCTGTTACGCGCGGCGGTCTGAAGATCCAGAAGCCCACCAGCCCGGACGGTCCCACGGGTGCCAGCTGGAAGGTGGCGTCCACGTCGAAGTCCTCGATCAGGTGGACCTGGGACTCCCTCAGCGCCTGCCGGCCGTCGACCGGCGGCAGTTCGTGCAGATACGGCGGGGCTGAGGACGCGTCTACGAGCCATTGCACCAGCGGATCGAGAGTCACGGCGGAGGGACACTTCCCGCCTGCGTCCTCCCCGGGGTCCGACTGCATCCGGTACACCTCTCGCTCGCCTCTGGGCTCTGGTTCGTCGCTCAGCGGCCAAGGAGGACGAACGCCGGTGCACCAGCTCGTCGGTCTCTGACACCGGTCTGCTGCCGCGCGTACGTCACCTGTCGTGCAAGAGGATGTCGCGCAGCTGGTGGCGGCTGCTGATGCCGAGCTTGGGATAGACGTTGTACAGGTGCGAGCCCACAGTACGCGGCGAGAGGAAGAGCTGTTCGCCGATCTCCCGGTTCGACAGGCCGTTCGCGGCCAACCGTACGATCTGCTGTTGCTGGGCGGTCAGTTCGGTCAGCGGATCTGCCGAGGTGGGAGCGTGGGCGACCCCGCTGGCGCGCAGCTCGCCGCGAGCTGATGTGGCAAGGTGCTGGGCTCCGATGCGGGTCGCTTCCTCGAGGACGACGGTCAGCTGCTCGCGCGCTTCCAGAGGCCTTCTGCGCCTGCGCAGCCAGATCGCGTAGTGGAGGCGGGCCTGGGCCCGTTCCAGGGGCCACCTGGCTGCCTGCGGATTGACCACGGCGAGCCGGAAGTGGTGCTCGGAATCCGCATCCTCGTCGACGAGGGCCGCCGCATGGTGCATGAGCAGAGTCATCCGGGTCGTCGGCCGGGCGCCCTGGCGTCGTCGGACCTCCAGGAGGATGCGCGCCGCCTCCAGCCGCCGGCCGGTGCGCTGGGCGGCGGCGGCGAGTTCGGCGATGCAGCGGGGGGAGAGGAAGGGGTCGAGGGGGGAGCCGTCGTCCGCGAACAGGGCCCGCAGGTGCCGGAAGGCACTGTCTCCGTCGCCGAGGGCCATCGCCGTCAGACCGCATGCCCGCAGCATCCGTGCATGTGTGGCCCGGTTCTCGTCCAGACTGACGGAGCGCCAGTTCGGGCCGGTGAACTGCACACCCGGTACGCTCTCGCCGCGAAGTGCGCGCAGGGTCGCTCGTAGGGCTTCCAAGTCCATCTCGATGCGAGTCCATCCATGGACGGCGGCGTGGGAGAGGCCCTCCTCGATCAGTGTCTCGGCTTCCGCCCACCGCCCGATGCTCAGGAGTGTGTCCACCTGGGCCGCGAGGGTCCACGCGCGAGGGCCCAGGGCTCCCTGCGAGCGCAGCAGCTCGCCTGCCTGCCGGTACTGCTCTGCGCACAGGTCGGCCTCGTCGGCGTGGTAGGCGACCGAGGCGGTCGTCATCAGCCGGGTCAGCCGGCCCGGGCCGTCGAGGGTGCCGGGAAGCGGGATCGTCAGCCTTCGCAGCGTGCTGTCGGCATGGGCGGCCGGATCGATTCCGGACTTCACGAGGGCCTCCAGGGACGCGAGGACCTCAGGCTCGGCGTGTTCGGGAAAGGACCGGCCGTTCTGCCCGGACCGGGCTTCCTTCGTCTGCGCTGCCCGTACCGCCTGGTCGAGCAGGCGTGGCAGCTGCAGCCGGTGCTCGGGAAGTCCGGACTGGCAGGCGATGATCGTGGCGGCTGCCGCCAGGGCGAAGGCGGTTGTGGCGCTGCCGGGCGGTGTGTGCTGCGACACCCCGAGCAGGAGGTCGAAGGCCTCCCGCTGGAAGGAGAGCAGTGACAGTGCCCCACTCATGACGCAGGCCGCGACGCACATCAGTTCCGGGTCGCGGTTCACTCGGGTCAGCATCGCGTACAGGTCGCGCACCCATCCCGGGTCTCCGACCTGGCTTGCGGCGGTCAGTGCCTTGGCGAGACGGCGGGCCCGGTCGTGGTCGAGGGGACTGAAACGCGCGGCCTGTTCCAGTGCCTTCGCCGCGGCGAAGCAATCTGCGCCCTGCTCAGCCGGGGCGGCACCGTGGGCGCCGGCGGCTTCCTCCAGAGCCGCGGCCACGGACTCGTCCGGACCGATGGCCGCCGCGGACAGATGCCAAGCCTGGTACGCGGGGTGGCGGCCGCGTACGGCGGCCAGATCCCGGTGGGCCTGCTGACGCAGCTTCGCGGGCTGCCTGTGGTAGGCCGATGTGCGCATCAGCGGGTTGTGGAAAGCGAGACGGCCGTCGGCGATGGTGATCAGCCCGGCTTCCTCCGCCGGAACCCACACCTTCAGATCATGGGTACCCAACGCGGCCATGACCGAAGTGAGTTGCTCCTGCTGCCCAGCGGCCGCCGCGTACAGCAGTGCGCGCTGTGTCCCTTCCGGCAGCGCACCCAGTCGTACGGCGAACATCTGCTGGATATGCGAGGTCTGCCGCAGCTCCCCACCCGCCCGTGACCCCCCGGTTCCGCTGCGTGCGGCCCGGCTCAGTTCGATGATCGCCAGCGGATTCCCCTTCGCTTGCTGAAGCAGGTCCAGCCTGGTCCTTCCGGTGGGTGCACCAGGCTGCGCGTCCAGAAGCCGAGCCGCCGCCCGCCGTGACAGCGGTCCGAGACACAGGACGGCAAGATCCGCAGGAACCCAGGCCGGGGGAGCCTCTCCGCGTGCAGTGAACAGCACCGTCACGGCCTGGTCGGTCAGGCGTCGCGACACGAAGAAGAGGACCTCCATGGAGTCGCGGTCGCAGTCCTGGATGTCGTCCACGGTCAGCAGGACCGGGCTTGCCTGCGCGAGGTGACCCAGCAGTGTCAGGACCGCGACGCGCAGGACCATTCCCTCCGGCGGGCCGGCGTCCGGCGCCGGCCCGAAGACGGCGCGCAGCGCCAGCCGCTGGTCTTCCGGCAGCGCATCGAGCTCGCCCACCACCGGGAGGAGGAGCTGGTGCAGGGATGCGAACGACTGCTGCGCCTCCGAGTCGCAGCCCTGCGCCGACAAGACCAAGGCTCGGCGTCCTCTGGCCTTCTCCTCGGCGACCCGGACCAACCGGGTCTTGCCCGTGCCCGCCTCCCCGAGAACGAGCAGGACGTGTGGCGAACCACTGCGCCCGTCGACGGACCGCAGGAGCCGGTCGACCTCCGCCTCACGGCCGATCGGCAATGTGCCACTCAGCCCTGAGCTGTCAGGGCCGTCTCCCTTATCGGCGGCCACTGCGCCCGTCACCTCGAATCCCCCCACCGCACTCCGATCAGCCGATACCGCGGACGAGATCGCCCTCGGCATGCCGATTCGGATGCTGTCAGGGATGCGCAGAGGCACGCTTCTGTCATGTGACCAGTCATGTGTGCTGTCCGCGGAACGAACTCCACGACGGTCCCTGCAGGGGGACTGGCAGGATGCAGTCAGAGCGATGAGCACGTTCGTCGCCTGCATGCCCGCTTTGCCAGGCGGTCGGTTGGAGGAAAAGGGACAGCATGGAGTTCGGCACGGAGCGGGCACCCGAGCTGGAGATCCTGGGCAGGGATCATGAAATGCCCCGGATCGGCCAGTTGGTCGACGCCACGGAGGGAAGCGGCCCGAAGGTGCTCGTGCTGACCGGCGAGCCGGGCGCAGGCAAGAGCACCCTGGTGGACTGGGCCGCCTCGCAGGCGCTGTCCCGCGGTCGACGTGTGCTCCGGGTGCGAGGCTGCGAAGGCGAGATGGACCTTGGTTTCGCTGGGGTGCACCAACTCCTGCGTCCGGTCCTCACCGGTGTCGATCGGCTTCCGTCGCGGCAGCGCGACGCCCTGCGCTGCGCATTCGGCATGGACCAGACCGACGGATCGCAGGCGCCGGACCCGCTGTTGATCAGGGTCGGCGTGCTGACGCTGCTCTCGGACACGGCGACGGAACGCCCATTGCTGATCATCGTCGACGACGCTCAGTGGCTCGACGTCGGCTCGCTGGACGTGCTCGCGTTCGTCGCCCGGCGCCTTGAAGGTGAACCCGCCGCCATGCTGCTCGCCGCCCGCGACGAAGCGGTGCCAGTGCGCTTCGACCGCGACTTCCCGCATCTGACGGCCGGCCCCCTCAACCGAGCCGCGGCCGGGCTCCTGCTGGACGCGCAGCCGCATCCGCCTCGGGGCAGGGTCCGGTCCCAGATCCTCCAGCAGGCCGCCGGGAACCCGCTGGCCCTCATCGAGCTCACGCGAGCCTTCGCCAAGGGTCCGGGCAGCCGCGAGATCGGCTCGAGCGGCTCACTCCCGCTGACCGCCCGGCTGGAGCAGATCTTCGCCGCCGACCTGCCGACCCTGCCGCACACCACAAGGCGGGCCCTGCTCTTGGCGGCGGCCGCCGGCACCGCGCAACTCTCGGACGTTCTCCAGGCCGCCCCGGGCATGGACGGGCCGGAGGTCTGGCTGCCCGCCGAGCAGGCAGGGCTGGTGCGCGTCGAGGGCGGCCACGTGCGTCTGCGCCACCCGCTGGTCCGCTCCGCGATCTACCAGGCCGCCTCGTTCACCGAACGCCGCGAGGCCCACCTGGCGCTCGCCGCCGCGCTCGCACACGAACCCGATCGTCGCGCCTGGCATCTCGCCGCAGCCGCACTCGGCCCGGACGAACAGGTCGCCGACGCCTTGGCGGAGAGCGCAGAACGCTCCCAGCACCGCGGCGGACACGCGGCCGCGGCCGCCGCCCTGGAACGCGCCGCCGAACTCACCCCGGACCCGCAGCAGCGTGCCCGCCGCCTGCTCGCCGCAGCCACGTCGGCCATGTTCGCGGGGCATCCGCAGTGGGTCGGTGAGATCGCGGCCCAGGTCGACGCTCTGACGGACGACCCGCAACTCCTCGCCGAGGCATCCCTCCGCGCCGGGTGGTCACTGGCCGTCACCCTGCGGCACGACGACTCTCTGGCCTTCCTGCTGCCCGTGGCCGAGTCCATGGCCACACCGGCACCCGCTCTCGCGCTGAGCGCTCTGGGAACGGCCGCGACCCCGGCGTACAACTCCGGCGATCCTTCCTACCGGAACGAAATCGAGCGCATCAGCGCCCTCATCCCGCCGCAGCCGGATGAGACCGACCGCGTCTGGACACATGCGGCCGGCCGGCCGTTCACGGACCGGCAGCAGACTCTGAAGAGCCTGACCCACGCAGTGGACGCCATGCCGGACGACGCCCTGTCCGCCCTCGTCCAGCTCGGCGCCTCGGCCTGGATACTGGACGAGACCGACGAGGCCGTACGCCTGCTGGGCCAGGCAATGGACCAGCTGCGACGTGCCGCGACGGCCGGCACCAACTGCACCGTCGCGCAAGCGCTCGCCCTCGCACTGTTCGAGACCGGAGCCTGGACCGCGGCCCAGTCGGCCGCCGAGGACGCCTTTGGCATGGCGACAGAGGCGGGCGCGGACAACGTCACCGTGGGATCGCCGATTCTCCAGGCAACGCTGCGCGCCGCCCGAGGGGACCACGCGGGCGCCCGTGCGCAGGTGGACGACGCCGTCCGCGGACTCGACCTGCGCAAGTCTCGCAGTCTGTATGTGCGTTACCGCCACGCGCTCGGCATGGCAGCCCTCGCGGAGGGCGACCACACGACGGCGTACGAGCAACTCCGCCGCGCCTTCACCCCCGACTCCCACCCCGCACCCGTGCACTACCACGCCTCCCTCTACCACCTCGCCGATCTTGCCGCCGCCGCCGTGCGCGCCGGACAGACGGACGACGCCCGCACCGTGCTCCGCGCCGCCGAGAAGACCCTCGACGAGTCCCGGTCCGCTCGCCTGGACGCGGTCATACATCGCGCCTCGGCCCTGCTCAGCGATCCTGACGACGCGGAGCCACATTTCCGTGCGGCGCTCGGCGACCCGGCCAACGCCCGGTGGCCTTTCGAGTACGCCCTCGCCCACCTGGACTTCGCCGAATGGCTGCGGCGCCGCCGGCGGACCGCCGAGGCGCGTCCCCTGCTCGGCACCGCCCTGGACGTCTTCGAGCGTCTGGACGCACGCCCCTGGATCGAGCGCACCACTGCCGAACTCCGGGCGGCAGGTGTGGCCGTGACTTCCGCAGCGCCAGAAGCCGTGGCCGGCCTGACGCCGCAAGAGCTGCAGATCGCTCAACTGGCCGCAGAAGGCCTGACCAACCGGGATATCGGTGCCCGGCTCTACCTGTCTCCGCGCACGATCGGCTTCCACTTGCACAAGATCTTCCCCAAGCTGGGCATCACCGCCCGCACCCAACTGCGCGACGCTCTCGGCCACATGCCGCGGCCGGACTGACTCCGCGTGCGGGACCTCTGCCGGGCGATGCTGCCGACGGCTTGGCGCCGCGGGTCTCGGTGGTCAGCTCTGCCCAGCCCGCTGCCGGCGTTCGGTGGTCCAGTACAGGAGGGCCAGCAAGGGGAGGGCCGCGCCCAGAACGGTGAGAGCCGTCCAGCCTCCGGCGTGATAGACGACGGAGCCGAGCTGGGAACCGGCCGCGCCGCCGACGAAGAACGTGGCGATGAAGGCGCTGTTGAGGCGGGCGCGGGCGGCGGGGTCGAGCTGGTAGACGGTGTGCTGGCCGAGGATGAGCGTCGTCTGCACGGCCATGTCGATCAGGATGGCGGCCAGGGCGATCAGTACGATGCTGTGTCCGCCGAGGCCCGCGAGTGCGAAGGCCAGCGCGGCGACCACGAAGGCGGCACCGGTCATCGGACGTACGAGCCCCCGGTCGGCCCAGTGCCCGGCGAACGGAGCGATGGCCGCGCCGGCCGCGCCGACGAGGGCGAAGACGCCGACCCCCACCGGCGAGTAGTGGAAGCGGGGACCGGTCAGGACGAAGGAGACGGTGGTCCAGAAGGCGCTGAAGGCCCCGAACATCGCCGCCTGGTACAGGCCGCGGCGCAGCAGCGCCGGGTGCGTGCGCACCAGCCGGACGGTGGAGCGCAGCACGTGGTGGTACGGAATGGTCGTGGTCGGGGCGTGCTGCGGCAGAGCCGCACGCAGGGCCACCGCGAGTACGGCCATCAGGGCGGCGGAGCCGAGGAAGACGACGCGCCAGCCGGCGAGGTCGGAGACCAGGCTGCTCAGCGTCCGCGAGAGCAGGATGCCGGTGAGCAGGCCGCTCATCACCCGCCCGACTATGCGGCCCCTGGCGTGGTCGGGGGCGAGGCTCGCGGCGAACGGCACCAGGATCTGGGCGACGACCGAGGTGGCGCCGCTGACCAGCGAGGCGATAAGCAGCATGGGGAAACTGGTGGCGAGTCCGGCGGCCACCAGGGCAAGGGTCGTGACCGCCAGCAGGGCGGTGATCAGGTTGCGCTTCTCCAGCCGGTCGCCGAGAGGGACCAGGAAGAGCATGCCGAGGACGTAGCCGACCTGGGTGAGTGTGATCAGTGCGCCGGCGGTGGCCGTGCTGGTGTGGAAGACGCTGCTCAGCGAGGACAGCAGAGGCTGGGCGTAGTACAGGTTGGCGACCGTCATACCGGACGCGACGGCCAGGAACGCGACCAGCCAGCCCGGCACGCCGTGGGTGGCCTGTGCGGTCGCGGAGCGGCGTGGGGTCTGGAGGTCGGATGATGCGGACATGTGCACCTTCTCGAGGGGCGGGCCGGGCATCCCGGCTCGGGCGGAAGCGCTGTGCGGTGCCGGCAGCTTCATCGATGCCGTCACGCAGGCTTAAGCGCCGGCCCGCCCCTCGTGCTTCCTCACCTGATGCGATGGTTCGGGATGTCAGTCATCTCGATCCGAGATGACCGCTCGACCCGAGATGAGCTCGTTCGGCGATGAGCCTCGGAGATGAGCCCCCCCGACCGGGGACTCGGCTCCCGGCAATGCATGAAACCGGATCACTGCTGAGGGATCGCGCGCACGGGATGCTTGCTCATGACCGAGACCCGGTTGAACGCGTTGATGGTGATCGCCACCCAGATCACCGCGGAGATCTCATCGTCGCTGAGGAGCCGGCGAGCCGCGTCATAAGCGCTCTCCTGCAGGACGGCGTTCGCGGGTTCGGTGGTCGCCTCAGCCAGGGTGAGTGCCGCGCGTTCCCGTGCCGTGAACACTTCGGTGTCGCGCCAGGCGGCCAACACTCCCAGGCGCTGGGTGGTCTCGCCCGCGCGCAGTGCGGCCCGAGTATGCACGTTGAGGCAGTAGGCGCAGCCGTTGATCTGTGACACGCGGAGGTTGATCAGTTCCACGAGCATGCGGTCCAGACCCGCGTCGGCGGCAGTCGCGCGAACCGCCTCGGCTGTCTCGACCAACGCGTGGTAGGCCTTCGGGCTCTGCTTGTCGACGAAGACCCGCTCACCCACGGGGCCTGCTGCCGTGTCACTCAACCTGGACTCCTTCACGGGCCGCTCCGGGCCCTCGCTTGCCTTGACGTGCACCGACAGGGCACGCTCCGATTATCATCGGCCATGAATGTTGAACATAAAACCATCCTCGGGTGAGAGAGGCGTGCGATGAGCAACGTCGAGAAAGATCCCACCGAACTGCGCTGCGCGGCCTCGGACCATGGCCGGCCATTGCCGCAGGTCGACGTCCTCTCCGCGCGAGACGTCCCCCTGGGCGGCCCGAGGGCTATGACGGTACGGCGCACACTGCCGCAGCGGGCACGGACGCTGATCGGAGCCTGGTGCTTCATCGACCACTACGGCCCCGACGACATCGCCGACACGGGCGGCATGGACGTCGCCCCCCATCCGCACACCGGTCTGCAGACGGTGAGCTGGCTGTTCAACGGGGAGATCGAGCACCGCGACAGCCTGGGCAGCCACGCCTTCGTACGGCCAGGTGAGTTGAACCTCATGACGGGCGGGCACGGCATCAGCCACTCGGAAGTCTCCACCACCCGCACCACGATCCTCCACGGCGTCCAGCTGTGGGTGGCGCTTCCCGAAGAACACCGGCACACCGCCCGGGACTTCCAGCACTACGTCCCGAGCCCGGCCCGGACGGACGGAGCCGATATCAGAGTGTTCCTGGGATCCCTAGCCGGTGACACCTCTCCGGTGCGGACCTTCACGCCCTTGCTCGGCGCCGAACTCATCCTCGAGCCGCGCTCGACGACCACGCTCACTATTGACCCCGAGTTCGAGCACGGCCTTCTCGTCGACCACGGGGATGTCCGCATGGCCGGAACGCTCCTGCACGCGGCCGAGTTGGGCTACCTCGGCACGGGGAACGACACGCTGACACTGACGAACGAGACGGACACCGCCGCCCGGACCGTCCTGCTCGGCGGGACACCGTTCGAGGAACAGATCGTCATGTGGTGGAATTTCATCGGTCGGAGCCACGAAGACATCGTCGAAGCCAGGGAAGCGTGGCAGAACGCGTCCGACCGCTTCGGCAAGGTCGATGGTTACGACGGCGACCGTCTTCCCGCGCCCGCCCTGCCGAACGCCACCATCGCGCCGCGCAAGAACCCGACGCGCCACTGAAAGGCACACCATGACGCAGCCCGCCGCCGCTCCGACCGTCCAGCGAGTGGACCCCCGGCACCGTTACGAAATCCTGGTCGACGGAAAGACCGCAGGCCTCACCGCGTACCGCGACCGCGACGACCAGCGCGTCTTCTTCCACACGGAAATCGACGACGCCTTCGCCGGGCAGGGCCTGGCCTCGATACTCGTACAGCAGGCGCTGACCGACGTACGCGACTCAGGGAAGCGGATCGTGCCGGTCTGCCCCTACGTGGCCAAGTTCCTCAAGAAGCATGAGGAGTTCGCCGACATCACCGACCCGGTCACTCCCGAGATCCTGGAGTGGCTGGAGACCGTGCTGCCGCACTGACCGCCCGCGCGCAACGTCCCCGACGCCGCCGAAAGCCGGGACCGGCCGTACCGCCATATAACTGGAGGGCGCTGGCGGCCGGGGGCCGGCCCACGGCACAATCCTCGGTCGTGGAGATCACCGCGCGCGAACTCAACCGGGCCACGCTCAGCCGCCAACTGTTGCTGCGGCGGGAGCCGTTGAGCGCCATCGACGGAGTGCACCGTGTGGTCGCGCTGCAGGCGCAGCACGCCGCCTCGCCGTATCTCGCGTTGTGGAACCGGCTCACCGGCTTCGCTCCGGCCGATCTGGCCGCCGCCTTCACCAGCCGCGCGGTCGTCAAGGCGACTCTGATGCGGATCACGCCACACGTGGTCCACGCCGACGACTACCAGGTCTTCCGTGAGGCTATGCAGCCGACGCTGTATGGCTCACGGCTCGGCTCCCGCTTCGCGGCGGCAGGGCTCACCCCCGCAGACGCCGGTGAACTGGTACCGGAGCTGCTGAAGTTCGCCGACCAGCCGAGGGCGGCCACGGAGATGGAGACGTGGCTCGAACAGCGCCTCGGGGCCGGACATAAGGCCGGTGCGTGGTGGGGGCTGCGGTCGTACGCGCCGCTGCTGCACGTACCGGTCGGCGGGCCGTGGTCCTTCGCCACACCGCCGTCGTACGTCGCGGCGCAGACCGGGCCCGTACCCACGGGCCGGGAGACGAAGCCGGAGGCGCTGCAAACCCTCATCCTGCGCTACCTGGAAGGGTTCGGGCCGGCGTCCGTGGCGGACGTGGCGCAGTTCGCCATGGTCCAGCGGGCACCGGTCCGCGAGGCGCTGCGAGCGCTCAACGGCGTCGTCGAACAGATACACGGTACCGACGGCACGACGCTGTTCGACATCCCCGGCGCCCTGCGCCCGCCTGAAGACACTCCGGCCCCGCCTCGGCTGATGGCGATGTGGGACAGCATCCTGCTGGCATACGCCGACCGGGCCCGCGTAATCCCCCCGGACTACCGCCCGCTGGTGACCCGCAACAACGGCGACGTACTGCCGACCCTGCTGGTCGACGGCTACGTCGCCGGCGTGTGGCGCCCGGTCGACGGCGGCATCGAGGCGACGGCCTTCCACGACCTGTCACCCGAGACCTGGGACGGACTCGCCGCCGAGGCCCAGTCCCTGACGATGCTGCTGACCGATCGCGATCCCAAGGTCTACAGCCGATACGACCACTGGTGGGCCAAGCTCCCCGACGCTCAGGTATCTCAGGTACGGATACTCCCGCAGAAGTAATCCAGGCCCCATACCGGACCACCACTGGAGTAACAGGGGGCCGCGGCCATCACACCTCAGGGACTGGTCCAACCGGCTGCCGCCACACCGGGCGACTTGGGCGGTGCGTTCACCGGTGAAAGCCCGACGGAGATGGCATGGTTCAGAAGCGGCAGCCGACACGGGGCTGCGAGGCGCGGCGAGGCCGCGCCCCGGTATGAGACGAGGATGGACTGATGGCAACAGGCACTGTGAAGTGGTTCAACGCCGACAAGGGCTTCGGCTTCATCCAACCGGACGACGAGGGCCCGGACGTGTTCGTGCACTTCTCCGCCATCCAGTCCACAGGCTTTAGGGAGCTGCAGGAGGGTGACAAGGTCGAATACGACGTCACCCAGGGGCCCAAGGGACCACAGGCGGAGAACGTCTACCGCAAGTAGGCAGCTTCTCCGCCGCTCTCTGGCAAGAGCCGTCGCACCTATCGGATTGTCGACCTTGGCGATGAATGCGACCGACTGGAGCGGCTGGGACTCGTCCGCCGGGAACGCGAACTGATTCCGTGGTGATCCCTACGAGCGTCGTGGTCCTCGCCGCAGCCCTGGCCGCCGCCGTACTTCGCATCGGCTTCCCACACCGGATGGCGGTCGTACGGCATGCCGCGCCAGGGCGATCACAATCGTTCAAAGGGGGCGAACGAGTGGCGGAACGAGGTCACCCGGTACAGGCTCACGCCTTTCCTATGGCATCGGTAGTGACTCCTTGCGGGTACGCCACGACCAGGTCGGCACGGGATACGGAGTCCTTCACGAACCCGTCCTTGAAGCGATGAAGACGGCCGTGACCACAGAGGGCATCGTCCCTGTTCGGACATACGGAGACGGTGCACCGCTCCGTCACAACATTGCGGTCCCAAAAGCCCGTTTAGGGCAAAGGCAACGGGCCGCCGAATCGCGGCGCTCTTCCAGAGGGCGTTCAGCGCATGGTGAGCACCATGCGGAAACGTGGCGTGCCGGAGAGCATCTTCCGGTACGCCTCATCGGCCTGCTCCAGCGGCATGATCTCAGTCATCGGGCGGATCCCGTGCAGCGCGCTGAACGCCATGGTGTCCTGCACGTCCAGCGCCGTTCCGGACGGGTGGCCGCGCACGATCCTGCCCTGCATGATCAGCTGGACCGGGTTGATTCCCAGCGGCTCGAAGTCCGCACCGATGACCACCAGCTCGCCGCGGTGGGCCAGCCCGTCAACGGTCGCCGTGATGGCGGCGGAGTTGGCGGCGGTGGCCAGGACCACTTTGGCGCCGCCGAGGGACTGCAGCGCGTCAGCGACGGTGGTGTCCGCCGTACTGTCGATGTAGTGGTGCGCGCCGAGCTGCTTTGCAAAGTCGGCCTTGTCGGACCCGCGGGCGATGGCCACGGTCTCGAAGCCCATCGCGGCCGCATACCTCACTCCCAGGTGGCCGAGGCCCCCGATGCCGAGTACGGCGACCAGATCGCCCGGCCGTGCGGAGCTGCGCCGAAGCCCGTTGTACGTGGTCACCCCCGCGCAGGCCAGGGGCGCCGCATCGGTCGCCGCCAGCGCTTCGGGCATCCGCGCCAGGGCGTCGACCGGCGCGATCACCATGTCGGCGTAACCCCCGTCGTACGCCCATCCGGGAACCTTCAGGTTCTCGCACACGACGAAGTCGCCCTGTCGGCAGGGCGTGCAGTAGCCGCAGCTGCCGCCGAACCAGCCCACCGCCACCCGGTCGCCCATCTGCCAGCCGCGGTTCTGCGCGCCCTCGCCGAGCTCTTCGATGCGACCGGCGATCTCATGGCCGGGGACCAGCGGAAACCGGATGCCCGGAAACGCGGCGTCGACCATTCCGGCGTCGCTGTGGCAGATCCCGCAGGCGTCCACGGCGATCCGAACGTGGCCGGGCCCTGGCTTCGGTACATCACGCTCGATGATCTCGAACGGCCCGCCGGCGGCGGCCACCTGAGCAGCTCGATACGGGCTCATTCGGACCTCTCCCGGGTATGGCTGGGAACTGCCCCCGAATCCATCAGACCATGGCCGGTCCTGTCGCGCGCGTGGGCTGGGTCGTCAGGTTCTGCCAGGGTCTTGCTGAGCTGCGCGTGCCAGAGGCGGTACGGGCCCCCCGCAGGCCGGTGTGCCGTAGTCAGTCGCCTCGCCAGATGTTGTCGAAGGCCGCCTCCTCGATGGCCCGCCGCTGCCGTACGGCCTCCAGTTCCCTCAACGCGTCATGGACCGCGGCCACCACTGTCGCCACCGCGTCGTCGACCACACTTGGAGAGTCCTCCGGCCGCTTGCCGCCGATGCCGATGGCCGCCCCAAGAGCGGCGAGGACGGGCTCGTCCGACGTCCAGCGGTTCGCCGCCAGGCGGCGAGCGGGCGAATCGGCCAGCACCTTCTGGGTGGTCCCGAAGGGCACCCAGCGGCGGCGCTGCCGAGTGACCTGCCCCTCCGCTTCAAGGGCGGCCAGATAGGCCGAGGACAGGCCGCGGCCTCTACGCCACAGCCAGTCATCGACCGATTCGTACGGCGCTTCTCGGACAAGCGACGACGCGGCCTCGTCCAACAGACGATCAGCGATTGCCGGCCGGTAGCCCGGCACGATGTGATCGTCGTCCAGGCTGACGGCTTGCGCTCCCAGCAGGTCGATCACCTCGGCTCCCGCGAGCGCAAGCGATAGGTCACCTTGCTCCAGGGGGCGATCGGGCGCCGTGTCCATGGCAACGATCAAAAGGTCCCGCGCTGTGGTCATGAGCGGCTCCACGTCAGGAAGCATCAGTGGCGATGCGTCGCTGAGCAGATCATCCGGCAACCATCCATACATGAGCTTACGGAGCAAGCACGGCGGCTGCATCCCACGTCGGACCGCGGCGGGTGCCCCTTCGCGATCGCCGCTGGTCAGAACCACGCCCCTGACCAGCGGCGATCGCGTACTGCCACTGGCGTACTAACAGCCCATGGCCCACACATGCGAGTCGCCGCGATCGTTGGCGGTGGCGTTGTGGCGGACGTGTACGAGTGGGCTCCTGGCGGGTTCTTCATCGTCCATTCGGCACACGGGCGCATCGGAGAGTTCGGTGTCGGCGGCGTGGAGATCATCGGGTGCGACGAGACGAGTGGCGACTACAGGTCACACTTCTTCGACAGTCAAGGCAACCTGACCGTCAGCAGCCTGGTTGCGCGTGGCGACACGTGGACCTACCAAGGCGACACCACTCGTTCCACCGTGGAGTTCAGCGACAACCACCGCGTCCAGACCGTCTTGCACGAGCGCACCGATGACGGAACGACCTACAGACCATCCATGAAGGTCACTCTCATCAAAGTCGCATGAGGACACGTGACCATCTGAGCGTGGAGCTACGGGTGTGGTCCCGTAGTCGGTCCTCGGCTCGTCGGGCGCCCAACAGGTCCAGTCGGGCACCGCCCGAGCGGACGGCGAAGAAGGCAGCCCGACATCAACACGGTGTTCCCACCAGGAGTGTGGATGTGAGCCAGGCCGCGCCCCCGCAGCCCGCTGAGCACGAAGGTGGGCATGGCAAGAGCCAGCATCATGCTCGACATCGCGTAGACGGTGTTGATGCCGGTCAGTCCGAGGAACGCGTGGTCCCGGAGCTATCCCGAAGAGTCGGGGAGTGGCGCGCCGTACCGGGGCCGGGGGCCCGTACGAACAGGGCGATGGTGATGGCAGCGGCCGGGAAGCAGGCGGCGTAGGCGATCGTGCGGTAGACGGCCTCGAAGCCTTCGGCGGTGGCGAGTCGACGACGAGAGCCCCGATCAGGGCGGCACCGCCGCGGCTCTTCCTCCGCGGCGCAGCAGTCGCTGTGCCCGTTACCGGTCCCGACAGCGCCCTCCATCACCCCTCGCATCTACGTCTGCGTCGGGATACGTGCGGGCGCTCCGGACAACCTCGCGGAGCGTCTCTGATTGGCTTAGCGATCCCATGGGTTGCACAGGATCAGAGCGCTGAAACCCGCTCCATGCCGCCAATCGCCTTCGTGCCCTGGTGCCGATGGGCAAAGCCGTCGGCCCGCGTGACACGTCCCTCCGGACGCTGGCCGGTCAGGCAGGTACAACACCTGGCCGGGGAGGGTGCCCGACGTCGCCTGGGCGCCGGGCGTGCGCGTCACACTCTGCCACAGCATCACTACGGTTGGCTAATCCAACTGGTGAGCCTACGCGGATGCTGCCAACGCTTTACGGGGTGCGGCGCGGCCTCCTGCTCGGCAGGGCTCGTCACGACCGATTCGCCGACGACGAGTGAGGAGCTGCACCGCCATATCGCGTCAATCAACGGTCGGTCAGGGAGGCCTATGACGAGCCACGAATCCGCTTCGCCCTTGGCCCGACGGGCCCGCAGGTCGCCGGGAGCACGTCCCCGCGCGGCCGTTCTATCCTCGGGTAACTGCTCACCCCGTTCGGGTGCAGCACCGGAGCCCGGGGGAGTGTGGGCTCACTGGCGGGACGGCAGAAGGGTTGAGGCGGCGGCATGGCCAGTGGCACCGGAACGTCGGGGGCGGAGAAGAAGCGGGCCACGATCTGGGAGGTCGCGCGGCTGGCCGGAGTGTCGCATCAGACCGTGTCGCGCTACCTGAAGAACAACGGCGGCATGAAGCCGTCGACGCGGGCGAAGATCGAACGGGCCGTCGCCGAGCTGAACTACCGTCCGAACCTCATCGCGCGCTCGATGCGGACCCAGCGGTCCAACCGGATCACGATCGTGCTGCCTGAACTGACGAATTTCGTACCCGTCCCGATGCTGAAGGGAGCCTCTGCCGCGGCGCACGAGGCCGGCTACACCACCGACGTCGTCGGCCTGGAGGGCGGCGAGTCAGGGCGCGCCGAAGGCGTGCTGTCGCTGCTGGAGACCGAGCAGGCCGAGGGCGTGCTGTCGTTCGCGCCACTGGCGGACCTGGCCGACCGCCCGGAGGTCGGACACAAACCGATCGTGGTCTTCGGCGAGTACGACGACAACTTGCACGCCAGGGGAGAGCTGGCCGACGGCCGACCGGCCGAGCAGATCATCCGCCACCTCGCGGATCTGGGTCACCGCCGGTTCCTGCATGTGGCCGGCGCACAGGACTGGGTGTCAGCGCGCAACCGGCGGACCGTGTATGTGGAGGCCATCGCGCAACTGGGCCTGGAGTCCTACGGGATCGTCGACGGGGACTGGACGATGCGCTCCGGTTACGAGGCGGCTCGGGATCTCCCGGCGGACTCCGGGGTGACGGCGGTGCTGGCGGCGAACGACTACGTTGCCATGGGCGTGATCCGCGGCTTCCAGGACCGCGGGGTGCGGGTGCCGGAGGATGTGAGCGTCTTCGGCTGGGACAACGAGGAGGTCAGCCGGTACTGCCTCCCGACGATCTCGACGGTTCACACCGACCGGGAGGCCCTGGGCCGCCAGGGGATGCTGTCGCTGCTCGCCCTGATCCGCGGTGAGCCTCAGCCGGACGTTAACAAAAGCATTCTCTTCGAGGTTATTCCTCGAGGGTCGAGCGGTCCTGTCGCTCGGTAAGTAGGGCCCAGGGGCCGAACTCTGACCCGCTGGCCACCCGGAATCGTCGCTGCCGGAGTGCTGAGCGTCGTGCGCGTCCTCGGCTCGTTCGAGCTGACCTTCTTCGTCTCCAGTGCCAAGACCCAGACACTGGTGGTCACCATCTTCGGTGCCATGTCCTATCCCGAATAGGCTCCATGGCCACCCCCGCCAGGGTGGCGCCCGCAGGTCCTGCCAGTTCGCGCCTCGCCCGACACGGCAAGACGGTCTGGGCCGAGCTGAACGCGTCTGCCGGGCAGGGCCGTGCGTTCTCAGTTTGCAAGGTCGAGAAGGGTGGCGATGTGGTCGGTGCGTGACCGGTAGTGGTCGGTTGAGGCGGCGATGTTCGCCCAGTCGATGACCTGGACAACCAAGATCATCTCCGGTAATCGCCTGCCACCAACCTCCGTGGACGGAGCACGTGGAGGACGACTGCGCCTGAGTACGCGTACTCAGGTCGATTGTGTCGCTTGGCTCTGACGCGGCCGGTCTGCGTTCCCCACGATGAGTTGGCCCCCACCCCCCCCCGCGTCGAAAGAGGTGCTGATGGGCCGTGACCTGCAGCTGCGCGCTGCCACTCCGGAGGATCTTGAGTGGATCTACGAACTACGTCACCGGGTGTACGCACAGGAGTTGGGCCAGCATGTGCCGGATCCTGCCGGACGGCTTCGCGACGGGCTGGACGGCGACAACGTCTACCTGGTCGCGGCGCGAGGCGCGGTCCGAATCGGCTTTGTCAGCCTGACTCCGCCCTGGTTGGGGCGGTACGCGCTGGACAAGTACCTGACCCGCGACGAGCTGCCGCTGCTGACCGAGGGCGATCTGTTCGAGGTGCGCATCCTCACCGTTGAGCCGCGCTGGCGGGCCACCGCAGCGGCACCGCTGCTGATGTACGCGGCGCTGCGCTGGATCGCCGCCCGGGGCGGTCGCCGGGTGGTGGCGATGGGGCGCACCGAGTTGCTCAACATGTACCTGGCCGCCGGCCTGCGCCCGGTCGGCCGTACCGTCCACAGCGGTGCGTTGACGTTCGAGGTGCTGACCGGCAGCGTGACCGAGTTGACGAAGGTCGTGATGGACCGTTATCGCACCACGTTGGAGCGTCTGCGGTCCGAAGTGGACTGGCAGTTGGACGTGGCGTTCGCACCCCGGCCGGACGGCTGCGAGCACGGTGGCGCCTCGTTCGCCGCCATCGGCACGGACTTCCGTGCCCTGCACCGGCGCCATCAGGTAGTCGCGGCCGACGTGCTGGACGCCTGGTTCCCGCCGGCCCCCGGGGTGCGCGCGGCGCTCGCGGAGGATCCGGCCTGGGCCGCCCGGACCTCGCCGCCGACCGGCGCCGAGGGCCTGCTGGCGGAAATAGCCACGGCTCGGGCGCTGCCGGCGGAGACGCTCGCGGTCGGCGCCGGTTCATCTGACTTGATCTTCAGGGCGTTCGGCCAGTGGCTGACCCCGGAGAGCAGGGTGCTTCTGGCGGACCCGGGCTACGGCGAGTACGCCCACGTCACAGAGAGGGTGATCGGGTGCCGGGTGGACCGCTTCCGGTTGCGCCGCGAAGATGGCTGGCGGATCGATCCGGCCCGGCTGTCTGCTGCCGTCAGGTCCGGACGCTACGACCTCGTGGTGGTGGTCAACCCGAACAACCCGACGGGACGCCACGCGCCGGCCGCTGAGTTGCGCTCGGTGATCGCCGCCGCGCCGGCCCGAACCCGTTGGTGGATCGACGAGGCGTACCTGGGCTATGTCGACCTGACCGAGTCGCTCGCCGGCCTCGCCGCGATGGACCCGCGGGTAGTGGTCTGCAGCTCGTTGTCCAAGATGTATGCGCTGTCCGGTATGCGGGCGGCGTACCTGGTGGCCGAGCCGGTCACAGCGGCGCAGCTACGCCGATGGACGCCGCCCTGGTCGGTCAGCCTCCCGGCGCAGCTGGCCGCAGTGGCAGCCCTGCGCGACCCGGCGTACTACAGCGACTGCTGGCTTCGCACACACGCGCTGCGGCGGCAGCTGGCCGCCGACCTGGCCGGGTTGGACGAGGCCGTGGTGGTTGAAGAGGCCGTGGCGAACTTCCTCACCGTGACCCTGCCGTCCGGCGGGCCGAGTGCTGCACAACTGGTGAACGAGTGCCGCCGCCGCGACGTATACCTGCGCGACCTGTCGCCGTTGTCGTCGGAGTACCAGGGGCGCACCGTGCGTATCGCGGTCAAGGACACCGCCGAGAATGCGCGCATTGTGGCCGCCTGTCAGGCCGCTCTGGACGTACTGCGGCCGCGTTCGGCCTCGCTCGTTTCGATGACTGAGGGCGTTCCCGCCGCCGGATCCGCTCGATGATCACCGTGGCCTCCCTGGCGCCCTACCTCGGTGGGGCGCTGGCGCTGGGCGGCATTGCGGTGGCGGCGTCCGGGCGCAGGGAGCTGCTGATCCGGTGGTGCGCCTGGGCGGTCGGAGTGCCACTGGTCACCGGTGCGTTCTGGTTGGGCCGCCCGGGCTCCGCGGCAATCGCCATCGCGGTGGGGGTGATTGCGGTGATGGAGTTCGGCGGGCTGATGCGGCTGGGCTGGGTGGACCGGGTGGTGCTGGCTGCGGCGGTGGCAGGCGTGGTGCTGGCCGCCTGGTTGGCGCCCGGACAGGTGCTTCGGGTGGTCGCGATCGGGGCGCTGGCGATTGCCGTGGTGCCGCTCCTGGCCGGCGACGCCGACGATGGCCTGCGCCGGCTCGGTGCCGGCCTGCTCGGGCTGGCCTGGCTGAGTGTGCTGGCCGCGCTGGTGGTGCTCGGGGCGAGCGCGCTTGCGGTGTTCGTAGCGGTCTCGATCGCCGACATCGTGGCGTACTTTGCCGGCCGAGGGCTGGGCGGGCCGCGGCTGTCGCCACTGTCGCCGGCCAAGCGGTGGAGCGGGACCCTGGCCGGGGCCGCGGCCGGCCTCGGCGTGCTCGCCGTGCTGTCCGCGCTGAGCTGGCCTATGGCGGTGGCGGTGGCGGTCGGCGGCCCGGCCGGCGACCTTCTCGAATCCATGGTCAAAAGAGGTGCACAGGCGAAGGACGCCGGCCGCTGGCTGCCCGGCTCCGGCGGCCTGCTGGACCGGATCGACTCGCTGCTCATCGCGCTGGCCGTCCTGCTTGTCCTGCGCTGAGCCTCATCGGCCCTGGCCGGGCAGCGAACACGGTGACGAAGGACTGACGCCTCACCGTCTTGCCAGGGCCAGCCCCATCAGTGCCGCTGCGGGCTCGTCGACGCGGTCGGTGGACAGGCGCTGGAGCCAAGCGCCCGAGACGTCGTCGAGAGCGTCACCGTCCAGGCGGGCCGGGAACCGGCCCAGGGTGGTGGCGGCCGGCGTGCGTGCCGGGAGCCCGAGGCGTCCGCGCAGGTCCGGGCCGCTGTCGGCGGCGAAGCGTGCAATGGAAGCCAGCGAGGTCGCGCCGCTGAGCACGGCGACCAGGCACAGGGTGAGCAGGACGCCGAGGCGATAGCGGCGGCCCCGGACGCGGCGGGGGTCCGGAACTTGGTCCAACACTTCGGCCAGAGTGCGCAGTTCCGGTAGCTCCGCAGGCGGGCGCCGCAGGATGAGGTCCTCGCAGCGGCGCGCGAGGACATCGATCGGGGAGGATGGCACGCGAACACGACCCCTGTTCGTGATCTTCGGCTTCGACAACCTTGATCATCCGCAGTCGCGTTCGCCGTTTCGAGTCGGGCGAATCGGCCTGATCGACTACACCAGGGTGAACCGCTCATCTCGCCACCTGAGAACGCATCGGCCCCGGTCCGGTCTGCCGGGTTCCCGACATGGGCCAGGGAACCGTCAGGGGACGTGGTCGGTTACAGAGGCGCTAGACCCAAGGCCTCCGTTGGACCAGTCGCGCGGAGCTCGCAGGTGTGCTCGGATGTCGAGCCACGTGGCCGAGCATCCGCTTCCTCAAGTAGTTGAAGTCCAGGACTTCGCTGACGGTGAGCGGATGAAGTCGAATATGCGGCGCACGCAGCACGGCTGACGATTGGAGACGGCACAGCATGACATCTCATGAGCCTGCCCGTGGCGTGTTGCGACGGGCACGCATCGCCACGTCCCTCCTCTTCTTACTCTTCGGGACAGCCCTGGGGGCGTGGACGAGTCGTATACCCGGTGTGAAGAGCCATCTAGGGTTGAGCGACGGTCTGTTGAGTCTCGCGCTGCTCGCCTTCGCTGTGGGAGCCATCACGGGCATGGCGGGGCTGGGCCGACTCGTCGACCGGTACGGCAGCACGGGCGTCATGGTGCCGACGGCATTGCTGGAAGGCTTGCTGCTGATGCCGACGGCGTATGCGCCGACCCTCGCCACGCTGGTGCTGGCCCTCTTCCTCTTCGGCCTGGCGCACGGAACCCTGAACATCGCCATGAACGCCAACGCGCTTGTGCTGCAGCGGGTTTGGGGCAGGCCGATCATGTCGTCGTTTCATGCCGTCTACAGCATCGGCGGCTTCCTGGGAGCGGCCGCCGGAGGACTGTGCGCCCGAGCGGACGTGAGCGTGGGTACGACGTTCGTTTCGGTGGGTGGCATCGTCGTGCTCATGGCCCTGTGGGCGGCGAGGTGGGCCCTGCCTGCCGCGATGATGCCTGCCGTCGAGCGTGAGACGTCCGCCGGCGCCCCGGCAAAGAGGGTCACCCGCTCGTTCGATCTGTGGTTCCTCGGGATCCTGGCGATGTGTGCGCTGGTGGGAGAGGGAACCGCCGCGGACTGGAGCGCCGTGTATCTGCACGAGAGCCTGGGGAGCACGCCCGGTTTCGCCGCGGGGGCATTCGCCGCGTTCTCCGTGGCGATGACCGTCGGACGCCTGCTGGGCGACCGTCTCGCGGCACGGTTCGGACCCGTGAACCTCGTGCGCTTCTGCGGCGTACTGGCTTCGGTCGGCATGGCAACCGCCCTGCTGATCGGCCGACCGGTGGCAGGCATCATCGGGTTCGCCTGTCTGGGGGCGGGTATGTCCTGCATCGCCCCGCAGGTCTACTCCGCGGCGGGCCAGCGCGATCCGGCCCACGCGGGTGCCGCACTGTCCCTGGTGGTCAGCCTGGGGTATGTCGGCTTCCTCGTCGGCCCCATCGTCATCGGCAGCGTCAGCACCTTCACAGGGCTGCCCGCCGCTTTGGGTATCCCCGCGCTGCTCGTGCTCGTCGTGGCGCTGAGTGCCTCCGCGCTGAGGCCCCCGGGGCACCGCGGGACGAGAACCTCACTGGACTCCGACCGGCCGAGGCTCGTTCCCGACGCCGACGGCTGAGCGCGCTCCGCCTCTCTCCCGCCGAGCGGGGTCAACCTCCGGATGCCGGCTACGCGGAGCCGGTGGCGAGCAGCGCGATGAGGTCCGGCGTGGTGCGCACATCGCCGAAGGAGCGATAAACGGTGCGCAGGCTCACCAGTTGGATTAGCCAACCGTAGTGATGCCGTGGCAGATGTGACGCGCACGTCCGGCGCCCAGGCGACGTCGGGCACCCTCCCCGGCCAGGTCTTACCGGCCTGCCCGGCCAGCGTCCGGAGGGACGTGTCACGCGGGCCGACGGCTTTGCCCATCGGCACCAGGGCACGAAGACGATTGGCGACATGGGGCGGTTTTACACGCTCTGGTCCTGTGTAATCCATGGGATCGCTAAGCCATTCAGAGACGCTCGCGTTGTGGGCGTGGTCGGTACCCGTGGCCGTGGCGTCGGCGACGAGGATGACGCGGTAGCCGAGCGTGAAGGCGTCGCGGGCGCTGGACTTGCAAGGTTGGGTGCGACAGGGCGCCGAGTCCGGCGTCACCCGCCCGACGGTCGACTGCGACCGGCCCGCATGCTCAGGCGGTCAGTTCCGTCTGGGCTGCCGCCGCAGAAACAGGAGCGTGGCGGATGTACCACTCGGTGGAGAACAGTCGCACTCGAGCGTCCGGCGGAAGGCCGGCGATGAGGCCCGGTACGGCTCCCCGCTCAAGCCCGGCAGCCTGGGCTGCGAGCATGATGGTCACCCGGTGGGTGTGCACGTGTTCCGGATGGCCGGGCAGTCCACCATAGGGGTCATGGGTGACTATGATCTTCGGGCGGAACTCCCGGATATGCGCCACCAATCGCCGCACCGCCTCGTCGAGCGGCGCATCGCAGACCGCGCGGAGTCCGGGGCCGACTGTGGTACGCGCGCGTCGGCGTAGCCGAGCATCCGCGGTTTGCCGGCGCCGAGGAGCCGCAGCGCTTCGGCCAATTCCGCGGCGCGCGGGGTGTCCGCGGCCCAAGTCGCCGTGACGACGGCGGTACGCGCGCCCGCAGCCGCGTGACGGACGAGCACTCCGCCCGGCCGACAACGACTCGTCGTCCGGGAGGTCGGATCATGGGCCGGCGCCCGGTTCGCGCTTGTCCCGGGACCCAACGCCGTGCCGAGGGGACCACTGAATTCCCTGGACGACGGGAGTCGCGGCCGATCACCACTCGGCCTCAAGAGCTTCCGTCAATCGGGATACGGAGGTCAGATCTGGAAAGCTCCGTAGAGAAGCGACGACCTGATTGCTCGCGAACTCGCGCTGCGCAGCGGTCACGGTCGGATCGACTGCGCACTCGGCCTGCACGTAAACGAAGTTCAAGGCCGTTGCGAAAAGCATCGAGAACGATTCCAGGTTCTTGATGGCTGCTCGGCCCCCGGCGCCCAGATACGCGCGTGCCAATCGCCGGGCGGAATCGGTATTGAAGTGGTTCCCGCCTGCCCATACGTATACGGCACGTGCGAGCTCGCGTTCCGCCGATATCGATCCGGCATTGTCCCAGTCGAGGAGAACCGGCCCGTTCGGACCGACCAGGACATTTTGAGGCTGCACATCGAGATGTGACGTCACCACATCACCTGGTGCGGACGGAGTGACGTAGTGCGCTACCTCTGCCGCTGAAGTGGCGATGAACCGGCCCAACGCGTCCGACCACGGCATGCCGACGCGGCGAACCTCCTCGTGCAGTTCTGCCCACTCGGCCTTCTGGGGGCACTGTTCATACCAGGAGTCCGGTGTCTCGCTCGCGCCTTCACCGGCCATGTGGAGGATGGCCAGGGTCCGGCCGCACCAACTCAGGATTTCCGGATCAGAATCGTCTACACCAGTTCCGTCGACCCAATCGTAGAGCTTCACATAGGACCCGCCCCGCGAGGGGGTGAGCTGTGAGACGTATGTGCCGTTGCGATTCGGGATGAGCCGTGGCGACGAGATCCCCAGCTTCTCCGTGGCGTTCCGCAGCGCGGATTCCCGGTCGACCTGCCGCTCGTCACAGCCGAAGAGGAGCTCCTTCACCGCCCACGAGGAGCCATTCCCGGATAACTTCCAGATCTGCCCCAGCGCGCCACGGGTGACGGGCGTCATCGTCCACGATGCGGTCCCGAGCGCATAGGTCTCCGCAATGAAGTCGGCTGTGCTCTGCATGCAGGTGCCTCTCGGGCTGCTTTGTTGATGGCCACCACTGTGCGGCTCAACTATAGGAATACGTCCAGGGCCCTGAGCGGCATCGGCCGACCCGAAGGACCGGACTTACCTCTGCCGCGCCTGCGCAGGGCGATCGACGGTGCCTGCGCGGCGGGCATCCCCGTGATCTACGGGGTCATCGGGTTACGGCCGGGCCATCCAGAAGTGAGTACGCGCAACAGGGTGCTCACCCGGCCAGCCTGTTCACCGAGGGCGACCCCGGCACCGAGATCCACCGCGACGTCGCGTCCCAGCCCGGCGACGTCGTGGTCACCAAGAGGCGGGGAGCGCGTTCTTCTGGATCGACCACGCCGCCACCCGACACCCCAAGGCCTCTCGGGCAGCGACCTCGACGTGGCGGCCTCAGGCGCCCTGCTGCTGCCTGGCCCGGTTTGCCGAGGCCGCCGAGTAGCGAGCGGTGAAGACCGCTGGGATCAAGAAGCTGGCGATCTTGATGGCGATGGTTGCGGTGGTGGCGTGCGGAGCCGCCTTCAACAGGGCGTACAGCGCCACGGCGGCGACGGTGAATGCCACCGCCCACGCCAGTGTGATCACCGCGTTGACCCGGTAGAAGCGCGGGGTCGTCCACACGTGCTCCGGCACCATCCGGCGGGCGACGCCCATCGTGAAGGGCCGACGGATCATCAGCGAGCCCCAGGCGGTGAGCGCGAGCCATGCGTTGACCAGCGCCGGACCGTATCTGACCAGTGAGGAGTCGGGCGAGGCGAAGGATATGCAGCTGATCCCCGCAAAGAACACGGCGGCGCTGCACTCGATGACCATCTCGTCCCACGCCTTACCGCTCCAGCGGTCGTACACGATGATGACCAGGGCGATGCCAAGTCCTAACAGGGCACCACTGCGCCACTCGTCGCTGGTGGCGACGCACGCGTAGGCGATCCAGGGGAGGAAACTGATGAGGTAGCGGTACATGGGCAGCTCCTTTCGGGACCCCATCCGAGCAGATGGAATCCCGTACCGGAGCATCTTTGATCACCTTTGAAGGACTATTGATCCCGAGCCGCTTCGGTGTGGGTCAACGGCGGCCGCTGTGGCCGCTGTTGGCGGGACCCGATAGCCGAAGCATGTCAGTGGCCCGCGGTGTCCACGCCCGCTGTGGGCGCCCAAGCCAGGGCGCGCAGACATCCCGAACGGATGTCATCGAGGTGCGAGGCGAGTTGCCCTGGGGCGTCGCCGAGGAAGCCCTGTCGTACCGCCGTCAGGCCAGGGCCCAGTCGTAGGTGTAGTCCCCAGGTCAGGTGGGCGGTGGCGAAGCCCAGGGCGGCGGAGTGGCGTAGATCGGTGTCGGCGAGGTCGCTGAGGGCTTGGCCGTAGACGTCGAGGAGGGCTCGTTCGTCCAGCTCTCCTCGGCCGCCGAAGGCGCGGTAGAGGGAGACGAAGGTGCCCAGGTCGAAGCCTACGGGGCCGATGCCGACGTGCTCCCAGTCGATGAGGACGAGGGCATTGTCGCGGTCCACGCCGGCGTTGCGCGGGGTGAGGTCGCCGTGGACGAGAGTGGTGGGCAGCTTTGCGGCGCGTGAGATCAGCTCCTCAGCCGCGTCCAGGCAGGTGTGCAGGCCGTGGAGCTGCTCGGGAGTGAACAGCGCCTTGAGTTGCGGATCGTGGGTCAGGGCGTCGAGGTTGTCGTGGCCGGCCGGAATGTGATGGGTGTAGGCGGCGTACCCTCCGCGTTCCAGCCAAGGAGTGTCGAGCAGGTCGGGGTGCAAGGCTCCTGGGACATACAGCAGCGCTGTTCGTAGGGCGGTTGTCGTGGCCGCGCCGGGGGTCCACGGCTGGTGCAAGGCGGTGCCGATGTCGCGCATGACGATCCAGGCGAGGCCGTTGTGGCTGACGACGGTCGCGTCCGGTGGCGTTGCCAGGCCGCGGGGCAGCAGGCGGGGAATGTTGCCGGCGAAGAAGTGGGCTTCGCGGCGGTCCAGTTGGCTGTCGCGGGAGTCGAGTAGGGACCGATGGCCCCAACTTGGGATCTTGACGATCCACTGGGACAGGCGGCCGTCCGGCGCGGTGGTGCCCACCCCAAGGACTGCTGCCTGTCCCAGTCCGGGCGACAGGTCCCGCACCGACAGCACTCGCATGCCGGCTCCCCATGCGCCCTCATGGGATGCGAGGACGGCCTCGATCGTCCCGGCACCGGGCAGGACACGGTCCATCGTCTGTTTCCTTCAGGGCGGCAGTCCACGAGTGGGGTCTTGGACGAAGAGCATCCGACCACAGGTGCGACGCGAGCGGCATGGTGTTTTCGCGCTTCCGCGGTTCGCGTTGTCCACGGCATGTGCTTGCGGGCACCGGGCGAGACTTGCGGACACCGGGGGTGACGTGCCGCCTGGGGCATTCCTAGCCGATCGGCACCGCCTGCCCTGTGACCCGCGTGCGAGTGTCCAGCGGGTCCACGTCGATCAGCAGGTCACTGGCGCGGCCCATGTCCTCTCCTTGGCGGATCGCGATCGTGGCCGGCCCGGTGACCAGACCCACCGTACGAAGGTATCCGCCGAAGGCCGCAGCGGCCGCTCCCGTCGCCGGATCCTCCACGACACCACCGACAGGGAACGGGTCGCGGGCGTGGAAGCGCTCCGGCGACTCGCGCCACACCAGGTGGACGGTCGTCCATCCGTGACGCCGCATCACCTCGGCGAGACCGTCGAAGTCGTAGTCCAGGTCCGCCAATCGCTCCCGGGAGGCGGTGGCCAGCACCAGGTGGTCGTTGCCGCCGAACGCCACGTGCGGGGGCAGTGCCGGGTCGAGGTCGCCGGGAGCCCAGCCCAGTGTCTTCAGGGCAGCGTCCAGCTCGGCGGTCGCGGCGGGACGAGAATGGGTGGATACGCTGGTGAGCGTGGCCAGCACCGCGCCCTTGCCGTCCACCATGGTGGCCACGGGGATCTCGCCCGCAAGCGTGTCGAGGACGATCTCGCCGGTGCCCAACCGCTCGCCGAGGGCGACGGCCAGCGCAACCGTCGCGTGCCCGCAGAAGGCGACCTCGGCGAGCGGGCTGAAGTAGCGAACCCGGAACCGGCGCGAAGCTTCGTCGCGGCCGGTGACGAAGGCCGTCTCGGAGTACCCCACCTCGGCGGCGATCGTGAGCATCGCCGCGTCGTCGAGCCCGGAGGCGTCGAGCACGACCCCGGCCGGGTTGCCGCCCGCCGGATCATGGGTGAAGGCCGAGTAGCGCAGGATCTCGGCCGGCGGACTGAGGCGGTTCACGGGGCTCGACCCGTTCGCGTCGATCGTCATGGCTCCACGCTGCCAGCCCGCACCGATTGAGTCCAACGATAGCTTTCGATTCAATCCATCGACATAACGCATAGCATGAACTGTGTGGACACGCGACTGCTGCACACCTTCACCACCCTCGCCCGAACAGGCAGCTTCACCGCCGCTGCCGCCGAGCTGCACCTCGCCCAGTCCACGGTCACCGTGCACATCCGCGCGCTGGAACGGGAGCTCGGCACCCGGCTCTTCGACCGCCTGCCCACGGGCGCGCTGCTCACCGAGTCCGGCCGGCGGATGCTGCAAGGAGCCGAGGACGTACTCGACGCGGTGGCGCGGCTGCGAGCCGACAGCCAGGGCGACGGTGCCGTGGCGGGACGAGTGGTGGTAGGCACCCCCGAGTCGCTGTGCGCCACCCGGTTGCCGGGCGTGATCGCCGCCCTGCGCACCAGCCATCCCGAGGTGGACGTCCACCTGTACGCGGCCGGCACGGGGGAGTGCGTCGAGGGGCTGCGGTCCGGGCGACTCGACCTCGCGCTGCTGTTGGAGGAAGAGGCCGACTTCCCCGATGTGACGACCGAGCCGATCGCCCACGAGCTGCTCGCCTTCGTCTGCGCTCCCAGCCACCCGCTGGCCGCGCGTGCCCGGGCAGCGACCTGGGCGGAACTGGCAGCGGAGAGCTTCTTCCTGCTGGAACAGGGCTGTTCCTACAGTGATGAGCTGGAGCGACGCCTGCTCGCCGTGCCCGGCGCCCGACCGCGGCTGACCCGGTTCGGGAGCGTGGACGCGGCGCGTTCCTGCGTCGCCGCCGGACTGGGACTGACCCTGCTGCCGCTGACGACCGTGGAGGAGCAGCTGCGCCAGGGACGGCTGGCGCAGCTCCGCGGACCGCGAATCGCTGAGGTTCCGGTGCGGCTGGCCCGGCACCGCAGGCGGTGGACGGCACCGGCTGCGCAGGCGTTCGCGCAGGAGCTCGTGCGGCAGTTGTCCGGCTGACGCAGCACGGGGAGACGTCCTGTGGGCTTGGTGGATTTGCTCCAGCCGGAGATATGCGCACCTTCGCCGGGTGCCGGGTGCCGGGTGCCGGGTGCGGGATGTCGGGTGCCGGATGCCCAGATAGAGGGCGCCCGTGGGCGAGCACGCTGGGCGTGGTCTCTGACTAGTGGGTGATCGCCGCCGTCACCGGTGCTCCCGTCTAGGGGGTGAAGTCGGTGTTGCCCCCGACATTGCCGATCATCCGGCGCAGCACCTTGATGGTGAGCACGAACTCCTCATCGCTCACGCCTTCGCGTACCCGCGCCAGCGCCCCGGGAATGACGTCGTCCCGGATCTGCGCCAGGGCAGCGGACCCGGCATCGGTGAGCGTCAGCCGCCCATCGATGTCTGCTTCGAGCCTGCCCCGTTCGATGAGTTCGTCGATGGCGGAGTCCAGGACCGAGGCATCAACGTACGGCCGTACCTCGACGATCTTCTTCGCCACCTCCACGCGGGTGAGCCTGTGGTCGCTCTCGCTCACCCGGTACAGGGCCCACCAGTGGCGTTGTGCGATGCCCAGTTCTTCCAGGGAGGTGTTGATGTGCCCGACGATGGCTTGGTTTGCCGCTCCGGTCCAGTAGCCCATCGGCTGGGTGAGCAGTTCCGCGTCGGTGAATTCCATCCTCTGAAACCTCCAGTGCCTAGATTCGTCTGACGGGCAGACGCTAAGACCTCAATCGAGGTTTAGGTCAACAGGGCGCCCCCGGAACGACCACCGTATGCAGGAGGTGATCGCCCGTGGTGCTCACCATCGCGGCTAGGCCGTGTCGTAGCCAGGTGATCACCCCCGCTAACACGGCTGCAGAGCGGTAGACGATCGCGAGCTTGTCGTAGCGTGTGGCCAGGCCCCGCCACTGTTTGAGCAGGCTGAAGGACCGTTCTACGACGTTCCTACGTTTGTAGGTTTCGGTGTCCAGGGTGCGGGTCCTGCCGCCGTCACGGCCCTTTCTCTTGCGGTTTGCCTGCTGGTCGGTGCGTTCGGGGATGACAGCGCGGATGCCGCGGCACGCGAGGTCTGCGCGGATCTGTTTGGAGGAGTACGCCTAATGGCACGCGAAGGACAGTAATCGAGTCCTGTTCCCCGCCTTTCGGAGTCACGGCGAGGGCGGGCTGGAGCTGACCTTCAGGGCGCGGGCCGAGCCTTTGAGTATGCCCGGACCGCAGAGTCCTTTGACAAGACGAGGTTGGCTCCGCGCCCATCGTGAGACATCGAGACAACCGAGTTGGGACACGACCTCGTCGGCAGAAGGCCCAGGCGGTCGCGATGGTGCAAGTGGAGGCGTCTGCCGTCGTGGCCAGATCTGCCAGGCCGTGATGCGGTTCGCTGTCCGCAGTCCGAGCCGGTTGTGCGGATCACCTCTCTCCACTGCCTGAGCCCCAGCTCTGAAGCAGACCGAGGGCCGCACCACCTGCTGGGGTTGCGAACGGCTGGTGGGATGACGTGCCTTGAGCACTTCCAATAGGGAGCACGCGCACCCCGCACAGGCTCCGACCTGGCAAAGGACCGCAAAGGAGGAAGGCTGTATGGAGATCACTGGGTTACCAACGCCCGTCTTTTGCGGGGTGGACTGGGCCGAAGACCACCACGACATCGCGCTGGTGGACGCCAGCGGAAAGCAACTGGCCCGACAGCGGATCAGCGACAATGCCGCCGGGTTTGCCCAGCTCACCGCCCTGCTGATCGAGCACGGTGACCGCGCAGATGCTCCGGTCCCCGTTGCGATCGAGACCTCACGCGGGCTCCTCGTCGCCTGTCTGCGGGCCACCGGCCGCCCCGTCTACGCGATCAATCCGCTGGCAGTCTCCCGCTACAGGGACCGGCACTCCGTCGCCCGGAAGAAGTCCGACGCCGTCGACGCCGCGGCACTGGCGAACATCCTGCGGACCGACATGGCCGCCCACCGGCCTCTTCCTGCAGATTCCGAGCTCGTGCAAGCGATCGCCGTGCTCGCCCGGGCACAGCAGGACGCCGTCTGGGACCGCGGCCAGGCCCACAACAAGCTCCGCTCCCAGCTACGGGAGTTCTACCCGGCGATCCTGGAGGCCTTCGCCGATCACAAGCACGGCCTGTGTGCACAGGAGGCCCGTACGATCCTGGCCGCGGCCCCGACGCCGACCGCGGCCACAAGGCTGACGCGACGGCGGCTGCAGTCCCTGCTCAAGCAGGCCGGCCGGGTCCGCGGCATCCAGGCCGAAGCCGACAGGCTCCACGCAGTCTTCCAGCGCGACTACCTCCACCAGCGCCCGCAGGGGGCTGTTCGTAAGGGGATCGCGGGCCGTCCGGAGCCGCCGCGTACGCCATGATGGGCCGGTGGACTTCGAACCTTACCGGGGTGAGCTGGTGGCGTACTGCTACCGGATGCTGGGCTCGTTTCACGAGGCCGAGGACCTGGTGCAGGAGACGATGCTGCGCGCGTGGAAGGCCCGCGACCGGTACGACCGCACGCGCGCGTCCGTACGGACCTGGCTGTACCGGATCGCGACCAACGCGTGCCTGACCGCGCTGGAGGGGCGTGCGCGGCGGCCGTTGCCGTCCGGCCTTGCCGCGCCGAGCGACGATCCCGGGGCACCGCTCACGCCGGCGTTCGACATCCCCTGGCTACAGCCGTTCCCCGACGCGCGGTTCGACACGGGGGTGCGGGCCGACATGCGGCTCGCGCTGGTGGCGGCGATGCAGGTCCTGCCGCCGCGGCAGCGGGCCGTGCTCGTGCTCCGCGAGGTACTGGAGTTCAGCGCCGCCGAGGTCGCCGCGCAGCTCGGGACCACGGTCCCGGCCGTCAATAGCGCTCTGCAGCGGGCCCGCGCCGCTCTCGCGGACGTGGGCGACGTGGGGGAGGTCGCCGAGCCGGACGATCCCGAGGTACTCGCGGTGATCCAACGGTATGTGCGGGCGTTCGAGGCGGCCGACGTCCCTGCGCTCGTGCGGCTCCTCACGGACGAGGCGGTCTTGGAGATGCCGCCGGTGCCGCTGTGGTACCGGGGCAGCCGCGACTACGGCCTGTTCATGCGCCGTGTGTTCGAGACGCGCGGAACGGGCTGGGGCATGAGGCACCTCACCGCCAACGGACAGCCCGCGCTCGCCGCGTACGCGCCGGAGCCCGGCGGCGGGCTTCGGCTGCACACGCTCCAGGTCTTCACGGTCACCGGCGGCCGGGTCGCGCACAACGTCGTGTTCGCCGATCCACGCGTGTTCGAGGCGATCGACCTGCCCCAGCAGATTTCTTTCGACGAGTTTCGCCAGACGCGATGAGTCCGGCCGGTGCCGCCGGTACGTACGGGTGAGCATCGGTCGAAGGGACACCCATCGTGAGCGTCATCGTCATTGAGTTCATCACCCTGGACGGGATCGTGTCCGACCCGGACGGGTCCGGGAACACGCCGACCGGCGGCTGGGCGTTCCGGCACGGCCCCGAGACGGTCGCCGGGGACAAGTTCCGGCTCGGGAGTGCGCTGGACGACGGGGTCATGCTGCTGGGGCGCACCACCTGGCAGTTGTTCTCGCGGCTCTGGCCGGGACGCGACGACCCGTTCTCCGCGCGGATGAACGCCGTGCCGAAACTGGTCGCCTCCCGGGCGCTGACTGACGTGTCGGCATGGGCGAACTCACAGGTCATCGACGGCGACCTCGTCGACGCCGTCAAGCGCGAGCGGGGCGATGTGATCATCACCGGCAGCCTGAGCGTCGTGCACGCACTGATGGCCGAGGACCTGATCGATGAGTACCGGCTCCTGACCTTCCCCACGATCCTCGGCACCGGCGATCGGCTCTTCCCCGCCGGCGGCCCGCCCGCGTACCTGGAGTGCCTGTCGGCCGAGCAGGCCGGCGCCGCCGTCCTCGCACGGTACGGGAGGGCAGCACGATGACGGTTCGATTCCTCGCCCTGTACGAGACGCCGGCCGACCCCGAGGTGTTTGATCGGCACTACCGCGAGGTCCACGCGGCGGGATCAGCAGCATGCCGCCCGCCCGGGCGCCGTGGTGACGCGCTCCAGCTCCGCGTCCATGACGGCATCGTCCGCCTCGCCCGCGCGTTTGGCCTCGATGAAGTGGCCGATCACCACCTCTGCCGCCTCCGGCCGGGCCACCTCGGCCTCGGTCTCCGCCAGCTCCTTGCGCAGTTGTTCCACGCGCTCGGCCAGCACGATGCGCCGCTGCATCACCCACGTCAGCACCTCGGCCACCAGCAGATTCCTCCCGCCCGCGAACTCCCCGTGTCCTGCGGACAGTAGGTGCCGACGACGGCCAGGGCGCGCGGTTCCGGCAAACCGGCCCACGGCAGACGATCACCTGCTACCGATCACACCACCGACCAGCACGAGCAGCCCATACCGAACCCATACCAGCCCCGTGACCAGCAACTTCAAGAGGAATCAGCTCAATGCTCGTCAGCCGCCCACTGGTCGTCCGGATGTCGCCCGCGCGGCCACCACCGAGCCGTGTCAGGCCGAATACAGCGGGCTGGGCCCCACTCGCCTGCTACCGCGAGACTCCCCAGCCCCTGCCCGACTCATCAGGGCCGCGTCACGCCACTCGCGGCGGAAGAGGCAGCGTTTCCGCCGCGCCCGATGTGGGCTACGTCTCATCCGCGAGCTGTCACACCGGATGCGCGGCTGGTGTCTCAATGCCGAGTCCACAACGCGAGGGAGACATGATGAACGGGAACGTCGAGGTAGTCGTGATCGGCGGAGGGTACGGGGGCGTGACGGCGGCCAACAGCCTGGCTCGGCGCGATGGCATGTCGGTGACCCTGGTCAATCCGCGTCCCAACTTCGTCTCGCGGATCCGCCTGCACCAGCTCGTGACCGGCTCCGATGACGCGGTCGAGGGCTTCGATGAGGTTCTGGGCGGGAACGTCCGGCTGGTGGTCGACACCGCGACCCGGATCGACGCTGCCGAGCGCCGGGTGTCGTTGGCGGGCGGTGGCACGGTCTCATACGACTACCTCGTCTACGCGGTGGGCAGCGGCGCCGCCGATCCCGGCGTGCCCGGAGCGGCAGAGTTCGTACATTGGGTGTCGGACCTCGAGGGGGCGGAACGACTGCGGTCGGCGCTGACCGCGACGCCCACGTCGGCTCCGGTGACCGTGGTCGGGGCCGGCCCGACCGGCCTGGAGACCGCCGCCGAGCTGGCGGAAGCGGGTCACAAGGTCACCCTGGTCTGCGGCGACGTGCTCGGCCCCTCCCTGCATGCCCGGGTCCGCCGCCCGGTCGCCCGCCGGCTCGCCAAGCTGGGTGTGACCGTCCTCGAAGGTCCCCGCGCGCGGGTGACGGAAGTGACACGCGATGGCGTACAGCTCGACGACGGCCGCGAGCTGCCCAGCGCGGTGACGATCTGGACCGCGGGATTCCGCGTCCCGGACCTGGCCGCCCGCAGCGGGCTGCGCACCGACACCGAAGGCCGCCTGGTCACCGACGCGACGCTGACCAGTGTGGACGACGTGCGCATCGTCGCCGCTGGGGACGCGGCGGTGATGACGGACCGGCCGTTCCGGATGAGCTGCCAGGCCGCCGTACAGCTGGGCCCGGCAGCCGCCGCCACGATCCTGCGCCGGATCGCGGGGAAAAAAGCCGCTCCCGTCCGGATGTTCTTCGCCGGGCAGTGCCTCAGTCTCGGCCGAAACGAGGGCGTCACCCAGTTCTCCTACCTGAACGACAAGGTGAACGCGCTCCGCATCAGCGGGGGGCTCGGTGCCGGCGTCAAGGAGATCGCCTGCCGGTTCACCCTCAATAAGTTGGTGTCCGGGGCACGCAAGGCCAGTTCCCGCGCATCCCACGGCGACAGCACCGACCGCCTGGAATCGCCGCAATCGGAAGACCGCACGACGCCGTCCGGCACCCGACGCGTGGCTTAGCCGCCAAGTCCCCTCCTTGGGCCGGACCGACCGGTCCGGCCCAAGGAGGACCGAGCCGGAGTGACAAGCACACAACGCCGCGGCCTCGTATGCCGTGGCCCGGCGCCGGGGCGCCATTCCCACCAGCCCGCCCCACGCGGCCTGATCAGTGGGGAGGCTGCTGCCGACGACCCCGTCATCAGACTGGGTACATGGTCCACGGCCTGCTTCCCGCCCATGGGGCCGACCACGAGAGAGTGAAGCGCACGACATGAACGACCACGTCACCGACCCCGCGACGGAGGCCTTCGTCGCCCACCGCGACCTGCTGTTCACCGTCGCCTACGAGATGCTCGGATCGGCGGCGGACGCCGAGGACGTCCTCCAGGAGGCCTGGCTGCGATGGGTCAAGGTCGACCTGGCGCAGGTGCGGGACCAGTGCGCCTACCTGGTACGGATCACGACCCGGCAAGCGCTCAACCGGCTGCGCACCCTCAAACGGCGCAAGGAGGCCTACGTCGGCCCCTGGCTGCCCGAGCCCCTGCTCACCGCGCCGGACGTGGCCGAGGACGTCGAACTGTCCGAGAACCTGTCGCTGGCAATCATGTTCATCCTCGAAACCCTCTCACCGACCGAACGCGCCGTCTTCGTGCTGCGCGAGGTCTTCGACTTTGGCTACGACGACATCGCGGCCGCGATCGACAAGAGCCCCGCCGCCGCACGCCAGATCGCCCGCCGCGCCCGCCGGCACGTCGACGCCCGCCGGCCGCGCACACCGGTTTCCCCGGAAGAAACCCGGGCAACGCTGAATTCGTTCCAGCGCGCGCTCGCGACCGGGGACCTGCAGGGCCTGCTCGACGTACTCGCCCCGGACGTTATTTTCGTCAGCGACGGCGGCGGCCTCAAGCTGGCGGCCCTGCGGCCGGTCGTCGGCGCCGACAAGGTGCTCCGTTACATGGCCGGCAGTGTCGAAAAGGCCGGCGGCTCCTTCACCAGTGAGCCCACGACGGTCAACGGCAACCCCGGACTCATCCTGCGCGTGGACGGCGTGATCGACGGCGTGCTGGCCTTCCGCGTGGAGAACGCCCGCGTCACGGGCCTCTACTACGTCCGCAACCCCGAAAAACTCACCCGCGTTGAGTCCGAAACGCCCCTCACCTCCCGCTGACCGTCCCCCGCGACACGGCCGACCGAGGTGCGCGGTAGCGCAGGCGTCGCGGAACAAGCCGCTGACCGCCGCCGAGAAGCAAGCGAACCGGCTGGTCAGCCGGGAACGCGCGGCGAACGAGCACGGCTTCGCCGACCTGAAGAACTGGCGCGTACTCACCAAGCTCCGTCTGAACGCGAAGCACGCCACCACCCTCCTGCGCGCCCTCCTCGTCCTGACGAACGCGGAGATGAGCCGCTGACTCGACGCGGCAGACGATCACCCCAGCACGATCAGTCGGACAACCAGCACGAGCACCCCATCCCCGGCTCACACCAGCCCCACTGACCAGCGCTTTTCAAGATGGCAACGTCTCAATGGGCCCGTATGGAGTCCCCGCGTGGTCAGTTGAGGGGGATGCGTCCCTTGCTGTGCATCGCGGTGCGGACGCGTTCTTCGGCGAGACCGCGGCCGGCGGCGTGCGGGGTGACGTCTCTCCGCTCGGCTTCGTCGAGGACAGTGACCGTATTGGCCCGCAGCCTGGTCGAAATGGTCTTGAAGATCGTGGCGGTGTCCGGCCGGAACCCGGAGTAGCGGGCGTCCATCGCGAAGGCGGCGGCGACGACGCCTCCGGCGTTGGCGATGAAGTCGGGTATCACGGTGATGCCGCGCTGGGCGAGGATGGCCTGGGCGTCCGCGGACGTGGGCAGGTTGGCGCCTTCCACGACGAGCTTGGCTTTGATCTCGTGCGCGGTGGTGTGGTCGATGACGTCCTGGAGCGCGGCGGGCACCAGGACATCGCAGTCCACGGTGAGTTCCGCGCCGGAAGGGAGCGTGGTGCCCCGGCTCAGGCGGGTGACGAAGTGGTCGCCGTGCTCCTGGCGGGCGGCGAGGAGGTCTTCGATGTCGAGGCCGCTGGGGTCGTGCAGGGCACCGTGCGCGGTGGAGACCGCGACGACGGTGGCGCCGAGCTCGGCAAAGCGCTGGGCGGCCGCGCTGCCGACGGCGCCGAAGCCCTGGATGGCGATGCGGGATCCGGTCAGGGGCAGCCCTTGGCGCTGGGCTGCGGCATCGGCTGCCTCGGCGACCCCGTAGCCGGTGACGCCGAGTTTGTCGTACGCCACGCCGCCGAGGTGTTCGGGTGTGCCGACGGCGGCTCCGCGGTCGCCCAGCTCGTCCTGGATGATCGCGGCGTCGCTCTCGGTCAGCCCCATGTCCAGCCCCATCACGTACTCGCGGGGCACCTCGTTGGACAGCGCCCGCGCGAACGCACGCAGGATCGCCTCCTTGTCGCGGCAGGCGGGGTCGGCGACGATGCCGGCCTTGGCGCCGCCGTAGAAGAGGTCGACACTGGCCCACTTCCACGTCATGACCCGGGCGAGGCGGGCTACTTCGCTGACGGTCACGTGGGGGCTCATGCGGGTTCCGCCCTTGCCTATGCCTCGGGCGGTGTTGTCGATGACCAGGACGCCTTTCATGCCGGTGCGTCGGTGGGAGACGACGACGATCTTCTCGGGGCCCCAGTCGTCGACGAGGGAGAGTGCGTCAGTCACAGCGTGTTCCTTTTCGGTGTCGGTGTCGGTGTCGGTGTCGGTGTCGGTGTCGGTGGAGGAGGTGTGGTGCGGGTCAGGCGGAGGTGTCGGCCGGGGGCAGTGCGCGGGCGATGAGCTGCGCGAGGTGGGTTCCGGTGCGGTCGGTCTGCTGGGCGATCTGGGTGCGGCAGCTGAAACCGTCGGCGAGGACGTGCGTGTCGAGGGCCGCTTCCCGTACGGCGGGTAGCAGGACCTGTTCGCCTGCGGCGACGGAGACGTCGTAGTGGCCGCGTTCGAAGCCGAAGTTGCCGGCCAGGCCGCAGCAACCGGAATCGAGCGTGGTGTTGTCGACGCCCATGCGGCGCAGCAGTGCACTGTCGGCGCTGAAGCCGGAGGTGGCGTGCTGGTGGCAGTGGGTCTGGCTGATCGATCGGGCGTCGATGCGCGGGGGCTGCCAGTCGGGTGCGTGATGGACGAGTAGTTCGGCGAGGGTGACGGTGGCCTGGGCGAGGGCGCGGGCGTTGTCGTTGCCGTCAAGGAGTTCGGGCAGGTCGCTCCTGAGCGCTGTGGTGCAGCTGGGTTCCAGGCCGACGACCGGCATGCCCGACTCGACGGCGGGGGCGAGAGCGGCTGCGGTGCGCTGGGCGATGCGGCGGGCGATGCCCAGCTGCCCGGTGGTGATCCAGGTCAGTCCGCAGCACTGGGTCCCGTCCGGGACCTGGACGCGGAAGCCGGCGCTCTCCAGCACGGCGACCCCGGCCTTGAGGACCTCGGGCGTGAAGTGGTTGTTGAAGGAGTCGACCCACAGCATGACCGGGCCGCGATGCCCGTCGCCCGCAGGGATGCGGGCGCGGAACCAGGCGAGGAAGGTCTCGTGCGCGAAGCGTGGGATATCGCGCTGGACGGCGATGCCGCCGAGCCGCTTGATGAGCGGGGCCAGCCGGGAGGAGGTGAGCGCGTTGACCAGCCGTGGCATCCGGGCGGCCAACCGGGACAGGAGCGGAAGCCAGCCCATGGTGTAGTGCGAGGCGGGCCGGACACGGCCCTTGTAGTGGTGGTACAGGAACTCCGACTTGTACGTGGCGACGTCCACGCCGACCGGGCAGTCGGCACTGCACCCCTTGCAGGACAGGCACAGGTCGAGGGCGTCGCGGACTTCGGTGGAACGCCAGCCGTCGGTGATCACTTCGCCCTGGGTCATCTCGTACAGCAGGCGTGCGCGGCCACGGGTGGAGTCCTTCTCGTCCAGTGTCACGCGGTAGCTGGGGCACATGACGTCGCCGCGGTGACTGGCGGAGCGGCATTTGCCGACGCCGACGCAGCGGCGGGTGGCCTTGGCGAAGTCGCCGTCGTCGGCGTGGAACGGAAAGACCGTGGTGAGGGGCAGCGGGGTGCGGTGCGGGCTGACCCGGAGGTTGCCGTCGACCGGCAGCGGCCGCACGATCATGCCGGGGTTGAGACCGTTGTCCGGATCCCAGATGTTCTTGAACTCCTCGAACAGGGCGATGATGTCGGGCCCGTACATCAGGGGCAGCAGTTCGGAGCGGGCCTGGCCGTCGCCGTGTTCGCCGGAAAGGGAACCGCCGTGCGTGGAGACCAGTTTGGCGGCGTCGATGACGAAGGCACGGAAGACAGCGGTGCCCTGCTCTGTGGTGAAGTCGAAGTTGATGCGGACGTGCAGGCAGCCTTCGCCGAAGTGCCCGTAGACCGCGCCCTGCAGATCGTGCTGCTTCAGTAGACGGGTGAACTGGCGCAGGTAGGAGCCCAGTTGGTCGGGTGGGACGGCGGCGTCCTCCCAGCCGGGCCAAGCCTCGGAGCCGTCGGGCAGACGCGTGGCCAGGCCTGCTCCGTCCTCGCGGATCCGCCACAGCCGCCGGGCACGCGCGGGATCGATGATGACCTCACTGCCGGTGAATCCCGCGGCCTGCCGTGCGGTCTCGGAAAGAGCTGTGGCCCGGAGGGGCAGCTCGTCAGCGGTGCCTCCGAGTTCGGCGAACAGCCAGGCCTGGGCAGCGGGCAGGGTGTCGATCGCGGCGCGCGTCTCCGGCCGCGTGACGATGTCGGTCAGCGCTTGGTCGAGTCCTTCAAGGGCCAGCAGTCGGTGCTTCAGCAGGGCGGGTACCGCATCTGCCGCGGCGCAGGCATCACGGAAGCCGAGGACGACCAATGCCCGTGCCGGGGGCGGGGAGATGAGGCGGACGGTCGCCGAGAGGATGACGGCCAGAGTGCCCTCACTGCCGACGAGGGCCCGAGCGAGGTTGAAGCGCCGCTCGGGCAGCAGGTGCTCCAGGGCGTAGCCCGAGACCTGCCGCGGGAACTGCCCCAGCTTGGTGCGCAGTACCGCCAGGTTGTTCTGGGCGAGGCGGTACAGGGACGCGATGAGCTGTGCGCGGTCGTCGCCCGCGGCCATGGCGTCGTCGATCTCGTCTTTGGTCATCTCGCCGAGGTGCACCACGGTGCCCCGGTAGGTGACCACCTCGAGTTCCAGGACGTTGTCCGCGGTGCGGCCCCAGGCGACGGAATGGGTCCCGCAGGCGTTGTTGCCGATCATGCCGCCCAGCGTGCAGCGGCTGTGGGTGGACGGATCGGCGCCGAACAGCAGGCCGTGCCCGGAAGCGGCCGTTTGCAGATCGTCCAGGACGATGCCGGGCTCCACCGTCGCTGTCCGTGCCTGCGGGTCCAGAGCCAGCAGCCGGTTGAAGTAGCGGGAGAAGTCGAGCACCACACCCGATCCGACCGCCTGCCCGGATGTGCTGGTGCCCGCTCCACGCGATGTGATCGGCACACCCAGACGTCGGCAGACGGAGATCGCGTTGAGGACGTGCTGCCGCTCGCGGGGGAACACCACCGCCAGCGGGACCTGACGGTAGTTCGAGGCATCGGCCGAGTACTGTGCCCGGCGGCCGGCGTCCCCGGCGACCTCGCCGCAGTCCCCTTGGACGAGAGCTGCGGCCACAGCCGTCGCATCGAGGCTGCCGCTGCCCTGAACTGTCGTGGTCACTGTGCTTGCTCCTTCATTGCTCACCAGTCACGTTCGACCAGGTCCTCCCCACGATGTGGGTCGGGCAGGGCGGCCCACAAGGCCCAGCAGCGCGAAAGAATTGACCTGCCAGGGCAATAGATGCTTATGCTCGCCGTCGAGCTCTCCAAGGAGTCCACGTTGCTGAAGCCCCTGCACCTGCTCACGCTGAAGGCCGTCGTCCGCAGCGGGTCGTTCGCCATCGCGGCCCGCGACCTCGGCTACACCGCGTCTGCCATCTCCCAGCAGATCTCCGCCCTGGAGAAGGAGAGTGGGCTGGTCCTGTTCGAGCGGGAGGCCCATGGGATCCGTCCGACAGCCGCGGCGCACCGCCTGGTCGACCTCGGCGCTCGCGTGCTGGCCGCCCTGGACGATCTGGACTACGAGGTGCAGGAGCTCGCCAGCGGCGCCACCGGCCGGCTGAGGCTCGGCAGCTTCCCGACCGCCGGCGTCCGGCTCGTGCCCTCCGCCCTGTCGGCGCTCGTGGAAACCCATCCGCGCGCGCAGATACAGCTCGAGGAGGGCGAGCCCGAAGAGCTCATCGCCGCACTCAGCAATGGCGACTTGGATGTCGCACTGGTCTACGAGTACGGGCTGAGCCCGCGGCAGTGGCCCGACGGCCTGACCCGCCACCTGCTCCTGCGTGAAGACCTTGTCCTGCTGCGTGCCCGCGACAGCAGCTTGAGCGCGAAGCTCCCGAACCTGGTGCACGCCCGCTGGATCACCAGCCGGGAGGGCACCGCCGGGGCCCTGTCGCTCAACAGGCTGTGCGCGGCTGCCGGGTACGATCCCGCGGTCGCCTTCCGCAGCAACAACTACGACGTGGTGCGGGAGCTGGTCTCTGCGGGGTTCGGAGTGGCGGTGGTCCCGGCGCTCGGCCACGCGCCGAGCGAAGGCATCGAGGCCACCGGGCTCACCCAGCGTTCCGCACATCGCGAGGTGATGGCCCTGCATCGGAGCGAGAACAGTAATCCGCTGCTTGCCACCGTGCTGGACGCCCTGCGTCGGGCGGTGCCCGCCGATGAGCCGTTTTTGCATCCGGCCGAGTCGGCGTGACCACTTCGGCGGTACCTCCCCGGTGTCCCGGGCCAGGGAGGACCGCCGTACCAGCGTCGACAGCCCGACGGCTACGGGGCCGGTACGGGTTCGGGCCGAGGCTCCGGCTCGTCGGAGTCGGACATCTCGTCAAGGGCGTCGAGATCCACCGAGCCGCCGGGCATGACCTTGCGGGTGCGGCGATAGCCGTAGGCGGCGTAGATGACCAGGCCCACGACCAGCCAGCCTCCCAGCCGCACCCAGGTCTCCCACTCCAGGAACGACATGAGCCAAACCGAGAAGACCATGCCGAGGACGGGCACGACCGGCATGCCCGGACAGCGGAAGCCGCGCTTGAGGTGGGGCTTCTTGTAGCGCAGGATCAGCACGGAAGCGGAGACCACCACGAAGGCCAGCAGCACCCCGATATTGGTGAGTTCGGCAACGGCGTTGATCGGCAGCACCCCCGCCAGCAGAGCGGACACGACGCCGATGACCCAGGTGGCGCGGTGGGGGACCTTGCGCTTGGGGTGGATGGCGCCGAACCATGCGGGCATCAGCCCGTCCCGGCTCAGGGCGTACCACAGGCGGGAGGCGCCCATCATGAAGGAGAAGGTCACGGTGACGATGCCGATGACCGCGCCGACCGCGATGACGTTGGCCAGCCCGCTCAGCCCGACGCTTGCGAAGGCGCTGGAGATGCCGCTGCCCGGGTTCAGTTCGGTGTAGTGCTGCATGCCGGTGAGCACGATGCAGACCAGGACATAGAGGGCCATGGAGATCGCCAGCGAGAGCAGCATGGCCTTGGGCAGCTTGCGTTGTGCCTCCACCGACTCCTCCGCGGCCGTGCTGAGTGCGTCGTAGCCGAACACGGCGAAGAAGACCGTCGCAGCGCCGGTGAAGGCCCCGCCGAGGCCGAACGGCGCGAAGGGGTGCAGGTTGTCGGCGTTGACCTTGGTGAAGCCGACCACGATCACCAGCAGCACGATGGCGATCTTGATAATGGTCAGCACCGTCTCCACGCGGGCCGACGTGCGGGTGCCGCGGGTCAGCAGCCAGGCCACCGCGAGACAGATCACGACAGCGAGTAGGTCGATCTTGTGTCCGGCCCCTGTGCCGGGGGCACCCAGGGCCCAGGTGGGCAGGTGGATGCCGACGGCGTCCAGCAGAAACCCCAGATAGCCCGACATGCCGATCGCGACGACGGCGACGATGGCGGTGTACTCCAGCAGCAGGTCCCAGCCCACGATCCAGCCGACGATCTCCCCGAGGACGGCGGCGCAGTAGGTGTAGGACGAGCCGGCCTTCGGAACCATGCCGGCGAATTCGGCGTAGGCGAAGGCCGCACACAGCGACGCGGCCCCGGCCACCAGGAACGAGATCAGAACGGCGGGACCGGCGACGTCCCGGGCCACGGCCGCGGCCAGACTGAAGATGCCCGCCCCGATGATGGCGCCGATGCCGATCATCGTCAGCTGGGTGAGACCGAGCGTGCGCACCATGCGCTCACCGGTGGGCTGCTCGGAGGGAAGTGTTCGCCTGAAGACTCCCTGCGGTCCTCTTCCCAGCAAGGCGGGAAGCCCGGACTTCGGGGTGTGGTTGGGGGACATCGCTCGCTCCCTGTGAGGCAACGGCGGCACGACCGGCCGCCGTCGTGGCGGGGGTCACCACTGGCCCGAAACCATCACGCACAGGTCTCCGTCAGCAGAAGAGGGTTGAGCCCGACAGCTTCCGTCCCTGAGGGCAAGCAACACTGATGCGCACAGGTCGCGCGGCTCTACCTCGGTGGATCGCGCCGGGCTCCGGCCACCGCCCGCAGGACGTCGACCAGCGCGGCCACCGTGGGGCGGCGCTCTGCGGAGGAGCGGAACACCACGACGATGTGCCGCTCGACGCTCTCGCGCAGCCGCACCACGTCGAACCGCGAGGCGCGCAGCCTGAGCATCAGATTCGTCACGGTGCTGACCCCGATACCAGCCTCGACCAGCGCCAGGGTGGCCGCGGTGTCCGTCACCTCGTGCTGGACATCGGGTTCGATGCCCGCCCGTCGGCAGGCGGTGCGCACCGCGCGGCCGTAGTAGCTGTCGGCGGACGGCAGGATCCATACCAGGTTCTGGGTGTCGGCCAAGGAGATCTCTTCGCCGTCCATCCACCCGGTGGGCACCGCGAGGGAGAACCGCTCCCCGTACAGCTGCATCACTCGCAGGGCCGGATCGCGGGGGATGGGTACATCGGGATAGTCCAGGCCGAGCGCCAGGTCCACGGCGCCGGAGGCGACAGCGTCGTACACCTCGTCCACGTCCATGTCGCGGCTGTGCACGGCGAGTCCCGGGTGGGCCTCGCGTACCCGCTGCAGGGCCAGCGGCAGGATCTCGGCGGCGGCCGTGGCGAACAGACCGACCAGCAGCACCCCGGAGATCTCGCCCCGGCTGCGCTCCAGGGCCTCGACGGCTTCGGCCTCCGTGGACAGGATCCGCTCGGCATGACGGGCCAGCGTCATCCCGGCGTCGGTCAGTTCCACCCGGCGCCCCACCCGCTGCAGCAGCTCCATGCCCGTGGCCTTCTCCAGCGCGGCGATCTGCTGGGAGACCCCGCCGGGGGTGTAGCCCAGGGCCTGGGCCACCGCGGTGATGGTTCCGCGCCTGGTCAGCTCCACCAGGGAACGCAGCTGGGAACTCGTCCAGTCCATATAGAGACCCTAATAGATCAGATGCACTAACTGTTCATAGACGTCAACGGTTGGGTTGCGCCACGATGACGGGCAGATAGCTGATCAGCGTCTCTCCACCCACTGACAGCCCAAGCCACGCCCCGAACTGATCCCTCTTCAGCTCTGGCGTCGGCCTCTGGAAGGGACGGCCTCTTGTCCACGTCATCCACCTTCCGCACCGTTCCCCCGACCGCCGATGTCGTGATCATCGGCGGTGGCGTGATGGGTGCAAGCACCGCGTTCCACCTCGCCGAAGCGGGGGTGAAAAACATCGTTCTGGTCGAGCGCGGCGACCTGTGCTTCGGCAGTTCCGGCAAGCCGATCGGCGGCGTGCGCGCCCAGTTCTCCGACCCGCTCAACATCGAACTGGGCAGCAGGAGCCTGCGGGCCTTCCAGGACTTCCCGCACCGCCCCGGCGCCGACATCCGCCTCGACAGCGTCGGCTACCTCTTCCTGCTCACGACCGACCGGCAGGCCGCGGAGTTCGAGGTGAGCGTCAAGACGCAGAACGATCTGGGCGTCCCCAGCCGCATGGTCAACCCGGACGAGGCCCGCGAGCTGTGTCCCTATATCAGCACCGACGGACTCGTAGCCGCCGTCTACTCGCCCACCGACGGCCACGCCCGCCCCGGCCTGGTCGTCCGTGGATACGCCGACGCCGCGGCCCGGGCCGGTGTCACCTTCGCCACGCATACCAACGTGACCGGCATCGACACCGCCGGCGACCGGGTCACCGCCGTCCACACCGATCGCGGCCGCATCGCCTGCTCCACCGTCATCTGTACGGCGGGCGCCTGGTCGGGGCAGATCGGCGACATGGTCGGCATCAGCCTGCCGGTGCGGCCGGTACGCCGCCAGCTCGCCTTCACCAAGCCGCTCACGCCCCCCGCACCCCGCATTCCCTTCACCATCGACTTCGCGTCGTCGGCCTATTTCCACAACAGCGACGACGGCCTGCTGTTCGGCCTGGCCGACCCCGACCAGCCGGACGGCTTCGACACCACCTGGACCCCGGAGTGGCTCGAGCTCTTCAGGGACGTCGCACGCCACCGGGCACCCGAACTGGCCGACATGGAGGTAGCCGACGGCTGGGCCGGACTGTACGAGGTCACCCCCGACCACAACGCCCTGATCGGCCGCTCGAGCGAGCTCGGCAACTTCCTGTACGCCGCAGGGTTCTCCGGCCACGGCTTCCTGCAGGGACCCGCTGTCGGCGAGATCATGCGCGACCTCTACCTGGACCGTGAACCGTTCGTCGACATCTCCCCCCTCAGCGCCGACCGCTTCCGGACCGGGGCCGAGACCCGCCCCGAAGCCCACGTGGTGTGAACCCCCTGTTCGAAAGGCAGACCCTTCCATGATCAGCCAGTGGCAGCTGCGAGCGGCCTTCGCCGCCCGGCTCTCGGACATGTACGGGCGGGAGGTTCCCGCCTACACCACGCTCGTGGACGTCTCGCGCGAGGTCAACGAGGACGTCCTGCGGGCGCAGGGTGCCGACGCCGAACGACTCGGCTCCATCAGCCGCGTGACCGCGGAACGCCACGGCGCCATCCGCGTCGGCACCCCCGGTGAACTGCAGCAGGTCGCCCGGGTCTTCGGCGCCCTGGGCATGCACCCGGTCGGCTTCTACGACCTGCGTGAAGCCGCCTCCAGCGCGGTGCCCGTCGTGTCGACCGCGTTCCGTCCCGTCGACGGCGACGAGCTTGCACGCAACCCCTTCCGCGTTTTTACGTCCATGCTCACCCCCGCGGACCCCCGGTTCTTCGACGCCGATCTGCGCTCCCGCCTGGAGACCTTCCTCGCCGGCCGCGAGCTGTTCCCGTCGGAGCTGCTCGCCCTGGCCGACCGGGCCGAGGCCGACAAGGAACTGCCGGACGCCGACGCCGAACGCTTCCTCCAACTCGCCGTCCAGGCCTTTGAGTTGTCCACCGAGCCGATCGACAAGGCCTGGTACGAGACCCTGGAGAAGGTCTCCGCCGTCGCCGCGGACATCGGCGGCGTGCGCAGCACCCACATCAACCACCTCACCCCGCGCGTCCTGGACATCGACGAGCTCTACCGGCGCATGACCGAGCGCGGCATCGAGATGATCGACACCATTCAGGGACCCCCCAACTGGAAGGGTCCCGACGTGCTGCTGCGCCAGACGTCCTTCCGGGCGCTGGCCGAACCCCGTGCCCTGCGCACCCCGGACGGCAACGTGATCAGCGGCGCCCTGCGCGTGCGGTTCGGCGAGGTCGAAGCCCGCGGCATCGCCCTCACCCGCGACGGCCGGACCCTCTACGACCACCTGCTCGCCCTCGTCGACGAGCAGGCAGCCCTTCACCCCGATGGGGGTCCCCCCTGCTCGAGCGAAGCCGAGAGCTTGGGGGAGGACCGGACCGAACTCTCCCGGGCCCTGTGGGCCGAGCACGTCCCCGGCAGCGAGCACGAACTCGCCACCCAGGGGCTGGCGTACTTCACCTACCAGGTCGCGCCCGGCCGGCCGCGGGACGGACGCCACCCGCCCACCGGCCTCGGCGAGCTTCTCGAACAGGGCTGGGTGCGAGCCGAACCCGTCGTCTACGAGGACTTCCTGCCCCGCTCCGCGGCCGGCATCTTCCAGTCCAACCTCAGCGGTGAGGGCTCCAGGGACAACGACCAGGAAGGTGCCGCCTACGACAGCGCATGGCTCTCCGGCGCCATCGACCGCGAAGTCCTCGACCCCTTCGCCCTCTACGAGCAGCAGCAGAACCACTCCCTCGCCCAGGTGGCCCGGGAGCTGGACCTCGACGGCGCGCTCGGATGACCCGCCGATCCGCCCTCCTCACCCCTCAACCCCCAAGGGAGCATCATGACCAGCACCACGCTGTCCACCACCGAGGACCTGCGCGCCCGTGCCCGCGCCGGCCTGGAGCGCATCGGCGTCACCGTCCAGGAAGGCACCGACTTCCACGCCCGCACGCCCCTCACCGGCGAGAACCTCTTCGGCCTGACGGCCGCGACCGTCGCGGACACCGAGGAGGCCGTCAGCGCCACCCGCGAGGCCTTCCTCACCTGGCGCACCACACCGGCCCCTCAGCGCGGCGAACTCGTCCGCCGCCTGGGCGAGTTGCTGCGCGAGCACAAGAACGACCTGGCCGACCTCATCACCATCGAAGCGGGCAAGATCCGCTCGGAGGCGCTCGGCGAGGTCCAGGAGATGATCGACATCTGTGATTTCGCGGTGGGCCTGTCCCGCCAGCTCTACGGCCGAACCATCGCCTCCGAGCGCCCTGGCCACCGCCTCGCCGAGACCTGGCACCCGCTCGGTGTCGTCGGCGTCATCTCCGCGTTCAACTTCCCCGCCGCCGTATGGTCGTGGAACACCGCCGTGGCCCTGGCCTGCGGCGACACCGTGATCTGGAAGCCTTCCGAACTCACCCCGCTCATCTCCCTGGCCTGTGACCGGCTACTGGCGCAGGCCGCAGAAGAGGTCGGCGCGCCCCGCGACGTACACCGTCTCCTCCTCGGCGACCGCATCATCGGCGAGAAGCTCGTGGACGACCCGCGCGTCGCGCTCATCAGCGCGACCGGCTCCACGCGCATGGGCCGCGAGGTCGGCCCCCGCGTCGCGGCCCGCTTCGGGCGCAGCCTGCTGGAGCTCGGCGGCAACAACGCCGCCGTCGTCGCACCCTCCGCCGACCTCGACCTCGCCGTACAGGGCATCGTCTTCGCCGCCGCCGGCACGGCAGGACAGCGCTGTACGACCTTGCGCCGCCTGATCGTCCACCGCGACATCGCCGACACCTTGATCGCGCGCCTGACGGCCGCGTACGCCAAGCTCCCCATCGGCGACCCCTTCGACGAGAACACCCTCGTCGGACCGCTCATCTCCACCAAGGCCCTCGACGGCATGCACGACGCCCTCACCCGAGCACAGGCGCAGGGCGGCAAGATCCTCGCGGGCGGCAACCGGCGCCTGGCCGACGCAGCGCCCCACGCCGCCTATGTCGAGCCGGCCATCGTCCGCGTCGACGAGCAGACCGACGTCGTACGGGAAGAGACCTTCGCCCCGATCCTCTACGTGCTGACGTACGACACGTTCGACGAGGCCATCGCCCTGCACAACGACGTCCCGCAGGGCCTGTCCTCGAGCATCTTCACCCGCGACCAGCAGGAAGCCGAACTCTTCCTGTCCGCGGAAGGCTCCGACTGCGGCATCGCCAACGTCAACATCGGCACCTCCGGCGCCGAGATCGGCGGCGCCTTCGGCGGCGAGAAGGAGACCGGCGGCGGCCGCGAGTCCGGCTCCGACGCCTGGCGCGCCTACATGCGCTCGGCCACCAACACCATCAACTACTCGAGCCGCCTCGCCCTCGCCCAGAATGTCAACTTCCTCTAGACGCGCACCCTCACCCGCTCTGCGGAACCGACCGCCCCGCCCCGGACCTGAGCTTGTTCTGTACCTTCCAGGGACGAACGAGTCTCGAACTTGAGAGCCCTGTTCACCGGGTATCTAAGCGGCCTTCGCACGATCCTGCGCCGTGCTGAGTCAGGCATGGGGACGGGGACCGTGCGAAGGCCGTGGGTGTGAGTGGGCTCTTATCAGGCGGACCAGTGGACAGCTGGCGCGGGGCGCCGCCGCGAGCCAGGCTCGTTCGAGGGAGTCGTCGATGGTTGGGCATGAGGGATCATCCCCCTCATGGACAGAGTCGTTGATCTCGACGAGGCGGCTGCCGTGGTGGCTGAGCGGACTGCCCGCTGGCTGTTGGCCGGCCTCAAGGTAGGGCCGGTGACCTGGAGGGACGCAGCCACTTCGTGGCCTCAGCCGCTGGAGACGGACAGAGCGCAGGTGCATGACCCGGAAGCGATCGGTGTGCTCATCTCCGGTCCGGCGGAGGCCGAGTTGTCCGTGGTCTTGTTCCGGGGCGGCTGGGCTGACGTCGACTTCGTCGCCGGCCTTGACGACGCCGGCGCGCTTTCGGCCTCTGAAATCGCTTCAGCGGCGGACTTCGGCGCCCGGCTCGATCAATGGGTGCCGCGCGTCTTCAGAGTGCTGAAACCCTGTTCAGACGACGCGCTTGGGAGCGGGCCCCGTGGAGTCGCGCAGGATGATGCGGTTGAGTTCGGCTGCCTCCAGCGGCCTGACGGGGGGCTCACCGTTCAGCAGGGCCAGTAGCCGGCGCACGGCCTCGCGTCCCTGGCGTTCGCGGTCCACGGCGACGGTGGTGAGGGTCGGCCGGAAGCAGCGGCTCAGCTGATCGTCGTCCCAGCCGAACACGCTGACGTCACGCGGCACTTTGATGCCCAGGCTCTGCAGGCCGAAGATGACGCCGAACGCCACCGGGTCGGAGGCGGCGAACACGGCCGTCGCCCCGGAGCCCGCGATGACCTGGGTCGCCGCCTTCCAGCCGGACTGCGGGGTCCAGTCGCCCTCGACCACCGCACAGGACTCGAGCCCGAGGTCGGCGATCGTCGCCTCGTACACCGCCCGCCGGGCCTGTGCCGAGGCCCACTCGGGGTGACCGGCGACGTGCACGAAGCGGCGGTGGCCGCGGTCGGCCAGATGCCGCAGGAGGTCAGCGGCCATCGACGCGTCGGCGAACGCACCGGTCGAGCGCAGATTGTCGTCGTACACGCCGTCGACGACGATCGGCACCGGGAAGTCCGCCAGCGCCGGACCGCCGGCGCTCTCCGCCAGCGACGTGAAGGACACGATGCCGTCGGTGCTGTCCAGCTGCAGCAGCGCCTCCAGCCGGGCGGCGCGGGCGGCGGCGTCGCCTTCGAGGCCGACCACGTCGAGCAGGTAACCGGCTTCGCGTGCCGCCGCGGCGGCGCCGTTGAGGAGGCCCAGCGGGAAGCGGTCTGCGGAGGTGGGGATGATGACGGCGATCCGGTTCGACCGGCGGGTGCGCATCGTCCTGGCCGCGAGGTTGGGCCGGTAGCCGAGTTCGGCGACGGCCTTGGCGACTTTGCGGGCCGTGTCCGGCCGGATCGTCGGGTCCTTGCGCAGGAAGCGGGACACGGTCTGGTGCGATACCCCGGCAAGCCGGGCTACCTCGTAGATCGTCGGGCGTTTCCCTTGGGCTCGCGGGGGTGCCGAGGGCTTCTCGACCATGTGCGCAACCCCTCGTATGCACGTTCCGATCCGTCGCTGACCAGTCTATGGGCCGGAAGGCCACTGGCATTCGCCGAGTGCCGGCTTCCCCAACGGGCGCCGGCTCGGCGCCGGTGCGCGAGGTGGACGCCGGGTGACCGCCGGGCCGCCCGACGCGGCGTCCAGGAGACGGCCGCCGGCTGCGCCGCGGCATCGGCCGGTGGCAGGGCGTGATCGTCACGCTGTCTCCTCGGGCAACTCGGCGGACCGGAACCCAAAGCACACAGGGCCGAGTTGTGCGGCGCGGGTGGTGGGGAGGCCGGAGGCGGGGTGTGGACCCCGTCTTCGTCGCGGTGGCCGCACAGGTGGGTCTGCTCCACAGTGGCCCCCGCGCGTCAGCGCGGAAGGAGAAGGCATCGCGGAAGCTCCTCGGGACGTGGTGCGTCAGACTGTAGAAGGCAAGTTATCGATCACACAAGGCTCTTGGGTCCCGGTTCGACCCGCGACGGCCGGACGGTCGGCTGCCGTGGATCTGCTCAAGATGGAAAATCCCAGGTCATCGGCCACAATCCCGCCGCCCCTGGGAGGATGCCTCGCCGGACGCGCCGAAGTGCTGGGATGTGTGACCGGCATGGGGCGGACACCTGGAACCCCCAAATCCGAACCCTCGTGGATCGGGTCCCGCACACATTCACACAGAAAATTACGCTCAGGGGATTGACGAGCCCAGGGGCGAGAGCAACGCTGTTCAGCGCTCGCCCCAGCCGCGTGGGCCAGGGAGTTGGCCCACCTGCGCATGCGGACCACCGCGAGTGTGGCCGACGGTGTACCGGCGATCCGCCGCACGGGCACCGCTGCTCACCCCGGACAGCGAGCGAAATTTTCGTGTTTGTCATAGATCTTCCTGATTGGGCCGGGCGCTGCGTACCTTGCCGCCCAGAGCTCGATCGTCCCCGTACGACGGAGGTTTCGGATGCCTGGTCTTGAGGTGCGTGACCTGGTCAAGCGGCTGGGTGACAGTGCGCCGCGACATCCTCGCGATGCACCGCGACAAGGGGAAACCGACCGTCTACGTCACCCATGACCAGACGGAGGCGTTCGCGATGGGCGACCGGGTCGCGGTCATCGCGCGCGGGCAGGTGCAGCAGATCGGTCCCGCGACCGAACTCGCCGAGAATCCGGCCAACATGTTCGTGGCCTCGTTCATCGGCTCGCCCCCCATGAACCTGCTGCCCGGGCGCATACGCGAGAACGGCCCGATCTTCTCGGTGGAGATCGAGGACACCCTGGTCGAACTGCCGGAACACTGGCGGGCCTCGCTCGCCGGGCTGGAGGGCGGCCAGGGGTGGTCGGACCGCCGCCGGGATCGTTCCGGATCAGCGCCGGCGACGGACTCAAGGGCGAGATCACCGACGTCGAGGCGCTGATCGGCGAGACCGTGGTGCGGCTGCGGACACCAGGCTTCAGCAGGGTGGACTTGCCGCAGCCCGAGGAGCCGACGGCAACCTTCCTCGTCCTCGGCATCACCCCTGCACCTGTTCCCCTCACCAGGTTCTCGACGGCTATCGCAGTCATCAATGGGTCTCCGTCGTGTGTCAGCAGTCGTGGCTGCTGGACCAAGTCCACCGACACCCTCTCCGGAGGGCAGCAGCAGCGCGTCGCCATCGCCCGCTGCGCTGATCATCCGACCGGCCGCCAACCCATCCCGTGCTTCGCGCTCGATGTACGTACCAACCTGAAGGACTTGTAAGGAGCATCCATGTCCCGTCCCGATCTCGCCGACGAACGCCTGGCCGGCCTGCGGCAACGACTGCAGGGCCTGGCGTACGGCGGCGACTACAACCCCGAGCAGTGGTCGGCCGACACCTGGCGGGAAGACATCCGTCTGATGCGCGAGGCCGGGGTGAACCTCGTCACCGTGGGCGTGTTCTCCTGGGGCCTGCTGGAGCCCAGGCCCGGTGTCTTCGAGTTCGGCTGGCTGGACGAGGTGATGGACCTGCTGGCCGAGGCGGGAGTGAGCGTCGATCTGGCCACGCCCACCGCGGCGCCGCCGTCCTGGCTGGCCCATGAGCATCCCGAGACGCTGCCGGTGGATGGCGAGGGCCGCAGGGTCGCCTTCGGTGCCCGTTGCCACTATTGCCAGTCCTCACCAGTCTTCCGGCACTACGCGGCGCGGATCACCGAACGGCTGGCCGAGCGCTACGCCTCCCACCCCGCACTGGCCATGTGGCATGTCGGCAACGAGTACATCGGGTTCGGCTGTCACTGCCCGGTCTCCGTCGCGCATTTCCGTCGCTGGCTAGCCCACCGCTACGGCACCATCGACGCCCTCAACGACGCATGGGGCACCGCCTTCTGGGGCCAGCGCTACGACTCCTTCGACCACGTCGCCACCCCCGCTCCCCGGAGTCGTCTGGTGTCGGGTCCCAACCCCGGCCAGGTGCTGGACTTCCACCGCTTCTCCCACGCGGCATCGCTGGAGTGTTACACCGCCGAACGCGACATCATCCGCCGCCACACCCCCCACCTGCCCATCACCACCAACTTCATGGGGTCCTTCAAGAACCTGGACTACTGGCGCTGGGCCGCTGAGGAAGACGTCGTCTCGATCGACATCTACGCCAAGCCATGGGACCCAGAAGGCCAGCTGCTGGCGGCCTACAACTTCGACCTCATGCGCTCACTGCGCGGGGGCAAGCCGTGGCTGATGCTTGAGTCGGCCACCGGCAACAACCTCACCGGCGGCCGCAACTCGCCCCGCCCCGCGGGACAGCTGCGGGTGCGCTCGCTGCAGGCGGTGGCCCGGGGCGCGGACTCGGTGATGTTCTTCCAGTGGCGCGCCTCCCGGGCCGGCGCCGAGCGGTTCCACTCGGCCATGGTCCCGCACGGCGGCACCCGCACCCGCACCTGGCGCGAGGTGGTCGCCCTGGGCCAGGACGTGGCGCAACTGGTAGAGCTGAGCGGGGGGACCTGCGACCCGGCGGAGGTGGCCGTGGTGTGGGACTACGACAACTGGTGGGCACTGGAAGGCCCCGACCACCCCTCCAGCGACGTGCGCTTCACCGCCCGGGTCCTGGATCATTACCGGCCGCTGTGGGGCGCCAACGTCCCCGTCGACTTCGTCCACCCGCACGCCGACCTCAGCCGCTACCGGCTGGTCGTCGTGCCCAACCTCTACCTGGTGGACGACGCCGGCGCCGACAACATCACCGCGTACGTGCGGGCCGGTGGGCATCTGCTGATGTCGTACTTCTCCGGCATCGTCGACGAGTACGACCGGGTACGGCCCGGCGCCCATCCCGGCGCCTTCCGTGACCTGCTCGGCATCACCATCGACGAGTTCAACCCCCTGCAGCCGGGGGCAATCCACGGCCTGCAGCACGCCGGACACACCGGCACCGCCACCGACTGGCAGGACGTCATCGAAGTCGACGGCGCCGAGCCACTGGCCGTCTACACCGAGGGCGAACTCAAGGGCCGCCCGGCCGCCACCCGGCACCGCTTCGGCACCGGCACCGCCACCTACCTCGGCACCTCACCCGACCAGCAGACCATGCGCCGCATCGTCCTCGACTGCGTCACCGGCGCTGGCGTCGCCCCCGTCATGGACACCCCTGACGGCGTCGAAGCCGTCCGGCGCCGCGCCGCCGACGGCACCGACCACCTCTTCCTGCTCAACCACACCACCGACGAGGTGACCATCGACCTCGGCCCCACCACGTCGAGGCCGGTCGACGTCCTGGATCCCGACGCCCCCGCAGCCGTCGACGGCCGCCTGCCCCTGCCACCGTTCGGCGCGGCGGTCCTGCGCGACGGCCTCCACAGTGAGCCATGAGCTTCCCAGTGCCTCGTCCCGCCACTTTGCCGCAGTAGCCCCTGTGAACGGCTACGGCGTACTGAAAGGTCCATTCCGTTGCTGCCTGTTGATGTTCATGTTCCGGATGTTCTCGTTTTTGGTTCCGGGTATGCGGCGCTCGACCCGGTTACGGGCGCCCCCGTGCAGTTCGTGGATGAGCAGGACCGGGCCCGCCGGTTCCTGCTCGACACTGATGTCACCGTGTGGCACTCGGTGGAGCACCAGTGGGGTTCGGGGCACCTGGCCACGGACCGGGGCGGCGCCCGCTGGCACACCCCCGCCGAACTGCGGGTGGCGAAGGGGGTGATAGAGGCGGTGCACACGCCGCTTGCGGGGGTTCGCGTCGAGGTGCGGCGCTCCGTGCACGCGGACGTGATGCGTGAGCGGTACACGGTCGTGAACAGTGCGCAGGAGCCGCTGACGATCACAGGGCTGGGTGTTCAGACTCCCTTCGCCGACCTCTACGACACGGCCGAGAAGTCCCTGGACCAGGCGGTGCACGCGCACCTGTTCACCGGCGGAACGTGGGCGTGGGCGCTGGCCCAGCCGATGTCCGGGCAAGGCCGGTGTCTGGGCCTGATCGTGCGGGAGGGGGCCGTGCGGGCGTACTCGGTGGAGTCGCGCAACCAGAGGTCGAATTCCCATGTCCGCGGTCACCTGGTCCTGCTGGTCACCGACCAGGCGCGCAATCCTGAAGCGTTTGGCGGCCAGCCAGTGCTCCACCTGGGGCCGGGGGAGTCGACGACTCTGGAGTGGGAGCTCGGCTGGTACGCGTCGGTCGAGGACTTCACCGCCGCGACCACGGCGCCGGCTGTGTTCTCCGCCTACGCCGCCGAGCTGAGGGAGCCGATCGTCATCGAGGCGCCCTCGGTGAGCAGCCCGGACTCCGGTGTGAAGGTGGAGGTCGAGGCCGATGGCCGGTACCGGGTGCAGGCCTCCCGCCACGGCAGCTACACGCTGGACATCGGGGACGGCGCCCGCACCGAGGTCCTGTTCCACCTGCCGCTGGAGGAGATGGTACGGCGCCGGGTCGCGTACATCGCGCAGCATCAACTGGCCCGTGAGCGGCCTGGCCTGCTCGCCCACGCCTTCGTACCGGTGGACACCCGGACCGGCCTGACCCAGACCACCAACGGCTGGCAGGACTGGACGGACGGCTCCGAGCGGCTCGCGATGCCGCTGCTGCTCCAGGCCGCCGCCGCCCGCGGCCTCGCGGACCCGGACGAGACCGACCCGCTGCTGGAGGGCTGGTCCCAGTTCGCCTGCCGTTATCTGCTCGACGAGAGCAACGCCCCGCGACGCGGCTCCCAGGAGCACCAACTCCGGTTGTACGACACGCCGTGGCTGGCCCAGTTCTTCCACGACCGGCACCGCGCCCACGGCAGGGAAGAGGACCTCGACCGCGCCGCCCGCATCATCGAGCGCAGTTTCGAACTCGGCGGTGCCAAGCACCTGTCCATCCGCCTCTCCCCGACGACACTGGCCATCTGCGACAGCCTGGACGCCACCGGAAAGACCGACCGGGCCCAAGCCCTACGGGACCAACTACTCGACGGCGCCCGGCAGTTCGTACGAATGGGCAAGCAGCTGCCCGCACACGAGGTCAACTACGAGCAGTCCATCGTCGCCCCCCTGCTGGACCTCCTCAGCGACGCCCACACCTTGACCGGCGACCCCGTCTTCCACGACGCCATCGCCGAGCGGCTGCCCTGGCTGCTGGCCTTCGGCGGCCCGCAGCCCCACGCCCGCCTCCACGGTGTCGCGATCCGGCACTGGGACGGCTTCTGGTTCGGCACCGACCGGCTGTGGGGAGACGTCTTCCCCCACTACTGGAGCACTCTGACCGCCACCACCCTCCTACGCCTGCCGGCCACGCTGCGCACCCCGCACACCGACCATCTCGCGGAGGCGATCCTGCGCGCCAACATGGCCAACTACCGCGAGGACGGCTCCGCCACCTGCGCGTTCGTCATGCCCTCCGCCGTCGACGGCAGGGCCGCGCACACCGCCGACCCCCTCGCCAACGACCAGGACTGGCACCTTCTCCTGTGGCTGCAGGCCCAGGAACAAGCCGCATAGACCAAGAGCCGAATCGGCCAAGAGCGGCGTGCAGACCGCTGCAGCCGTGTCCAAGGCGACGCCCGAGGTGGCCGGCAGCCAGCTTCCCGTCGACGGCCAGATGATGGGCATCTGGCTGCGCCAGCACGGCGAGGACTGGTTTGCCAAGGACGGCAGCGCCATCGGCGTCACCGCGCAGACGGCCGCAAAGTACTGGGAGTTCGTCCGCAAGCTGCGCGACAGCGGCGGCACGCCGAGCGTCGAGGCTGCGATCGAGGACGCCTCCGCCGGCGCCGCCATCGAGCAGTCTCCGCTCCCGTGCACAAGGCCGGCCTCGGGGTCATCTCGGTCAACCAGCTCGACGCGCTCGAAAAGTTCGACCGTGGCGTGCCCGCCAACGCCGACGTACTCACCGCGATCGAGCCGGAGCTGTCGCCGACCGAGAAGCGTGTAGCCGAGTACTACCGCCGGGTCAACGACCTCAAGCCGCAGCCGATCCAGAAGCCCAACGCGAACGCCGGCACGGCCATGGTCGAAATCTTCGACTGTCTCAATTAGGACGTGCTCTTCGACCGGCTGACGCCGCAGCGGGCACGCGGTCGTCGGTTCCCTCCGAGCATTCCAGTACCGTACGGCCGCGCCGAGACCCGAAGCGGCGCCCTGCGATGCTGCCGTGGTGAGGCGGTGCGTTCATCCCCGCGCCACCCGGACGCCGGCGGCGCGGACGGCGCGCGGTCCCGCGCCCAGTTCGCGGCGGCAGGCCTTGTTGAACGCCTGCAGATCGGCGATGCCCACCGCGGCGGCGACGGCGGGGATGGGCAGGGTGGAGGCCTGCAGGAGATGGCGGGCGCGCTCCAGCCGCCGACGGCGGACATAGGCGACGACCGTAAGGCTGGTTTCGGCGCGGAACAGGCGGGTCAGATGCGTATGCGAGACCCCGGCCGCGCGAGCGATGCCGGGAACGGAAAGCGGAGCGGCCAGATGCTCCTCGATGTACGCCTGGGCCGCGGCCACGACGGGGTGCTGCCGCCCAGGCTGTTCGGCAGCGGTCAGCTGGGTGATGTGCCAGAGCACCGCCCAGACCTCGGCGGAGGCTCGTGTCGGCGACACCGGCATGGCGGCGACCGCGTGCCTGAGCAGGCCGGCCAGCAACGCCCCCTCGGCCGCGGCATCCTGCATCAGCGGCACGGTGTGCGGCGCGCCGGAGCCGGGCAGGCGCAGATGGGCGTACAGGTGCTCCGACCTGCCGCGGTAGTGGAACCGCACCTCGGTGTCCGGCGGGACGAGGCTGATATGACCGGGCCGGATGGCGTGGACGGCGTCCCCGACGGAAAGCTCGCCCACGTAGCTGTACAGGTGTAGTTGCCACAGGTCGGGCAGCCGGAAGACCTCATACGCGGTGGAGACGCCGTGGACGCCGACACCGGCGTTCACCACCTCGGGCGGTTCGTCCAGCAGCAGGGACACACTCTTCATAGCGGCGGAAATTTACCAGTAGTCGGCGATTGCAACCCACGACTGCAAAGGGCCGGCGCTCTACGTTTGCCGCATGCCAACCACCAAACAGCTGCTCACGTCGGTCCAGGTGGCGCGCTTGGTGGCGCAGGGCTTCCTGCGTCTGGACGGGGTCGTGCCGCAGGAGCTGAACGACGACGCCATCGCGACCCTGTCCACGGGGATACCCGCGGTGCCGTACGGCACTCCGCTGGCCAAGGCGTTCCAAGGGGACACCTTCATCCACCGCCTGCTCGCCCTCCCCGCCGTGGCCGGGGCCCTGGAGAGCCTGGTCGGCCCGGATCCGACGGTCGATCACCACGCGGTGCACGTACGCGAGCCGCGCGAGGGCAGCGCCCAGGATCTCCACGGGGACGCGATCATCGACGTACGGCCCGACGCCTTCGACGTCCAACTCATGTACTACCCCCGCGAAGTGACCCCCGACATGGGTGGCACCCTCAGCGTGCCGGGGAGCCATCTGCGCCGCATCAACGAGACCGACGTCGGGCGCGTCCAGAACCTGCGCGGGCAGACCCGGCTGACCTGCCCGGCCGGCACCGTCGTCCTGGTGCACCACGGGATCTGGCACAGCGGGCGCCGCAACGACACCGGACGACGGCGCTACATGTACAAGATCCGCTTCAACCCGACCGTGCCCCAGGTCCGTCTCTGGGACACATCCGACCTGCACGACCCCGCCGTCACAGCGGAGCTCAACACGTACTTCCCGTGGTACGAGCACGCCACCGCCCGGCTGGAGATCCACAACCGGGTGCTGCTGTGGCGTGCGCTCACCGGAGACGACACGTTCGACATCGACTACTGGGTCACTCGCGTCAACAACCGGCCCGCCCTCAGGAGCCACGCATGAACCAGCAGGTCCTGGTGCTGTACCTCGCCTCTTCGGCACTCGACTCCGACGTGGTGGGCTGGTCCCGCTACGACGGCACCGGCAACACGCACCCGACGACCGGCGACGGCGATGAGCCGCCGTACAAGACGGGCCTCGCCGCGCTGCAGGACGGCTGGCGCCTGTTCCAGGCCTCTCAGCTGATCCCGCCTCACCCTGGCCACGAGTACGACACCTCCTTCCTCAAGCACGAGTTCTTCTTCGAGAAGCTGTAGCCGAAACCACCGGCGGCCGGGCTGGCCGCCGGGGTACGGCTCCGGCCGGGGGGCGCCGAAGGCGTCTCACACCCGTTCATCTACACACCCTTCGGCAACGCCACCCCCGACACCAACCCCACCCTCGTCCTCAACCACGGCAAGGCCGACATCCAGGCCAACAAGGCAGGCTGGCGCGAGGGCCTGCGGTACATCAAGTCCCTCTACGACGAGGGCCTCATCGACAGCAGCGTCTTCACCCAGAACGCGGACGCCCTGAAGCGGCAGGGGGACAGCGCGGGCAAGGCGATCCTGGGCTCGGCCAGGTCGAGCCGGCGCAGGCACGCGAACTCGCGACACCCCAAACGAACATCGGCACGTTCGTGCAACAGAGCGCCGTGCAGTTCATCACCGGGAAGAAGCCACTGGACTCCGACTGGGACTCGTACGTCAGCCAGCTCGACCAGCTAGGACTGAAGCGCTTCCTCCAGATCTACCAGGACGCCTACGACAAGTCCCACAAGTAGCCCGGCCGACCGGGTGCAGCCGTACGAGGAGGGCCTGCCTCAATGCCCTGGCAGGCCCTCCTCGTTCCCCCCGATTCCCCCGTCACCTGGCCTTTTCAGCCGCCCCGGACGAGCGCGACCCGGACGAGCGGTGCGCGAACCTGTCCGCGGCCCGCCGTCCGCGGCTCTCGACCGGCAGCACCCCCGTGGCCGCCGCGAGGCCGAATGGCGGCATGTCGAAGTAGATCGACTCGTACGAGCCCTCGGGCACGACATAGGCCTCGCGCCACAGCCCCACGTGCTGCCGCACCTTGCCCGCACGCTCCATGCGGTTGGTGATCGCCCACACCTTGTGGTGGAACATGTCGGGCGAGGCCGCGTACGCGTAGAGCTTCTCCTTGGACTCCCAGTACTGGACCACGTAGTACGTCCGCGGCGAGGCGGTGAGCAGGATCCGCCCCAGCAGCCCCCGGCTGCTGTCTTTGGCAAGCTCCCCAAGCATGCGAAACATCGACAGCATGACCGGCAGCCACTGGTGCACCGCCCAGAAGTGGTTGATACGCATGCCGATCAGCAGGACCACCGCATCACCTTCTGCTGCGGCGGTGGTGCGGCCCGGAATCGGCTTCGCGAACATCGGCGACCCCCGGATCTCCTGATCGGATAGCGGCACTATCCTTCTGTGCGGTGCTTGGATAGTGGCACTTCCCAAGAAGGGGCGCAAGAGATGCGGCTGGCCGAGTTGAGCGAGCGCAGTGGCGTGTCCATCGCGACGATCAAGTACTACCTGCGCGAAGGGCTGTTGGTGCCCGGCCGCCAAGTCAACGCGACCACTGCCGAGTACGACGAGGACCATCTGCGCCGACTGCGTCTGGTGCGCGCGATGATCCAGGTCGGCCGCGTGCCGGTGGCGACGGTCCGGGAAGTGCTCGGGCACGTCGACGACGACTCCCTCGGCCGTACGATCCGGCTCGGCGCGGCCCTGTGGGCGTTGCCCCAGGTCCCCGAACCGGACGCGGAGGACGAGTACGTGCAGGCCGCCCGCCGCGCGGTGGACCGGCTGCTGGAGACGCTGGGCTGGTCGAACGCCCGGGCCCTGATCACCATCTCTCCCGCCTACCGGTCGCTGGTGGTGGCGGTCGCCACGTTCCGACGGCTCGGCTACGACTGGGATGCCGAACTACTGGTGTCCTACGCCCGATTGATGCACCGGGCGGCTGTCCTCGACCTGGACTTCGTGGAGACCCACCCGTCGGAGGCCGAGAAGGTCGAGGCCGCGGTCCTGGGAGCGATCCTCGTCGAGCCGATGCTCCAGGCCCTCCACCGGCTGGCCCAAGAGGAGGAGTCGGCGCGGCGGTACGGCTTCGAGTGAGCCGGGCCTGGCGCCCGCCAGGGCGTCTTACCGGTCCGCCCCTGAACGTCCTGCGGCTCCAACGCGGATGTTCAGGGAGCTCAGGAACCTCAGGTGCGCGTCACCGCTTGACTGCCGTCTTGAGGTGCGTGTCGAACCAGCCGATCGCCACCGACGAGGAGAATTCGAACTGCTCCCACGCAGGCGGGTCGAGTTCGAGTACCGGATCCGGATGGAGCCCGCACGGATGCCGTGGGTCAGGCATGGTGCCGGTCGTCGGTGGTCAGGACACCTCGTCGTGCGACCGGCCAGCGGGAAGGGTGGCCATCACCTCGCCGAGATCGAGCTCCGTCTTGCCGCGCGTCTGGAGTCCCCGCTGGAACAGCAGCGCGGTGCGCCGGCCCACGGCTCCCTCGCGCACGAAGTGCTGGAAGACGACCGCGGCGGCGCGGAGCTCCTCGTCGGCGGGCGCGGTCGCGTGCGCGACGGCAGCCTTCGTCGCGGTGACGGCGTCCGCCGGGAAGCCCGCGACGCGGTGGGCGAACCGGTCGACGAAGGCGTCGAGTTCGGCGTCGGGTGGCGCCGAGGAGTACCTCGAGCGCGCGACCGACACCCATCAGCCGGGCCAGCCGCTGGACCCCACCGGCGCCGGGCGAAGCGCCGAAACCCACCTCGGGCTGGCCCAGGACGGCGCGCTCGCGCGAGGCGAAGCGCACGTCGCAGGCGAGCAGGAACTCGCTGCCCGCTCCTCGCGCCCGGCCGCGCAGTTTGCCGATGGTGACCACCGGCAGCCGGCTCAGCCGCTGGAACAGCATGCCCAGTGATGCGTCTCCGGGGCCGCCGGCCTTCGCAGCCTCCGCGGTGTACTCGGCGACCTTCGTCAGATCCACATGCGGCAGGAAGAAGTCCGGATCAGCGCTGTCGAACACCACTGCCCCGAAGTCGGAGGGGGCATCCAGCGCCCGGATCAACTCCACCAGGTCCCGTACCAGCTCCGGGCCGATGAGGTTGAGGGGCGGCGCGTCGAACGTCGCGTACAGTACACCGCGGTCGGCGCGCGTGCGAATGGTCTCCAAGCCTGTAGGTGCGTGTACTGACATGTCACTCCTCCGCTGCGCGAGGCCCTGCTGTGGCCTTCGTCGGCGCCATCGTGAACGCGCGTGGTTCAAAAGTGCGACCAAGACTCGCGTCCTGCGCCCCAACGGGCGAGTGGATGCCAATACCTCTGGTTCGCCCACGGTCCTGGCCGGGGTGATGGAGCGTAACTCAAGGGCGTGGGGCGGCCGCCGGGTCAGCTGCCGTTCTGCTGCCACACGGTGTACGGGACGCGCGCGATCTCCTTGATCTGGCCCATGGTGCCCCACTCGTTCCTGCCCAGGCGCGAGAGCGGACGCAGCAACTCGATATCGGGGTGGCCGTCCACGATGACGTCCTCGCTCAGCACGGCGTGGACCACGCGTCCGAATACGACCGTCGAGTCGCCCAGGCACAGCGTGCTGTGCAGGCGGCACTCCAGCGCCACCGGCGATGCCGCCACCCGCGGCGGCTTGACCCGCAGGCTGGGCTCCTGCTCGATGCCGACCGCCTCGAACTCCCCGAGATCGGCGGGGAAGTCGGTGCCCGTGGCATTGACCTGCTCGAACAGCGGCTCGGAGCAGAAGTTGACGACGAACTCCCCGGTCTCCTCCACGTTCCGCAACGAGTCCTTGCGCCCCACCGACGTGAACTGCACGATCGGCGGCTTGGTGCAGGCGACGGTGAAGAAGGAGTGCGGCGCGAGATTCGGTACGGAGTCCTTCGAGATCGTGGACACCCACGCGATCGGCCGCGGTACCACCACCGCGGTGAGCAGCCGGTAGAAGCGGTTGGGGCCCATGGCCTCGGGATCGAAGTCGACGCGCATGATCGCCAGTATCCAGGACCGGTTCGTGCGGCGTCACGCCGTCCGACGGTCTCACGCAGCCGGGAACCCAGGGCTGGCTGAGGACGTGCATCGGTACGCCGACACCCGGCGGCTCATCGGCACAGCGCGTCGCCCAGTGCCGTGCGCGCGTATCGCACGATCCGTCCGCTGCGGGTACGGCTGAGCAGGCCCGCGTCGTAGAGCACGGCGAGATGCTGGCTGACCGCGCCGGGTGTCACGCCCAGCCGGTGGGCCAGCTCGGTGGTGGACGCCGGCTCCGTGAGCAGGAGCAGCAGGCGTGCGCGGGCCTGGCCGAGCAGACGGGTCAGGGCGCGGTCGGTGACCGGCGGCGGTTCCTCGGAGATCGTGCCGCGGCCATGGGCCGGGTAGTGTAGTAGCGGCGGCAGCGTGAGATCGATGGAGGTCGTCGCGCCGCGGGCGAAGAGTGTCGGGACGAGCACCATGCCGCGGCCCGCGACTTGGACGTCCGCCTCCGGCCAGTCACGGGCGGTCGGATGGATCAGTCGCAGGGTGTCCCCGGTCCAGGACAGGCGCGAGGCGAGGCTCTTGAAGAGACCGGCGGCGCCCTGTTCCGCGAGGACCTTCGACCGGTGGGCGAGGTCGGCCTCGAGTACCGGCTGCGCCCTGGGCCACCAGTCCGGAGCGAGGCAGTCGCTCCAGTAGGCGCTGAGCGCGGCGGCTATGCGCTCCAGCAGCGCCTCCGGCCGGGCGAGGCCCCGGACAATGACGGGCGGCACTGCGTCCTTACGCGCGTAGGCCCGCTCGAATTCGGGACCGACGGCTTCGGCAGGCGTGGCGCGAAGCTGCTCGAGTCCCTCGGCGAAGGACACCCTGGTGCGGGCCGGGCGCGGCGTGAGGAAGTCCGGGATCCAGCTGCGCGCCGTCACCAACGCACCCAGAACCTCCGTGTCCTGCCGTTCGTACGCGGGGCGCAGCCGCCGCAACCAGGGGCGGTGGTGCGGGAACCGGTGCGGGTCCGCCCAGCTGCGCAACGAGAACACCGCCTCATTGAGGGGCGAGTACGCGAACAAGGTGGTGGCCAGATCCCCAACGCCGAATCGGAACTCAATCATTGAGCGCCACGCTAAATGATTGTCCCGGCCGACGGGGCAGCGGGTTGGCTGACCGCATGACGACGAGTACCGCCACTTCCGGCACCGGTGACGCCAAGGGCGAGGACACCGGCAGGCCACCGACCCGTGCGGGCGGGCTGCTGCCCACCGGACCCGTACTGCCCCGACTGTCCCTGCTCACCTTCCTCAACGCCTTCGGCAACGGACTGTACTTCCCGTTGGGCGTTCTGTACTTCACCCGCATCGTCGGCCTCGACACGACCGCGGTCGGCATCGGCATGACCGTCGCCGGTCTGGTCGGCGTGGCGGCCGGCGTGCCCGCGGGACGGGCGTCCGACCGGTGGGGCAGCACGCGCGTGGCATCGCTGCTGTGGGGCGGGTGCGGGCTGGCCACGGCGGCGTACACGGTCGTGGGTTCGTATCCGGCCTTTCTGATCGCGGTGGTGTTCGCCACCGGGCTGATACAGGCGAGCCGGAGCGTCATGGGCGCGGTGTTCGCGGACGCGCTGCCGGCCGCCAGCCGCGTCGAGTCCCGCGCCTATCTGCGGATGGTCACCAATGTGGCCATGGGCGTGGGCGGCGCGTTCGGTGCGGTGGCACTGCAGCTGGACTCGCGGGCCGCGTATGTGACGGTGATTCTGGTGAACGCCCTGACGTTCGCGGCACCCGCGCTGCTGGTGGCGCGACTGCCGGTAGAGGCGCGCCACGCGGACGGGACCTCCTTGGACGGGCCGGCCGCTGGCGACGACAGCGCGGCTGAGAGCCGCTGGCGGGCGGTTCGGGATCTTCCCTTCCTGGCGGTGACGATTCTGAACGCGGTACTGGTCGTGCAGTACACGCTCTCCGAAGTCGGCCTGCCGCTGTGGATCGTCGAGCGGACGGACGCACCGCGCTGGACGGCGGCGCTGTTGATGATCGTCAACTGCGTGCTGGTGGCGCTGCTCCAGGTGCGGGCGGCCCGCAGAACGACCCAAGTGCAGGGCGCAGTAAAGGCGATGGGCCTTGCGGGGCTGCTCCTGGCCGCCGCATGCGCGGTGTACGCGATGTCGGCGGGCCTGTCTCCGGTCTGGGCGGTGGTCGCGCTGACCGCAGGCGCGGTGATCCAGGTACTGGCGGAGGTCCTGTCCGCGGCAGGAGGCTGGACGCTGGGCTACGAACTCGCCGACGCGCGGGCACACGGCGTGTACCAGGGGGTGTTCGGCTCCGGCCAGGCCGTGGGCATGATGACGGGTCCGGCACTGGTGACGCTGACAGCAGTCCAGCACGGTACGGCGGGGTGGGCGCTGCTCGCGGTCCTGTTCGCGGCGGCGGGGCTCGCGGTGCGGCCTGCGGTGCGGTGGGCGCATCGGGACGGGGAGTGGCGGGGGGAGTTTGAGAAGCCGGTGGGGTGAGTAGGGGCTTTCGGGCGGCCCGGCTCCCAACGCTGAGCAACGCTTAGAAGCCGTTGCTCTATCGATCGAGGTGAGTATTGGTTCGAGTGTGGCGACTCGGTGGGGTGATCTTCGCTCGGGACGTGCATGAGGGTAG